>DASWFT010000653.1:0-1980 GCA_036394075.1 Streptosporangiaceae bacterium
CGGGATCGAGCACCCCAGGTGCTGCGTCATGAACGACACCACCTGACCGCCGACCTGCAACATCGGCACGTAACCGTTCAGGTAGATCCGGTCCAGGCACTCCACATCCAGCGCCACATGGCCATCAAGAAGATCGTTCACCGTCACTGCTGCAGCCATGCCCACCAGCCTGACCGCAGTCGGCAGCCCAGGCCAGCCCGAACCTCGGCGGTCAGAGGCGGAGCCTCACTGGGAGGGCACTGAATAAGGGCGCCGCGATAGCGGCGGGTGTCCGGTCTTCTGGGATGATTTTTGCATGCAGGGCAGAGAGCGAGCGGGCGGGCGGGCAGTTACTGGACGCGGGGGCGCTGGTCGGGCACTTGGTGCCGGCGGGGAGCATGTTCGCGTTCTTGGCGGCGCATCGCCAGGAGTTGTTCGGTGATGAGGATTTCGCGGACCTGTTCCCGTCAGGGAAGGGCCGGCCGTCGGTCCCGGCGAGCGTGATGGCCTCGGTGATGGTGCTGCAGGTGCTGCATGATTACTCCGACGCCGAGGCGGCCGAGGCGGCCCGCTGTGACCTGCGGTGGAAGGCGGCGTGCGGGTTCCCGCTGGGCCATGAGGGCTTTGATCCCTCGACGCTGGTGTACTGGCGGCGGCGGGTCGCCAGGTCAGCGCGCCCGCACCGGATCAGCGACGCGGTCAGGAAGATCGTGGAGGAGACCGGTGTGCTGAAAGGCCGCCGGCGCCGGGCGGTGGACTCGACGATTCTGGCCGATGCGGTGGCTACCCAGGACACTGTGACCCAGCTGGTGGCCGCGATTCGCCGGGTGGGGCGGGTGGTGCCGGGGGCGGCGGAGCTGATCGCGGCGGCGTGCACCGGGCATGACTACCCGGCGCCGGGCAAGCCGCGGGTCGACTGGGACGACCCGCAGGCCAAAGACGCGCTTGTCTCGGCCCTGGTGAACGACGCGAACGCGCTTGTGGCGGCGCTGAAGGACCGGGAACTGGGGGAGCAGGCAGCCTCCGCGGTGGGGCTGCTGGCGCTGGTCGCCGGGCAGGATGTCGGGCCCGCTGAGGGATCGGACGGGACCGATGGACGGTGGCGGATCGCCCGGAAGGTCGCCGGGGACCGCGTCATCTCCACCGTGGACCCAGAGGCGCGGCATACCCGCAAGTCACCGGAGAACCGCCGCGATGGCTACCGCGCCCACGTGGCTGCCTGCCCGGAGACCGGGATCATCACCGGTGAAGGGCTGACCCGGGCAGCCGGGGAGGAGAACAGCGACGCCGCCGTCGCCGGGGAGTTCTTAGCTGGCCAGGCCGCCGGCGGCGGCCCGCCGTGTGAGTGGTACGGCGATTCCGCTTACGGCACCGGGGACCTGCGCGCGGCGATCAGGCAGGCCGGGCACACGGCGGTGATCAAGCCCCGGCCGCTCAAGCCTGCGGTCGAGGGCGGGTTCACCCTCGATGACTTCACCGTCGATGAGGCTGCGCACACCGTGACCTGCCCGGCCGGCGTCACCCGGCCGGTCACCGCCCGCCGCAATGTCACCTTCCGCGCCGCATGCCGCGGCTGCCCGCTGCGCGCCCGCTGCACCACCAGCAAGCACGGCCGTGCGCTGATCTTGCACGAGCACGACGCGCTGCTGCGCGCCGCGCGCGCAGGCTGGGCAGCCCAGCCCGGCCTGCGTGAGGACTACAGGAAGTTCCGCCCCAACGTCGAACGGGTGATCTCCCAGATCGCCAGCCGCGGCGGGCGGCGCCTCAGACTCCGCTACCTCGGCACCGCCAGGAACAACGCCTGGCTCAAGCACCGCACCGCAGCCCTTAACCTGCGCAACCTCATCAGCCGCGGCCTCACCCGCGACAACGGGGCATGGGTGCTGGCCTGACCACCCCCGGCAGGCACCAGCGGCCGCTTGCAGCCACCCCCGCATCCCTGCCAGGCTGGCCCCGGCGGGAAGAGCGACCACGTTGCCGACCCGAAAGGGCCAGGCTCTC
>DASWFT010000654.1:0-9308 GCA_036394075.1 Streptosporangiaceae bacterium
GGCGTCGAGCGGTTCGAGGCGTTTGGCGGCCTTGAGCAGGAGCGGTGGAACGTCGCTGCCGCGGCTGGAGGCGAACGCGATCTGCCCGCTCAGCAGGTCGGCCCGGGCTCGCTGGAACTCATCAAGCGGTCCGGCCTCTGCCGTGGCCAGCAGCCGCAGCGCCGCATCGAACGCGCCGGCCTGGGCCATTGCCCGCGCTGCGGCCAGCGCGCGCTCCACCCCCCGGGCCGGTTCGAGCGTCAGCGCGGTCGCCCGTTCCAGGAACGCGGCCGCCGCCGCGAACCCGCCACGCGCCTGGGCCCGGGCGGCCGAGCGCTCGAGCTCGGCTGCGACGTCCTCATCGGGCCCTGGCGCCGCCTGCGCGAGGTGCCATGCACGCCGATCGGGATCGAGCTGCGGATCGGTCGCCTCCGCCAGCGCGCGATGCACTTCCCGCCTGTCGTGCGGCGAGGCCGACCGGTAGATCGCCGAGCGGACCAGCGGATGACGAAAGGTCACCCGCGCGCCGGCGACCAGCAACCCTCCGGACTCGGCGGCATCCGCCGCTCCGGCCCCGATCCCGAGCCGATCCGCAGCCCGCCACAGCAGCGCCGGGTCGCCGGTCGGCTCCGCCGCCGCGAGCAGCAACAGCCGCTGAGTCTTCGCCGGAAGCGGCGCCAGCCGCCGCCGGAAGATGTCCTCGATACGGCCGGAAAGCGGGCCCGCGCCCGGCAGCCCGAACCCGCCGGCCAGCTCCGCCGCCGTCATCCCGTGCGGCAGCTCGAGCAGGGCCAGCGGGTTGCCGCCGGACTCGGCGATGATCCGGTCCCGGACCCGCTCATCTAGCCGCCCGGGGATGGCCGAGGCCAGCAGCGCCCGGGCGTCAGCGTCAGGCAGTCCCTCTACCACCAGCCCGGGCAGGCCAGCGAGGTCACCCGTCGCGGCGGGATCGCGGGTGCCGAAGAGCAGGGCGACCGATTCGGCGTCCAGCCGGCGGGCCACGAATGCCAGCGTCTGCGCTGTGGCCTGGTCCAGCCACTGCGCATCATCGGCCAGGCACAGCAGCGGCTGGTCGGCGGCCACCTCGGATAGCAGGCCCAGCACGGCCAGGCCGACCAGGAAACGATCCGGCGCGCTGCCCGGACGCAGCCCGAACGTTACGCCGAGCGCGTCGCGCTGCGGGCCGGGCAGTCGGTCCAGCCGGCTCAACATGCGGCTGCACAGCTGGTGCAGCGCCGCGAACGGCAGCTCCATGTCCGACTCGACGCCCTCCGCGTGTACCACCTGGAAGTCTTGCGCGGTCTCGGCCGCATAACCCAGCAGCGCGGTCTTGCCGATGCCCGGCTCGCCGCGCACCACCAGCACCCGGCTGCGCCCAGCCCGGACGTCCGCAAGCAGCCCATCCAGGGCCTCGCACTGCTGCCTGCGGCCCCACAACATCACCCGGCGTCCTCCCGGCGGATCCCCCGCCATCGTAGAACTCGCTCTTCCGGCACACCCCCGCCGGGCCCGCACGCCGGAGAGCGCCAGTGCCCGGTAGACGGTGACGAGCTAGTTAGTCGGTGCCGGGCTGGTCGGGGACCAGGCTAGCTGACACTGCCAGACCTCCGCGTGATCGGAATCGAGCTAACCGCCCGGGCATGCCGCAGGACGTGATTCATCCGGCGGAGTTCGAAACGCCGCGGCTCAACGCGGGGCAGGCGCTGGTCGAAGTCGTCGCCGCGCCGATCAAGCCGTCGGATGTGATGACCCTGACCGGCGAATACGGGCAGTTGCCGCCGTTGCCGGCGATCGGGGGCCGCGAAGGAGTCCGGGCGGGTTGCCGAACTCGGCGGAGACGCCCGCGACGTCGCGGTCGGCCAGCTGGTCTTGCTGCCGGTCGGCTGCGGAAGCTGGTCCACCCGTGTCGTCACCGAGGCGGCACAGCGGCGCGGGAGCAGATGCTCGGCACCTGCCGCCCGGCCATGCACAGGCCAGGTGGCGGACCAGATAGCGAACACGTCGCGGAATACCCGGGCGCGTTCGCCCCGCTCTGTTACCTTTATTGCATGATTTCCCCGATCCGGGGAGATTTCACCGGTTTCCGTGTTCAAGTCCCCCCTCTCGGACACAGTATTTCCCCATAAGCGCTGAATTCGGGCATGCCTGAGCGTCACCCGAGGCCGGCCTCGGCCAGGGCGGGTGATTTACCTGCTGATTTGTCTCCTTTCTTCGGTCTGGGTCGCCGGAGCGTCAGCGATTCTGGCCGATGGTGACGGCTACAGGGTCGTCGGTGTCGGTCCGGAGAGTTTGCTTGCCCGGGTCGTAGGTGAGGGTGACGCCGACGACCCGCAGGTAGTCGATCAGCTCCGCGGTCCGCGCGGGGGTGATGGCTTGCGGAGCGCCCTGCCCCGTGTGGTTCTGGCCTGATAGCAGGATGGCCAGGGCGGCCAGGTGAGGCAGGATCTGGTCCTCGCGGATGTAGACATTCTTTGGCCGTTCAGGATCGGGACGGCCGGCACTGGTATGGCCGTGGCGGCACCGGTAAGCGGACCGGTGGTTGGACCAGGCGGACTCCAGGCGCCGCCCGTAGGTCCCGCAGCGCAGCAGCCCGGCCAGCAGGTACCAGCGCGTCGCGGGACCGGCGGGGCCGCGGGGCGTGCTCGTGTCCTGGACGGCGACGAAGTCGGCCTCGCTGACCAGCGCCGGGTGGGCGGGGCGGGCGGAGATGACCCAGCCCTCGGGCAGGTTCCACCGCTGGACCTGCCGGTGGCCCAGTCCGGTATTCGCCGGGTCCACCAGGTTGCAGACGGTCCGCTGCCGGTTCCACACCTGCCGCCCGGTGTAGCGGGGGTTGCCCAGGATCGCCGCCACAGTGTTCAGCTTCCACGCAGCGCCGCTGCGGTGCGGGTTGCGCCGCGGGTCGGCCGCCGACGGGCAGGGGATACCCGCGTCGTTGAGTGCGCGGGTGATCCGGGCCAGGCTGTGCCTGGCCAGGCGCTGCGCGAAGATCCACCGGACCGTCGGCGCTGTCACCGGGTCGGGCTCCAGGCGGTGTGCCCGGCGTCCCCACGCGGCGTAGGCCTTGTTGGGGTGCGGCCCGGCGTCAGCGAGCCGGTACCCGTACGGCGGCCGGCCACCGAGATACCGGCCCTGCTCGCGGGTCTGCGCAGCCATCGCGGTCCGGACCCTGATCCTGGTCCGGGTGATCTCCCGCTTGGACTGAAACCCCAGGGCCAGCATCAGTTGCTCGTGGTCCTCGGCGCCGAAGTCAATCCGGCCGCCGACCTCGGGAGTCCACAGCTGGATGCCGTAGTGCTCGAACAGCGGCGCCATCGACGCGTACTGCCCGCCGTAGAACGCCCGCTCGTACTCCCCGACCACCACCGCATCCCACCCGCGGTCAGGGTTGGCCAGTTCCGCGATCAGGGCGGCGGCCTGAGGGCGGCGCGCCCATGCCAGCGTCCGGCTCTGCCCGACGTCGAAGAACTCGGCCACGATCTGCCCGTGCCCGGTCACCAGCGCGGCCGCCTGGTCCCGCTGCCGCGCTCGTGCGGTCACCGGATCCTGATAATCCTCGGTGGACACCCGTCCGTAGAACGCGAACCGCAGCGCGCCACGACCCGGCTGTGCTGTCTGGCGGCGCCCGGTACGCTCCGACCATGCCAGCAGGCTGTCTCCGCCCTCTTCCTGGCCGGTCACCGAGGGCACGTGCAGGATCGTCACGGCTATGGCTCCTACCCTCCAGCCAACCGCGAAACAGCCACATGCAGGCAGGACAGCCCCACAGGTCCTAGGAACCTCAGCAATCACCCAGCCACCGAGGCTGAGCGGCGGCGCGGCGACCCGTCACGGGACGGTCGCGTGCCCTGGTCAGTCGCCGATAGCGCGGACCAGGGTGTCCACTGCCTCGCGGTGCCGTCAGCGGTAGCGACAGGACGCCGGACTCGATCGGCCCGCGCATGGTGAGTCCCGGAGGGAACGCGTGATGGATTCGAGCGTGTACAGGACAGCCGGGTCCGGCGGGCCGCCGGTGCCTTCTGTCAGGTTCGTCATGTCGTAGCCCACCACCAGCAGCATGCCCGCCGGGTACGACTCCCGTCGCCGCGCGCAGCCGTGATCGGCCTGGCCCCGGCTGGTGACTGCAGCCAGGTAGTGGTGCCACCCCGCTGCCCGCCGCAGGAAAATGCCGGGTGAGCTTGTCGATCCGGTCGGGGTGCTGGTGTCGTGAGGGTGGAAGGACAGTGCAGTTCAGGAGGATCGATTGATGGAATACATGCTGATTCTGGCTGAGGACCCGGCGCTTGTGGTGAGCGACGCGCAGCGCCAGGACGCGGTCCAGCAGGTGGGCGAGTACGCGATGGGCCTGCTCAGTGAGGGCACGCTCAAGGGCGGCTCGCCGTTGCGCCCGGTCACCGAGGCCAAGAAGGTCCGGACGCGTGACGGCAGGCAGTCTGTCCTGGACGGGCCGTTCGCTGAGAGCAAGGAAGTCATCGCCGGGTACTTCCTCATCGAGGCACCCGATCTCGGCGCGGCGGTGAAGATCGCCGCCGGCTGCCCCAATGCCGGGTTCGGCTCAGTCGAGGTCCGCGAGATCGTCCCGATGGGGTGAGCGAGTTCCTGCTGCTCGGAACCCGCCCGGCCATGCCGGGTGAGCTGTCCCCGGCCCGCGCCGCCCGTGACCTGGCCGCGCTGGCGGCCTGGCAGGGGTGCCTGCGGCGGTGGGGGCTGCTGGCCTCGTTCGCCGTGGGGCGGGCAGGCCGCGGCGGGCCGGTCGCGTGTCTTGTGGTGCGGGTGAGCGGCCCCGCTGCCGCGTCGCGGCTGGCCGCTGGGTGGGAGCGGCTGGCCGGCTACGACGTGAGGGTGCTGCCGCTGATCGGCGCGGCCGGCGGGGGGCAGGCCCGGTGAACGACGGCGCCGAGGCCGCGCTGGCCGCAACCTTCCGCGGCGAGTGGCCGCGGCTCGTCGCTGCGACCATGTGGATCACCGGTGATCTGCAGGCCGCCGAGGACGTCGTGCAGGAGACACTCATCACGGCCCTTGACCGCTGGCCTTTGCTCGGGATCCCGGAGCGGCCCGGCGCGTGGCTGATGACCGCATGCCGCAACCGGGCACGCAACGTGATCCGTGACGCCGGGCGCGCGGAGCAGCAGTCGCGGGCGCTGCGCCCCCTGCTCACAGCAGCGCAACCCGGCCCCGATGTACCGCCGGAGATCCATGATGACCGGCTGCGCCTCATCGCGATGTGCTGTCATCCGCTGCTTCCCGCCGTGGCGCAGGTCGCGCTCACCTTGCGGATGGTCGCGGGCCTGACAACGGAACAGATCGCGCGCGGTTTCCACCTGCCAGCCGCCACGATCGCGCAGCGCATCGTGCGGGCCAAGCGCACCCTGGCCGCGCACCGGGTCACCTTCGCCGCCGACGAACCCGGCCTGGGCGGGCGGCTGTCGTCGATCATCGACGTCGTCTACCTCGTCTTTAACGAGGGCTACCTCCCCTCCGCCGGCGGCACGCTGACCCGGGGAGATCTCGCGCTGGAAGCCCACCGCCTCGCCAGCCTGCTCACCGAACTCGCTGCGGGCGAGCCGGAGCCGTGGGCGCTGCGCGCGCTGCTGTCGTTCCATCTCAGCCGCCAGGCCACCCGGAGCGGAGCCGACGGCGCGCTGCTCACACTCGACGCGCAAGACCGCAGCCGCTGGGACCGGGGTCTTATCAGTGACGGCGCAGCGGCCCTGCGCCGTGCCCGCGAGTTCGGGGCGCGGGGGCCACTGCTCCTACAAGCCGAGCTGGCCGCCGCCCACGCGACCGCGCCGGCGTTCGCCGACACCGACTGGCCCGCGATCGTCGCGCTCTATGACGAGCTTCTCGTGTTCCAGGACACACCCGTCGTCGCGCTCAACCGCGCCGTCGCGCTCGCGATGGCCGCCGGCCCGGCCATCGCGCTGCCATTGGTCAGCGAACTCAGCGGCGACACCGCGTTGCGTGATTCGCACCGGGTCTGGTCAGTGCGCGCTGACCTGCACCGCCGGCTCGGCGACACCGTAGCGGCGCTGGCCGACTACGATCACGCGATCAGCCTGGCCAGCAACGACGTGGAGCACCGCTACCTGGCCGACGCCCGTGACCGGCTCATCGCCAGCCAGCCTGAGGGGACTCATCGTGCCGACAATCGGTAAGTCACCACCCGGGCTCATCACCCGCTTCGACGAGCTTGCCGCGCTTGCCGGGGAGGTCGGCCGCAAGCAGATGTTCGGCTATCCCACCTGCGTGCTGCGCGGAAACATGTTCATGAGGCTGCACGAGGATTCACTGATCCTGCGCCTCGCCGACGCGGACACGGCCGAGTTCCTCAGCCGGTACCCCGCGTCCGTGTTCGAGCCCATGCCCGGCCGGCCGATGAAGGAGTACGTCGTGGTACCACCCACCCTCGTCAACGACGCAGTCGAGGACTGGGTACGCCGGTCGCTGGCCTACGCCGGCCAGCTCCCCGCGAAGAAACCAGCGAAGAAAGGCTGACTGACCCATGCCACACGCCGAGCACACCGTCACCGTCAACCGGCCAGCAGGCGCGGTCTTCGACTACCTCGCCGACGGAACCCATAACGCCGAGTGGCGCAGCGGTGTCCTGGAGATCGAGCGCACCTCACCCGCGGACGGAAAGGGAGCGACCTACCGCCAGGTTCTCTCCGGCCCGGGCGGCCGCAGGATCGACGGCGACTACCGGGTCACCGTGTTCGACCCGCCAACCCGGCTGGAGTTCCAGGTCACCGCCGGACCGGCACGGCCAGCGGGCGTGTTCGAACTCACCGAGACGACCCCGGGCACCACAACGGTACGGTTCACGCTCGAGCTGCGGCCCCCCGGCCTCATGAAACTCCTGACGCCGATGATCGCCAGGCAGGTCCGCCACGAGGTCGCCCAGCTCGACACCCTCAAGACAGTCCTCGAGCGCACCGGCTGACATGCGACCCATCACCGGCCAGCCCGGTGAATACCCCACATCCCTGGCCGGGGCCTGTTTCAAAGCCGCGATCTTCTGCACCGAGCTGCACAGGCGACTGCAGCACCCGCTCCTGACCGCCCGCTCGCGGCAGAGGTGATCTCCGCTGCCCGGAGCTGGCTGGCTTGACTTCCTGGAATCCCCGGCTGGTGGCCCGTTTCCGGTGGCGGGCCTGGGCGTCACTGACCAGGAGGCGCTTCCCTGCCCGGGAATCGCGCCGGTTCCACCGCTCGGTGACGATCGCTGCATGGAGATGCGGTCCGAGCTCGTGATCAGCGCCCCGGCCGAGGATGCGTGGGTGGTCGTGGGTGAACGTTTCAGGGAGATCGGCGAGTGGGCGTCAGCCATCACTGAGTCCGGCATGGATGGCCAGCCCGGCGCCGGCCAGGTGCGAACCTGTCATGTCGCGGGGTTCGAACTCGGCGGGCAGATCGTGCGGACCATCTCCGCCGTCATGAGGTTCGACACCGCCATCGAGGTCACCACCTCGCAGCTCCGGATTGAGCTGATGTTCCCAGCCGATGATGACGCGGAAGCCTACTTCCGCGCCCACGGGCCGGCGTAATGGCAGGCGCCGCGGTCCGAGCTGCTGCGCCGAGCACGCCTACTCGCGGCCATGCGGGGTTGCCGCGAGGGTGGGCCGCGCCGTGCCGGGTCCGGGTTTCCCGGTGGAAGTGGAAGACGACCTCGATGTGAGAGAACTCGCTGAGCCCGAGGGCGGCGTCCGGGCCCACCGCGGCGGGGTCGAGGACGAGCCGCGAGATCACTGGTCCCCAGTGGTCCTCGAAGATCTCGCTGCGGCCGCCGCGCACCACCCCGATCGGGGTCAGCGTGATCGGGCCGGTCATCGCCGGCCCTCCCTCTTGATCACCGCGGGCGAGCCGGCCGTGACCAGATTGCCCAGGTAGCACAGCAGCGCGACGCCGGTGAGGACCGCCATGGCCATGGAAGCCCCGGTCTGCCCATCGCTGACGAAGCTGGCGCCGCTGCCCGCTGCGCCGGCGATGGCAAGCAGGCCGGCCGCCGAAGCCACGATCGCAGGCCAGTACCGGGCCATGATCGCGCGGATAAGGACGCTAACCCCTGCGATCAGCATGAGGAGGCCTAGCCCGGCGTGCACCGCCAGTGCGGCAGGCTGGCTGGTCAGCGCCCTGCCCAGCGCCGCGGCGATGCCGCCCCGGTCGGCAGGAGGGACGTGGATGTACAGGTTGACGCCCATGCCGAGGCCGTATTCCGCGAGAAGCATCACGCAGATCGCGGCGCTGTTTTTGCGCAACCCTGACAGCCGGCGCGCCTGTCGGGTCACCAGCGCTTCGTGCCCTGCCGGGCCGCTGGCTGTTGCTGTGCCGATGTCTGGCATATGCGGTACCTCCTGCTGGTCGGGTTCGATCCGGGCCGGCCGGGCCGGGGCCGGAATGGCGCGCGGCGGCCCCGGGAAGGGGCCGGTTCAGGTTCGGCCGGGGCCGGTGAACAGGTCGCGGACGGTGGCGGTCAGGACTCCAACGGCCTCGCCGGCGTCGATCCGGCCGGCGCGGACCTCTTCCACGCAGGCGTGGATGAGGGTGATGCAGGCCGTGACCAGCCAGCCGGGCGGCAGGTCGGTGCGGAACGAGCCATCGGCACGGCCGCGCTCCACCAGCGCACCGAGGGTCTGGTGCGCGGCCTGGTGGGTGCGGGTCACCGCCTCCGGGCTCAGCTGTTCGGCGACTGCCTGGGCCATCGCTGCGTAGCGGGCCAGGTGCCGCCAGGCCACCGCGAGCATCCGCTCCAGCGCCTGGACGGGCGGCCCTTCGTCCGGGCTGGCGGCGTGCAGCGCTGTCATGGTCTGGCGGACCGCGCGTTCTACGGCCGCCTCCAGCAGTGCCTCCCAGGTCGGGAAGTGGGAGTACACCGTGACCCGTGACACTCCGGCCTGCTTGGCGACCGCCGAGATGCTCGCCTGACCCCGCCGCTCCAGCAGTTCCTCGACCGCATCGAGAATCGCCTCGACGTTCCGCTCCGCAACCGCCCGCTGGTGGTCAGCGGTCCGCTGCGCGGCCATCAGTGCACCGCCACCCTGGCGCCGGGCGCTGGCCGCACGGCCGGGATGACCAGCAAGCTGACGAGCGCGAGACCGGCGGCGATGCCCGCTGCCACGGTGAAGCCATGCCGGTAGCCGGCTGCCAGCCCGCCACCGGCCGCGATGGCAACCGCGGAGAACACCGCGACCCCCAGCGCCGCGCCGATCTCATGCGCGGCGGTCAGCAGGCCAGACGCAAGCCCGGCCTGGCCGGCGGCGACGTCGCTCATTGCAGTGACCGATGCCGCGGGAAAGACCAGGCCAGTCCCGGCGCCGATGATCAACAGGCCC
>DASWFT010000655.1:0-4283 GCA_036394075.1 Streptosporangiaceae bacterium
GGTCGGTGGATGATTTTATTCCTGCGGGTACAGGTAGCGATGGCTTCACCGGAATCGACAACTTGTTTGCCTTTGCCGCCGTGGCCGGGGTGAAGGTCATCTACACGCTCCGCCTGCTTAGCCCCAGCTCAAAGCCAATAATTGACCTGAAATCGGTCGATGCCCAGGCCGCCGGGTACATCTGGCGTCACTACCGGGAGAATGTAGCCAGCTTCGCCATCGGGAACGAGCCGGACTGGCATGCATTTCATACCTACGCGGGCCATCCGTTTGACCCGGCGATCTACGAGGAGATCCCGGGGGTGCCGGGCAGTGCGTACACGTCCTACCTGGCCAACTGGCGGAGCTTCGCCGACGCGGTCGGGGACGCGGCCCCTGGGGCGCCGTTGGCTGGGCCAGACACCGGGGCCTACAGCACGCTGACCTACACCCCCGACCCTGAAAACGGCGTGTCGTGGACTGAACAGTTCGCCAGCGATGAACGGGGCTCTGGCCGGATAGCAGACATCACACAGCACTACTACGTGGGGGGAGGCCCGGGGAAGACAACCGCTCAGCAGGCGATCAGCAATATGCTGTCCCCCGAATGGGTGAACGGCACCGCGATCGGGAGTCAGCCGGCGCGCACCACTTACATCCCCTATCCCTGGCTCTACGCGAGCCATCTCGCTCCGGTGGTCGCTGCTGGCCTGCGCTACCGGCTCACCGAATCGAATGACTACCTCACCGGCGTCCCGGGAGCGAGCAATGCGTTTGCCTCGGCGCTGTGGGCGCTGGATTACCTGCACTGGTGGGCGGTACACGCGGCCGCGGGCGTGAATTTCCACAACAAGCAGTGGCTTTACACCGACACGATCGTGCCGGATCCTGCCGCACCCGCCGATGGCTATGCGATCACCCCGAAGGGGTACGGCATCAAAGCGTTCACCCTAGGCTCGGCGGGGCAGGTCAAGCCTGTTGCGATCGGGAATGCGGACGGCATCAACCTGACCGCCTATTGCGTCGGCGGAGCCGGCGTGCATTACGTCACGATCATCAACAAGACACAGGGGGCGGGGGCTGCGGATGCGGCCGTAACGGTCGTCCCGCCTGGCCCGGGGTGGCAGGGCGCGGAGATCATGACTCTCGCCAGCGGGGAACCGGGGGACGCCACGGGGGCCAGTGCCACGCTCGGCGGCGCCGTGATCACCGGCGACATCCCCTGGGACGGGAAATGGAGCGCCTTGTCCGCCGATCCGCGTGCGGGAATCAGCCTGTCCGTCAGGGCCACAACCGCCGCCATCGTCAGGATCCAAAGCAGGAGGCTGATACACCCGCCGCCGATAGCGGTGGCTATGACCGGGTGACCTGCCGCAGCGCCCCTCCCTCCGCTCACCTGAGCATCCACCGGCGTGCAAGCGAACGAAAGCACGGCAGTGAGGAGTTGAGGGTTCCAGCCGTTGACAGGTCCAGACTCACCGGCGTGGATGAATCGCCCAGGGTTTCCAGAGCCTCCGGATTCACCGGGGGGCGGTTCACAGAGCGGCCCATCCCAGCCCTGTCCTCCTGGTCGCGGCGCTTCGTAGTTGACTGCCCGTGCCGCGCCTCCCGGTCAGGTCGCGCAGTGCAGCGGCCGCATGTGTGTTGCGTAGTAGCTTCGGGCCAATGGGCCACTCGGGGTTGAATAGCGGCTCATCGTATGCTGCGCTGTCCTTGGGGGTCGCGTCATCCTGCGCGGGTCTCAGGGGGTTTGGCCGCATGGGAGAAGACAATCGCGTTCCGCCGCTGCCCAGGCGTGTGCGAGGTGCAGGAAACATGCCGGGGGCCGCGGCGCGGGTAGCGCCGCCGGTGCTGTCGGAGTCTTCGCTTCGACGCATACGCGCCGCGTTTTATGCCGAGCCGGAGCAGGTAGCAGGACAGAAGCAGGCAGCGTCCTCCCAGCGGCCAGCGCCCTTGCCCCGGCGGGTACCGGGTGCGAATGACAGGCCGAGGCCACCGGCCCGGATAGCGCGGCCGGGGCTGCCGGCCTCCCTGCTGGGGCACGTGCCAGGTCCGGGGGCCGTGACGGCGTCGGCCGAAGTCACCTCAGCGCCTGCGAGCAGCGATATCGTGGGTCCGGCGGCCGGCACGATCCGCGTGGAGCGGGATCGTGCCGCGGAGCCGGGAGCCGGCCACAGGCCGCCTGCCGCTATGCGGGCCCCCGCAGAACAGCGAGCCCCCCGCCGGGCCAGCGGGCGGAAGGCGCTGGCCAGCCGGGGCTTCCGCTTGGCTGGTGTGTCCGCCTCGGTGATTCTCATCACCGCCGGGTTGCTGGCCTTCGCGTTGTCCCGGCATACCGCAGCGGCGCCTGCACACGGTGGTAACGGGCTTGCAGCTGAGGTGGCGACTCGTAACCTTGCGGCGGCCTGGGTTGCCGATCAGGTCAGCCGAGACGCCATCGTGTCGTGTGATCCCGCGATGTGCCAAGCACTCCAGGCGCACGGGATTCCGGATGGCGACCTGCTTGAGCTGAGGACGGGGACAAGTGATCCGCTCGGCTCAGACGTCATCGTTGCGACCGCAACCGTCCGCAGTCAGTTCGGCGGCCGCCTCAGCTCCATTTATGCGCCCGCAGTCATTGCGAGCTTCGGCTCCGGAAACCTGCGGATCACCATCCGGGCGATCGCTCCGGACGGCGCCGCCGCATACAGGTCCGCGCTCAACGCGGACCTGCTGGCCCGGAAGGCGTCCGGAGCCCAGCTATTGCGCAACCCGCGGATCGTGGCCTCGCCCACAGCCAGAAGGCAACTCGCCGCTGGGCGGGTTGACTCGCGGCTGCTGGCCACGATCGCGGGCATGACCGCGCTTCAGCCAGTAGACATTGTGGCGTTCGGCGATTCCGCTCCGGGGGCTGGCGCGGGCAGCCCGCTCCGTTCCGCCGGCTTGGCAGACACCGGCGGCGCGGCTCGTACGGGCAGTTCCGCCTCCATGCGGTCAATGCTTGCTTTCCTGCGCGCGCAGCGCACCCCATACCTTGCCGCGCACGTCGAGATCGTGCAGCACACCGGAGGCCAGACTGTCCTCCTTATCGAATTCGCCGCGCCGAGCCCGCTCGGGCTGCTCAGCCCCCATACCCCGTGACCGAGGAAGACCCCCTGGACCATCCGCGTCGCCATCCACCACCGCGACGACACCCCGGAGTCGTCGTTCCGCGCGGTGTCTCAGGTGCCCACGCAACAGGGGCGGACCAGGACTGCTCTACTTCGACGCCAGCACCGATGAGGTGCGCGGCCTGTCGGCCGCCGAGCCTGGAGCGCCCAGGTGCGGCGCAACCATGGGGGCACCTGGTCGGGTGAGGGCATCTACGCCGGGCCCGGCACGCCCGAGCCGCTGACGATCGTCTCCGGCTGGTGCTGGTCGAAGGCCTCCACGATCAAGCAGGTCCGGTACTGGATCGAGGACATGGCCGCTGAACGGGCGTAGAGCCTTGCACCTGATGGCGCCTGGTTCGGACTACCAGGGAAGGGTGCCTTCGGCGTCGACGTAGCCTCCGGTGGGGCCATCAGGGCCCACCTGCGCCATGCGCACGATGATCTCGGCGCCCTGCTCGACGGTCTGGAGGCCGGTGTTCCCATTCAGGTCGGTCTTGGTGAAGCCGGGCTCCACCGCGTTGATGCGCATGTTCGGGAACGCCTTCGCGTACTGCACGGTGATCATGTTGACCACGGTCTTCGACGCCGGGTAGGCGACGCCCGGGTAGGCGTACGACGGAGTGCCTGGGGTGGTGACCCGCGTGAGCGAGGCCAGACCGCTGCTGACGTTGACCACGACCGGGGTGGTGGAACGCTGCAGCAGCGGGAGAAACGCGTGGAGGACGCGCACCGTGCCGAAGACGTTCGTCTCGAATGTCTGCCGCATCAAGTCGGCTGTCACGTCCGCGGCGCCGATCACGACGTTGTTGTCACCCATCTCTTCTTGGATGCCGGCGTTGTTGACCAGCACGTCCAGCCCTCCGTCGGCCTCGATGGCCTTCACCGCGGCCTCCACCGATGCGTCGTCGGTGACGTCAAGCTGGACTGCCCGTGCGCCTAGCTGCTCGGCGGTCCGGCGCCCGCGTTCGGCGTCCCGGCTTCCGATGTATACGGAATGGCCCGCGGCAATGAGTCGGCGGGCGGTCTCGAAGCCGAGACCCTTGTTTGCTCCAGTGATCAGTGTTGCTGTCATGCCTCAACGTTAGGATTTAGAGCATGCTCGAAGTCAAGCCGCGGCAGGTCCCCGGGTCCGCTCGCTCCGACCCTCAGGCGGGCCTGAGCATCGCCGAGGCC
>DASWFT010000656.1:0-3681 GCA_036394075.1 Streptosporangiaceae bacterium
CGTGCCCGAGCCACTCGGTGAGCAGGGCCAGGGGCACGCCGGCCTGGTAGAGATGCATCGCCCGCGAGTGCCTGTTATGTGAAACTCCCCATAATCGGCATTATGTGGACGGCCGTGTTATGTGGCCGGAAGCAGCATCTCCCCTGGTAGCAGAGCCGCGCGTGCTGGTTCCGGCCACATAACCCGGTGGTGTTACTCGCAGAATCGGTCGAGCCATTGGAGGAGGTCCTGGTCTGCTGTCCAGTCGGGCAGGGGCTCGGGGGTGAGCGACTGGTAGGCGCCTTCGATGGCTTTGCGTTTGGCTTCGGCGTCGGCTCGGGCGTAGATCTCGGTAGTGGATACGTCGGCGTGACCGAGCAGGTCGCGGATGTAGATCAGGTTGACTCCGGCCTGGAGCAGGTGCATCGCCCGGGTCCTTCTGATGACGTGCGGGGTGACGTTCACCCCGGCGGCGTAGCCGGGGTCGCGCCGGCGCAGCGACTGGACGTGCCTGGCGAGGATCTTGGTGACGCCCCAGCGGGTTAAGCGGGTGTGCTGGGGCCCGTTGAACAGCGGGTCGGCGTCTTTGCCGACGCCGGGGTGGGGCGCGCGGCGGCTGAGGTAGTCCTGGATCAGGCGGGCTGTGGGGTCCATCAGCGGGACCCGCCTTGTCTTGGATCCTTTACCGTGCAACGTCACGACCGTCGGGCGGGCGGCGCGGACGTCGCAGGTGTTCAGGTCGCAGATCTCCTGGACGCGGGCGGCGGTGTCGTAGAGCGTGGATAGCAGGACCGTGTCGCGCAGCCCGCGCCGGGTGGCCGGGTCTGGTTCGGCCAGGAGGGCTTTGACCTCGTCGCCGGACAGGCGGGCCATGTCGCCGGCGGGGGTTTTCTTCTGCTTGATGGCGAGGATCTCGGTGGCCTGGCCGAGGAACTCTGGCCGCTCGATGGCGGTGTAGCGGATGAACGACCTGATGGCGGCCAGGCGCTGGTTTCGGGTTGACGCCGAGTTGCCGCGCTCAGCTTGCAGCCAGTCCAGGAACGCCAGCACCCGCGCCCGGTCGATGTCGGCGAGGCGGAGCCTTTCGGGCGGGGTTGCCTGCACGTCGCGGAACCAGGTGAGCAGCAGCCTGATCGCGTCCCGGTAGGACGCGATGGTCTGCGGTGACAGGTCCCTTTCGGCGGCCATGTGGCTGGTGAGGAACCTTGACAGCCACCGGCCGGCCAGGTCTCCGCCGTCAGGCCCGGGCCGGCTCACTGCCGGGGTCCTTGCGGCTCGGCCGAGCCGGGGATGACATAGCCGAACCTGGCGGTGACTATGGCGGCGACCTCGGGGTGCGCGTCCGCGGTCAGCTGAAGGTAGTACTGGGTTCCGCGCAGGTCAGCGTGGCCCATGTAGGCCGACAGGTAAGGCAGCATGACCACCAGGTCCGCGCCGCCGGCGGCCCAGCGTCGCAGGTTCGCCACGGCGAAGCCGTGCCGCAGCGAGTGGATGTGCGGTCCTCCCGGGAAATGGGGGATGTCGGCGTCGGCGAGGTAACGCCGGAACCTGTTGTAAACCGTGGACTTGTCCGCCGGCCTGGCAGGGTTGCCGGTGTGGAACAGCTTGTCGCCGGGTTCGGGGCAGGGATGGGCTGCGGCGATATAGGTATCCACGGTGGCGGCCAGGCGCCTGGTGACGGGCAGAAGGCGGTTCTCGTGGTTTTTGCCGTCGCGTATCTCGATAGTCGCGCGGGCCGGGTCGAAGTCGCGCAGTTCCAGGCCGAGTGCTTCGGACAGCCGCAGCCCGGTGCCGTAGAACACCCGGAACAGCACCGGGTCGACCAGTGCCCGGTTCGAGTTCTCTGACAGCGGCTGGGTGTCGATGACGCGGAACAGGCGGCGGATCTCCTCGTCGCTGAACACATACGGCGGCGGCCGGTGCGGTTTCTTCACCGCTGTCAGCGCCGGCGGCGCCCACGCGTGCCAGCCGAACTGGCGGGCGTGTTCGGCCAGGTCACGCAGGACGAGTTCCTCGCGGCGGATGGTGGCGGCTTTGAGGTGGCGGCCGTAAAGGAACTCCTCGACGGCTTCCTTGACGATCGAGCCGTCGGCGTAGCCTTCCCGGCGGCAGTGCCCGGCGAACTGGCGCAGCACCCGTTCGGGGAAGTCGTACCGGTACCCGCCGGCGTGGCGGGCGGCGACCAGCGTGCCGATCAGGCCGCCCAGCGTCGCCGCGCTCACGAGCGTGCTCCTTGCCCGGCGGCAAGGACGTCTTCGACGTCCAGAGCGCAGCCGCGCAGGTGCTCAGTATCGAGCCGCAGGTAGTGCGCGGCGGTTGTCGTGGCAGCTGCGTGACCCAGGACCGCCGTGACCACTGGCGGGGGCGTGTCGGCCTGGAGCATCGCGACCGCCAGTGCGCTGCGCAGCGAGTGCAGGCCGTGCGACCGCCCGGCGGAGAACAGGATCCCGGCGCGGCGCGCGTAATACCGGAGCCGGCAGCCCGCCGACGACGACGAGCCGAACGCCGTGAACGGGTAGCGGTGCTTCACAAACACCTGCGCACATCCGGCTTCGGGCCGGCCGTGGCGGATGTAGTCGATCACCGCCCATCCCACGTCGCCGGGCACCGGCAGCCTCAGCGCCACGCCGGTCTTGTGCTGGGTCAGCGTCAGGGTCTTGGCCCGCCAGTCGAACCAGCCCAGTTCCAGGCAGCGCAGGTCTCCGACCCGCAGGCCGAGCCTGGCGGTCAGTAAGACCATCGCGTAGTCGCGCTTGCCGATCGCCGATTGCCGGTCGATCTGGTCCAGGACCAGGCCGACCTCCGCAGCCGTCCACGGATAGGGTCCCGTCTGACCGCGCCGGGGATAGCGCTGCGGCGGGAGCCGCCCGGCCAGATCCTCGCCGATCTGACCGGACTGGTGCAGGTGGCGCAGGAAATCGGCCAGGCTCGAGCGCAGCGTGCCGGTGGTTTTCGCCGCGTAGCCCCGGTTCTGGCGCCGGGCCCAGAATCCGGCCAGGTCCCGGGCCTGCACCTGGCCGGGGGTTTCCCGTCCGACCCCCTCCAGGCAGGCCAGGAACGCATCCGCGGCGCGCTGCTTGGTCACGACGCTGGCTTCGGCGTTACCGCGCCGTCGGCACGCCGCAAGGTACTCGTCCCGGGCCGCGCGGAAACATGGCGGGCACCGGTCGACCAGCGGCGCGGTAGCCTGGCCCACCTGCGGAACGCCACCGTCCAGGCATTCCATCAGCAACACCAGGGGCCGGCGTGCGAGCTGGGCCTGCCGGGAGCTCGCAGGCTCACGCAGGCCCGCCAGCCTGCACCCGGACCGCTGGGCCACGAAATCGAGGCAGTCCACCTCGGTCGGGAGGTCCTGGCCGCGGGCCTGCAGGAACCTGGCGAACGCGTTCAGCTCCGCCTCGTGGCGCTTGATCGTCGTGCGCGATCTGCCTGCCGCACCCAACGCGGCGATCACCCGGGCTGATGCCTCGCGGACGCTTGCTGTCTCCATGCGAATCGGCCTTTCTGATCGTGGTGAACCAGACAAGGCGATTCTTCGCTGCGTTATGTGGCCGGAACCAGCACGCGCGGCTCTGCTACCAGGGGAGATGCTGCTTCCGGCCACATAACACGGCCGTCCACATAATGACGCAGAACATGAGGCGAGACGGTCTTGCCAGCAATCGACGGGCACTGCTTCGCTGCCGTGCCCGCGTACTTGGC
>DASWFT010000657.1:0-7194 GCA_036394075.1 Streptosporangiaceae bacterium
GCTGAACTCGGCGCGGATGGGGAGGGTAAAGATGTTGCCGGCCGCGTCCAGGCCCAGGGCGGTGATGCCATTGGGCAGGCTGCTAGAGAGGATCTTCCCGCCGGTGCCGAAGCTGGTGTCCAGGGTGCCGTTGGCGTTGAACCGAGCCAGCGCGCCCTGAATTGGCGCGAACCTGATCTGGCCCTGCCTGGCCGAGCCGGCCACCAGGATCTTTCCGTCCGGCTGAACCAGCACGGCGCGGGCGAACTCCTGGGCGCCTTCCATCGGCGGGGCGAAGAACTCCACGCCGGCCTGTCCGCCGGAGCCGAAGCTGGTGTCCAGGCTGCCGTTTGGCGTTGAACCTGGCTACCGCGAACGAGAAGGTCCCGAAGGGCGTGAAGCCCGGGGTATTCTGGCTGCCCACCCAGATGATCTTTCTGTCCGGCTGGAGGGCGACGCCCTGGAGGCCCTCGCCGCCGACGAAGCCGGTGGAGGCCAGCCCGCCCTTTCCGAACGTGGTGTCCAGCGTTCCGGTGGGCAGGAACCGCGCTACGCCGGAGCCGGTGCTGACCACGATGTCGCCGTTGGGCTGCAGGATCGCATCCGTCGCGCCCCCGCCAGGGCTCAGCACCTTCCCGCCGTTGCCGAAGGTCGGATCCAGGCTGCCCGGCGTGCTGGCCGCTGCTGGTATGCCGGTGGGAGGCTGCAGCCTTCGTCTTCGCCTTACCGGGCCTGGCCTGCGGCGGCCCCTGCGCGAGCTCGTTGGCGGACGGGATTCGGCTGGTGTGACGGAGTGGCTGGCGGCCCGGCCGCGGCCGGGCCGGGGAGGATTCCGCCGCGGAACCCCGGGGAGTAGGCCAGGTGGAACCCGCGGGTGGGCACCGTCGCGCCTAGCTGCGCGAAAAGCCCGGCGGCCGAGAGCGTCGCCCGCCAGATGAGTGCGTATTGCGGGGGCGGAGTCAGGTGGCGCAACGTCGGTGCGAAGCGCGGTTCTGTGAGGTGGGCCATGAGCCTGCGCAACCAGGGCCGGGAGTAGGTGAAGTTATCGGCGGCCGCCGTGGCCACGATCGGGTGCAGCAGCTCGACGATCAGCCGTGGATCGACCTCGGCGTCGGGGGTGAGCGCCCCGACCTGCCGTGCCAGCCGCATCGCTGCGGGCCCGTCCTCGGCCAGCACCGCAGCGGCGAGCTGCCCGAATGGCGCCGGGATGCCGCCAGGTGTGGCGGCGACGGCGCCGAAGTCCAGCATGCCGAGCCGGCCGCCTGGGAGCAGCAGGAAGTTGCCCGGGTGCAGGTCGGCGTGCATCCAGCCGGTGCACGCTGCGGGCGCGTAGATGGCGTGCCCGAGCAGCCGGGCGGCCAGGTCCGCCGCGTCGCTGCTATCGAGTTCGCGCCAGCCGGCCGGAAGCAGATCCGTGCGCCCGTCGAGCAGCGCGGACAGGCTTGTCCCGTCCAGCCAGCCAGTGATGAGCACCCGTGGTGTCGCGGCGTACACGGACGGAACCGTGACGCTGGTCCGGCCCGGCGGCTCGTGCGCCCCCGCGGCGCGGGCTGCGGCGAGTGCCTGCGGGACGCGGCGCGTGAATGCGGCGGCGACCTCGGTCTGGACGCGCCCCTCGCGCACATAGTCCAGTTCCTCGACGATCCGGCTGGCGAGCTCGTCCGCCAGTCCGGACACGTTCAGCCGGGTGAGCCGGGCGATCACGCGCGCCAGCAGCCGGGCCTGACGCAGGTCCGATCGCAGTGCCTTGCCCACACCCGGGTACTGCACTTTCACCGCCACCTCGATGATCTGGCCGCCGCCGGTCCGCCATTGCCCGCGGTGCACCTGGCCGATCGAGGCCGCCGCTGCCGGTGTGTCGTCGAATGCCACCAGCCGCTCCCGCCAGCCGGACCCGTAGGCAGCGGCGAGATCAGCGGCGACGATCCGGCGGGCGACCTCGGCTGGCATGGCCGGCGCCGCGTCGGTGAGCCGCCGCAGCGCTGAGCGATATGGCGCCGCGGCTTCTTCTGGCATCGCCGCCTCGAACACTGACATCGCCTGCCCCAGCTTCGCTGCCCCGCCCTTGAGCTCGCCAAGGGTGGCGAACAGCTGCTCGGCGGTGCGGGCAGCGACCTGGTCAGTAGCAGCCCGGGACAGCCGGCTGGCGGCCGCTGCGGTGCGCGCCGCATGCCGCAACGGCAGCACAGCCAGCCGGCCGGTACGCCGCAGCGCACCGGTCGGCAGCACCGGCCGCTCCCGGGTCCCCCCTGCGTCCGGTTGCTGCTGGCGCGTGTATCCGTCGGTCATCTCGGCCATCCTCCTTCTGTGCTGCTTCCTGGGCGCCTCGTGGCCTGGCCGCCCGCGAGCCTTGAGCTGCCGGGGCGGGGTTTCCGAGTGATGTTGGTGGCCGGTGGTCGTTAGCGTCGCCGCCGGGGCGCCTGGCCGTGTCAGTAGCCGAGACCGCCGCCAGCCGGGGCGGCCGGGGCGGTGCCTGCGGGCGAGCCGGCTATCGGGGCGAGGCCGGGGGTGGCCACGAAGAAGTTCTGGAAGCCCTGGCCGGTCACCTGGCCGGCGTGGTCGCTGGTGAACGTGTACAGAAAGTGGCCGTTGTAGGCCACCTGGTTGCCCTTGGCGTCGTTGAGCACGGTGAGCTTGCCGCTCACTCCGGTGGCGCTGGGCGCGGCTGACGTCAGCGGCGGCCACAACCGGGCCAGCCCTCCGGTGACAAACGACTTCGTCGCCGTGTCGGGCCGGTAGAAGTACAGGGGCAGGCCTTGCGCATTGACCAGGACGGTCTCTGTCTTGCCCGCGACGGCCGCCGGCGCGGCGCGCACGGTCGCCGCCGCGGCGCCCGGGCTGGCGGAGGGTGTGCTGCTGGCGGGTGAGCCGCCCGAAGCGATGACACCGCCGGCGGCGATCACGGCGGCAAGGCCGAGGCCGGCGATGATGACTCGTGGGTGTCTCATGGTTAGCTCCTCGTGAGGTTGACTATCTACTAACACGGATAGTAGAGAGGTGCTGTTCACCCGGTGGCGGGTTGTACTGGCGTGAGGCAGGCACCCGAGCGGTTTGCTGCCCAGGTGAGGGCGGCTGCGGGCGGCCAGTGTGGCCGTGGCAGCCGGGTCCGCCCTGCGGCCAGGGGCGGTGCAGCAAACCGGAGCAGTGGGCGTGGCCAAGTGGTCGATCGCCCGGCGGGGCTGGGTACGCCCCGAACTGGCTGATCTGTGCCCGCGCGGCAGGCCGGCGCCGGGCGCGAGAGCCGCGGCTGCTGGGTCTACGTCCAGAGCCCATTTGGCTCGAGCATGTCCTCGGCGAGGTAACAGCTCACGCAGGGCTCCGTCAAAGTCGCGTGATGCCCGTTTGGTGTCGTTGACGCTGGTGGCGGCGTGTTGAGTATGGAACAGGCACGGTTCCCAAGACATTGGATGGACCAGATCCCATGATCACAGCGGGAGGCCGTGCCTGCCGTGTCATCATGGCTGGCAGAGGGATCCTGGCTCCGCCATCTTCCTCAGCTCCCAATTGCCGAGCTCGCGGCCACCGTGTCCAGGGCGGCTCTCCGAGCCGTCACTCCATGATGGCTTCGCCAGCCCAGACCCGCGTCCGCTCACCAGGAAATCGCCGCCTGCGACTAAGACGGGGAAATCAGGCGCCGGAACTTGGCCGCGACCATGACGTGGCGATCACAGTAACGAGCATGAACGGAGGCAATAAATGACACGGCTACCAGAATCTACCGCACGTCGTTACGGCAAGGTTTTGATGAGATCGCGGCTGAGTACGACCGCCACCGTCCGGCTTATCCTGACGAACTCGTGGACCAGGCTTGTCAGGTCGCGGGCATCGGGAGCGGTGATCATGTGCTTGAGGTCGGGTGTGGAAGTGGCCAGCTGACGCGCGGCCTTGCCGCCCGGGGCCTGCACGTCACAGCACTCGAACCCGGCAAGAACCTCATAGCACTGGCCAGGCAGAACGTGGCAGGTGCTGGAGAGGTGGAATTTGTGAACGCTCAGTTTGAGGATGCATTGCTTCCCCGCGAGCGGTTTCAGGCCGTGTTCTCCGCGTCCGCGTTTCACTGGGTTGACCCTAAGGTTAGCTGGCAGAAGGCCGCTGACGTGCTTGTTTCCGGTGGAACGCTCGCCCTGGTGCAATACTTCGGACTTCAGGAGCCGCGTAGCAAGCGAGATCAGGAAGCAGCACTCGCTGCCATGAGAAAGGTCGCCCCGGACATTGCCGCTGATTGGCCGGCCTACAGGGATCTTGACGCCACGCTCGCTGGGATGGAGCAACGCCGTGGCAACGTCTCAGAGGTATGGGCCTGGCTCGGCAGCTACGACATAGGGCAAGATTGTGCCGGCTGCTTGTTCAGTGATGTTCAGGTGGCAGTCATGCCAAAGCTCATCGAGCACACTTCTGACGAGCTCGATGCTCTCGTTCGTACGATGTCGTTTTACGCTCGGCTTTCACCGGGTCAACGTGAAGCCCTTGAGCGTGAACACGAGGCCATTTATGAACGACTCGGGCGACCGATTCGTGCTAGCACGGTCACGGCTCTCGTCACGGCACGGCGCAGCACCGAGGTCGATGATCACCGCACATCGCCTGAGGTCCAGCGGCTCCAGCAGCGGGGCGAAGCGGGTGATCTCCCCGCCGAGCCGCGCACGCTCACCAGCGGAAAGACGCTCAAGCTGCCCAAGGGCGGGACTGATCAGCGATGATGACACGGCAGGCACGGCCTCCCGCTGTGATCATGGGATCTGGACAATCACATGATCTTGGGAACCGTGCCTGTCCATACTCAACACGCCGCCACCAGCGTCAACGACACCAAACGGGCATCACGCGACTTTGACGGGGCCCTGGCTCACGCCGTTGCCCGATTGGGCTGATCTGCAACCATTGCGACTGATCCAGCCAGGTGCCCAAGCGCAGAGATGAACATCCTCTTCTGAGCGCAGCGTATCCTGTCAGAAACTCTCGGTATCGCTTCGCGAGATGGGCACTACTGGCTGGGCTGCTGCGCATCTTCGGCAGCGTCGGCAGTGGGTGAGCGCGTGTGCAGCGGCGGCAATCTGTACAAGCTGTCTATGTTGAGCTGCTGTGCGTCCGCAAGCACAGAGTCCTGCTGTTTCTGTGCTTTCTCAGCAGTTTGTTTTGCCAGTTCTGACGATAGGCCACCCAGCTGCCGCACACCGGTGTCATCCACCAGCACATGGCTCGTAGAAAGAATCGCGATTCCCTCGACCCGCCGCTCTGCCTGCCCGGGCAGCGAAAGAGCTGCGCCCACCTTCGCCGCCTCAAATGGATTCGCTGGATGCACGGCGAGCTTATTGCGCTCTTCGATAATCCATTTATGATATTTCATCACCTCGCCCTGAAGAGGCAGGGTTCGTACATCTTCAGTCGCTAGCCCGAATCGCTTGCCCTTGCCAAAGCAACGAGCGTAGGCAACCAGAGCCGCCGACCAGAGCGCCTGTGGCACGACCGCATCGCGATCTTCCTCAGGTTTAGCTAGCTCGGTAAGCAGCCGCTTGCAACATTCCATGACGAATTGAAGATCCTGGATGATCGACGCTTGATCGGCGAGAATTTGCGCTGATGGCACGTCAAGAGCGACAGTCAGCGTCGGCGTCTCTGACGATGCCGCGTTCATCCCGCCCATAGGTCCTCGTTCCGGTTGCTGACTCCCTGACTGACTACCTGCGCTTTTGATCCTCACATAGGGGCAACTCATTTCTGGTCTCACATAGTGACAAGTCACTCCCGCGATGTATCTGATTCCGGGCCGCGTGCCCGGTTACCGTGGGCAACCGTGTGCACGCGCCAGGCATGTTCCTTCCGTACCGCCCCAGGAGAGCCAGACCGAACCGGCATCCGTATCGAAGCAGCTCTGCGAACCCATCTCTGGGAGGCTTCACCGCGTTCGGTGACCGTGTTGCCCGGCAGGGGCGAGGGCCGTGCGGGTGCTAGGCCTCAGGGGGCCAGGTGCTGGGCGAACCAGTCGCGGGCCGGGACGCTCGCGGCTTCGAAGCCCTTGACATAGGCGTCAAAATGACCGCCGGGCAGGATCACGAGATTCTTGGGCTCGCGTGCCTTGTCGTAGGCGGCGATGGCGAGTTCGGACGGAACGAGATGGTCGCCTGCTGCCACCAGCAGCAGCAGCGGTGTCGGGCTGATGTAAGGCAGGTAGCTCACCGGCTCGTACTCGGTGAACATCTCGACGCTGCGCAGCGTGACCTCGTTGCGCCAGGACGGGGCGCGGGTCTTGCCGGTCTCGGTGAACCACTGCCAGGAGTCCGCAGTCGGCAGCGCCGATGCGGCGAGCGGGTCCTCGTCGACGACAGGGACCATGGCGGGCGGCTTGCCTTCGAAGCGGGCGCGCCGGTCGGCGTCGAACATCTCACGGAACCCGGCGATGAAGTCCGACCGGACCAAGGCGCGCAGGTTGTCGTGACCACTGACCAGCGGGACCTGGCTCACCACGGCCCTCACCCGGCGGTCGATCGCGGCGGCCACCAGGACGTGGCCTCCGGAATAGCTGCTTCCCCAGATCCCGATCCGCGTGGCGTCGACCTCGGGCAGGGTGCCGGCGTAGGTGATGGCGTGGCGGTAGTCGCGGACCTGCGCCCACGGGTCGATCTCCAGCCGCGGCTCGCCATCGCTGGCACCGAAGTTGCGGTTGTCGAACACCAGTACGTTGAGCCCGGCCCCGTTGAATACCTCAGCAAAACTGTCGAGGTACATTTCCTTCACCGCCGAGAAGCCGTGTGCCATGACAACGGCCGGGGCGGGGCTGGCCTCAGCCGCATAGAACCAGCCGCGCAGGATGACACCCTCGGCATTGAACTCTATGTCGCGTCGAGCCATCTCGATCTCCTCACACAGAACGGAGCCACCTGCCATAGAGGGTCAGTCCAGCCCCCCGCAGTCACCGTAATCCCGGGCTCGAGGGCCAGCTGTCTCACGCTTGAACAGCAGCGCTGCTCATCCGCCGCCGGATTCGCGGCCGGAGAGCCCAATGCCAGGCTCGGCTCGGGCAGAAGACGGTGCTCCAGGACGTGGCCGCGTTGGCGTCCGGAAGCCGCAACCCTCGAGACGAGGTCTCGTGAGGGCAGTAGCCAGCGTCAGCTGTCGGCAGCGTCCACGACGCCGATGAGGGTGCCGTCTGGGGTGGTGACCAGCAGGTGAGCGACGTGGTGCTCGTTCATCCGCTGGCGGGTGGCGTCGAGGTCC
>DASWFT010000658.1:0-4945 GCA_036394075.1 Streptosporangiaceae bacterium
CGACCAGCTGCTGGCCTTCCTCGAAGCCCTGTGATTATGCCGATACCGCCAGCCCGGTCACCCCCGTGACCAGCGGCAGCCGCCTGCGTATCGGCATAACCGCGGTATCGGGGTAATGGGCGTTATGCCGATATCGGCATAACGCCCACCTGCTCAGGGACATCGAAGACGCCGCCCAGTCCTACCCCGGCGCGATCTGGCCCGGCCAGATCGCCGGGGCGCTGCGCGCCCTCATCCACGCCGCCAATACCGCCCGCGAGCAGGGACTAGACGCCGTCCCCGGCGCAGACACCGCCGCGGACCTGCGGCTGTTCCGTCACGGCGTCCTGGCCGGCCTGTCGGTAGTCCGCCGCATCCCCGGCGCGAACACCAGGCAGCCGCCGTCCCGGCTGCTGCTGGAATGCCTGCACGACCGCGAGCCAGACGTCCTGCGGTTCCTGTCTGACCTGCGGATACCCCCCACGTCCGATCTGGCTTCACTCTGCACCTCCTGGGTGCGTTCTGGAGTATCGGGGTTTTCGCGGTGGTCAGGTCGTGTCGCTGATGTGATTGTCGCGCGGGGTACTGACATTTCGCGGTGGCTGCAGCGGGCCGCCCAGGCCCGGGTGGTGGCTGCGCCCTGAGCGGTGGGTGTCGCCGAGGGCCTTGCCGGCGGCTTCGACGAGTGCGGGTCCGGGGCGGGCCTGGCCGGGGTGGTAGAGGCAGGTGCCGCGGTCGTCGGCGAGGTGCCCGGTGATCAGGCTGAGGCGGTACCAGCGTTTGATGCTCTGGGGATGCGCGCCGAGCTGCCGGGCGGTTTCGTCCAGGGTGAGCATCCCGGCGTCGCGGAGCCGTTGCCACAGGCTGGGGATGTGGCGGGTGTGGCAGTGGGCGCGTACCCGGTCGGCGTCCCAGGGCTTGCCGTCCCCGCTGGTCAGGCCCTGCTGGCTGAGGGCGGACGCGACCTGGCTGTAGGTGTGGGTGCCGAGCAGCTGGTCGATGAGGGTGATCGTGGTGGCGGGGGTCTTGCGTTCCTGCCAGGCGTTGAGCGGGATCGGCAGGTGCAGGGTGTGGTGCTGGCCGCCTGGCAGGCGGGCAGCGGCGGTGATGGTGTCCTGGCCGCGGGTGAGGGTGACGTCGGTGATCAGGAGCCGGATCAGGCGCTTGCGTTCGCGCATCGGGGTGGCCGGGTTGTTCCACAGGGCGGGGAAGTCTGCGGCCAGTGCGCGGATGCGGGCGCGTTGCTGCTCGTCGAGCATGGCGGCGGCGGTTTTGGCGGTGGCGTAGTCGTCCTGGGCGGCGGCTAGCTCGCGCAGGCGGGCGTTCCAGTCGGCTTCGAGGGCATCGGCGACGAGCCGGTTGCCGGGGTCGACGGCCAGGTAGCGGCGGCGGGCCTGGTCGGCTGCGTGCTGGGCGCGCTGGACGTGGGCAGCCCGGATCGCGTCGGCTTGCCCGGCTTGCCGGATGAGCTCGTCGCTGACGGTGATGGCGGTCTCGAGAGCGAGCGGGGTGAGCGCGCGGAGGATCAGTTCGCTGATCGCGGTGTCGACAGGGGCGCCGCCGATGTGCTGGCAGATCGGCTGGGCGGCCCGGATGCCGTCGTTCTGGCAGACGTAGTCAGGCACGATCGTGCCATCGGCGCGGGTGTGGTAGCGCACCGTCATCCGCCGCCCGCATCTGCCGCAGACGACCAGTCCCTGCAGCAGGGCGGGGCCTTCGCGGGGCGGCCCGGCGTTGCGGTCCTGGCCGCGGGCGGCTGCGTTGCCGGCCAGCACCTGCAGGCTGGCCTGGTATCTGGGCCAGGTGAGGTAGCCAGGGTGGTGGTCGTGGATCAGGACGGTCCACTCGTCGATCGGTTTGGAAAGGGTGTGGTGGCGGCCGTCCAGGCCGGTGGTGTGGCGGGCGCGGCCATAGGCGTAGGCACCGGCGTAGGCGGGGTTGTGCAGGATCTTCAGGACCTGGTCGTGGGAGAGGCTGTTCCAGTACAGCTCGCCGGCGCGGGGTCCGCTGCGGTGCCTGCCGGGGAAGCTCAGCTGCTGGTCGCGGAAGGTTTTGACCACCGCGAACGCCGAGCTGGTGGCGGTGAAGGTTTCGAACAGCAGCGACAGCGCGCCGCGGACGCCCGCGTCGGGATCCAGGGTCACCTGGCCGGGCGGGTCGTAGACCAGGCCGATCGGCAGCTGGAGTCTCAGCTCCCCGCGGCGGGCCTTGGCGAGGATCCCGCCGCGCAGCCGGGACCGCAGGAAATGCAGTTCTGCCTCGCTGAGCTGGCCTTTCATGCCCAGGAGGAGGCGGTCGTTGAAGCTGGCCGGGTCATACAGCCCGTCCTCGTCCAAGATGAGGCAGTCGTTGTGGGCGCAGATTCGCAGCAGCTGGTGCCAGTCGGCGTTGTTGCGCGCCAGCCGGGAGCATTCCAGGCCGAGCACGATCCCGGCCTTGCCCATCGACACCTCGGCGACCAGATGCTGGAAGCCTTCCCGGTCGGCGGCCGAAGCACCGGAATGGCCCTGGTCGATGTCGATCACGTGGATCCGCCCGGCGGGCCAGCCGAGCGCGGCCGCCCGGCCGCGCAGGTCGTACTGGCGCGCGGTCGACTCGGTGTTGTTCGCGACCTGGTAGAGGGTCGACTGGCGGATATACAAGTAGGCGTCGCGGCGGAGCCGGGATGCGGTGACTTTTCCTGTGGTGTCGGCAGGGTTCACGGGGGGCGGGCCTCCTGTTCGGCGGGCGGGGCGGTGCGGGCGCGGGCGAGCGTCATCTGTGCCAGCACCGCGACGATCTGGGGAACGACGGCGGCGGGCAGCAGCGACGTGCAGGCCGGCGAGCTGGCACCTCCTTCCTGGTCCGGTGCGGGCAACGACGGGTTGAGGGCGGACAGGGACGCGCCGGCCTGCGGTGTCACCGCTGCGGGAGGGCCGCCGTGCTCGGGCGCGGCCGACGGCAGGGCGGCGCACGCGGCCATCCAGCAGGCCATCCCCTTGGCCGCCAGCACGCCCAGGCCATGACGCCAGCCGCCGGCGTGGCCGCCGGCCGCGACGTGGCGCAGCTGCTCATAGCGCGCCACCAGGTCGGCCGGCCGCACCGGTGGCAGGGCGCGCGGGACGGGGTCAGCTTTTGGGGGCGTCCTCGCCGGCCTGCCCGGCGGCGCTCCGGGCGTTCCGGCGGCGCTGCAACGCCCGTTCCACCGAACGCGGATGCACCGTGACGCCGAAACGCTGCCCGGCCGCGGCGGCCAGATCCGCCGGCCGTAGCCGCGGATCGGCTGCCAGCAGCTCCTCCAGGTGGCTGACGACTTCCCCGGTGAGCTTGTGCCCGCCCTTGGGACCCGGTTTGCCGGGGATCAGGCCGGCCAGCCCTTGCTCGCGCAGTGCCGCCCTGGCGGTATACAGCGACTGGCGGGAGAACCCGAAGGCCGGCGCGGCCCGGGCGGCCGGCGCGCCGCCGGTCTCGGCCTGGCGCACCATCTCGTACTTGACCTGGACCAGGTCCGCCGGGTCGAAGAAGGAGCCCGGCGCGAACGCCGGGTCGGACACCTTCTCCGGGCGCGGGTTCAGTGTCCGGGACGCTGCCAGCGCCCGCGTCTTGGCGTCGTCCCGCCGGGTCATTCCGCCTCCCAGGCCACCTGTTCGTCCAGATAACTATGCCGCACAGAAACTGGGCGATCACGCCGGCACGCCGCCGGGCATCCTCACGAACAGGTAGAAGTGCGCTAACCGTCCGGGCAAGCCGGTAGAAGCGACGAGCATATACCGTGAGCCCCGGCAGAATCTCCTGGACTATCACGGCAGAATCCTCTTGACACTCCCGCGATCAGTGCCTGACCCCGGGCCCAGAACGCCGACCAGGTCGGCCAGCACCAGAAGATCAGCCATACGAAACGGCGAACGCCCCGCAGAGACCACCACGAACGGGTCCGCCGGCACGACATCGGTCCACTCCGCCGGCAGGCTCGCCAGCTCACCGGCATCATCGAAGAAGAACACCCGATCGGACTGCCAGGTCCTGCAACGCTTCACGAACTCAAGCGAGCGTCCGAACAGCGGATGGAACCGGTGCGTCACCCGCACCGAATCCGGATGCTTCCCGGCCCCCGCATCACGCGCAGTCGATGGCTCGGTCGTCCAACGGCGCCGAACGGGACCTGCGGCCCGCCAAGACCCAGCAGAAGATATCCGGCCGGCTCCGCTCTGAGCAGGTCACCCGCGACCGGTACGCCATCCGCGGCTACATCTCCACCGCCGCCAAGCACGCCGCCGACGTCCTGGCCGCCCTGCGCGACGCGCTCGCCGGGAACCCCTGGATGCCGCCCATCCCCGACTGGGCCTGAACCCGCCCATCAGCCGTCACACAGCGCCAGCAGTCATAACCGAAACGCACAGACCTGAATGTATAACGGGGCTTCGCCCCAACCCGACGAGGCATGCGTGTGCGGGCTGGGGTTGGTGCAAAAGCTCCGGTTGGGGCTCAAGGCAGTCACAATATGACTGTTCATTCGCCGCTTGCAGCGGTCGGGTGGCCGTTGCCGGCCGAGCCCCGAGCCGGAGCCCATCATGACGCTACCGCGTACTGCCGCCCAGGTCCTGTCCGGTCACGTGACGCTGGAGATCCGCTGCATCGACCGGGTGCTGCTGACCTTCCGCCAGCCGCGGCTGCAGTACGGGCAGGGCATCCACGGGTTCTTCTGCCACCACCGCGGGTACCAGTTCGTGTCCTCGGCGCTGATGCTGCCGATGACCGAGCGGTTCGCCGCGGACATCCGCCACTACATCGACTCCCGCGGCCTGGACCTGATCCACTTCGCCAAGGGGCAGAGCAAGGACCAGACCGCCCGGCGGTACCTGGCCTGCCACGACGGCGGGGAGCAGATCCTGTTCGCCGGGGTGGCCCAGGAGAAGACCCGGGTGTGGCGGACCCGGCAGCGGCGGGACCCGGTGACCGGCAAGCGGTACCCGTGGCTGTGCCAGGA
>DASWFT010000659.1:0-12246 GCA_036394075.1 Streptosporangiaceae bacterium
CGTGCCCAGTCCACGGGGGTGCTCGCGGACCGGATTGCCGCCGCCCTGCTGCACCACGAGCCGGGCTGGCGGCTGCCCCGGCACACGGCGCTGGCCCGCCGCTACAACGTGAGCGCGGCCGAGGTCGAGTCCGCCATTGATGAACTGACCGACCGGCATCTGCTGCGCAGGCTGCCGGACGGACAGGTGTACCGGGCCAGCCCGGCCGAGTACCGCCTGTCCCTCGAGGGCATGTCCGGGCTCACCTCGCACGTGGACCCTATGGGCGAACTGGCGGCGAAGACGCGGTATGTGTCCCGGCGCCGCGCGCCCGAGGACATCGGGCGGGTGCTCGGGCTGGCTCCCGGCGACTCCGTGATCGTCATCCGGTGCCTGTGGACCGTGGGTGGCGAGCCGGCCGCCTTCTCCAGCACCTACCTGCCCGAACGGCTAGCCGGGCTGCTTCCTGAGTTCGCCGCCGCGTCGTCGCCGATGCGGGCCTCGCCGCGGGTCGGCCAGGCCCGCGCCCTGCAGATGGAGATGCAGCCGCCCTCGCCTTCGGTGGCCCGGAGCTTGCGGCTGGCCGTCGGCCAGCCCGCCACCACGATCACTATCAGGTTCGAGGATGAGCCGGTCGGCCGGCCGCTCGCCCTGATCGCGGTGGTACTGCGCCCGGATCTGTTCCGCATCGTGGTGGAGTCACAGCCGTCCCCGCTTCCCCCATTAAGCGCGGACGCTTCGCCAGTCGCCTGGACACAGCCCGCGGAGGACTGGGAACCTTGACCCGATATGCCTGCCGCCCGGATGGCCGTGGCGGAGCGCGAACCGCGGCGCGCCCGCTACCTCATCCCGAGAGACGCCCCGCAACGCGGTGAGGTCATCGCTGCGCTGACCATCCTGGCGCTCGTCGGCCACTTATTGTTCGCCCAGCTCACGTTGCTGCTGGCGATCGTGTTCCACATCATCAGCCGGACCAGCCGGTGGCGGCCGCAATGGCTGACGGTGCCCGCAGGAGTCGGCCTGCTCTGGGTGCTGGCCATCGGGCCACCAGCCGCGCTGGCCGGTTTCACCGCAGGCCCAAGCCGGGTGGCGGGCTACCTGGCGAGGACCGCGCACCACCCTTCGAACGTCTTCCATCTCGGTGAGGTGTTCGGCGGGCTGGGCAACTGGCTGCCACGGCAGTTGCCGCTCGCCCTGATCGCGGCCGCCGGCGAGGCAGCAGCCGCTTGGTGGCTGCGCTGGCTGCACACCGCCGAGCCGGACCTGCCGCCGCCGCGCCCTGGGCTCATGATCCTGGCCGGACGGCAGCTGCGGATCTCTTCCGTTCGGGCTGGCGGGGTTGTTACCAGGGAAGGGGCCTGCCTGGGAATCGTGCGCGGGACCGGGCAGCGGGCGGCGATTTCCTGGCCGGAGGCGGAGGGGGGCGTGCTCTGCACGGGGTCGTCGGAGGCCGCGGTCGCGGCGACCAGCTTCCAGGTGGTGCACGCTGCGATCCGCCGCCGCAAGCCGGTCATCGCGGTCGATCTGGCCGGTACACCGGGACTGGCCGAGTCGCTGAAGGTCGTGTGCGAGGCCGTCGGCGCGCCGCTGCATATCTTCGGGTCGTCCGGGCCGGGGTTCTACGAGCCGCTGCGCGGCGGCGATCCGGCCCGTAAGGCCGCGCTGGTGATGGGCATGATCGACTGGGGTGCTGTCGCGGATTACGCCCGGCGCACCTGCGGCGGCTACCTGAACGACCTGTTCGCGGTGGCTGCCGCGGCGCCGGGTGATCCGGGAATCCCGGTCCTCGATGACGTCGTCCACCTGCTCAGCCCGGCGGCGCTGCGGGCCCGGGTGGAGCGGGTGCCCGCCTACCATCCGCGCCGTGGGCCGCTGGCCGAGCGGGTCAGGGTGTCCGCGAGCCTGCTGCAGGCGGATCCTGCCCCTGCCGCCGTCCTCGCCGAGCAGTTGACCGGGCTGCGTGCGTCCCCGCTGGGCCGGTGGCTGCGCCCGGAGCCTTCCTCGGGCCGGGCGGCCGGGTCCGCGCGGATCACCCTGAGCGGGATCGTCAGGGACCGGGCCGTGGTGCTCTTCGCGCTGGATCAGGCGGCTGGTGGCCGGTCCGCAGCTATGATCGCGAACCTGGTCGCGCTGGACACTACTGCGGTCTTCGCGGAAGCGCGCCGGCGTGAGGTCGGCGGCGACGGGCTTGCCTGGCTCGGTCACTGCGATGCGGTCGACCATCCGGCGCTCACCGCGCTCATCGGCACCGGCGCGCAGGCGGGGCTCGCCTCGCTGCTCGGCACGGTGTCGCCGGAGGCTGCGGCGCGGATCGCCGGGCTCGTGAACGTCCTGGTCATCCACCGGCTGGACGATCCGGGGCTGGCCGCCAGGCTGGCGTCGCTGGCTAGCGCCGCGCCGCACCCTGGTAGGCCCGGCCCGGTCGCGGCAGGTGGCCCGGCCGGTCATGGTGCGCTGGGTGTCCCGCCTGCTCCGGGTGCACTGGCTGTCCCGGGTGCACTGGCTGTCCCGGGCGCGCTGGCGGCCCCGGGCGCGCTGGCTGTCCCGGGTGCACTGGCTGTCCCGGGCGCGCTGCATGCGCCGACGGCTTTCTCGACTCAGGTCCCCGCCGTGGACCCCCCGCCTGGGCAGGATCCTTGGATGACAGGTCCGGGGGAGGGCCCGGCCGGGCCCTCCTTGGCCGGCACCCCCGTGGTGTCCGCGGCTGCGCTGTGCGATCTGCGCCAGGATGAGTTCGCCCTGGCCGTCAAGCGGCCGGTCCGGCGGGTCGTGCCGGTCGGCCGGTTCATCTCTGGGGGACCCCGGTGACTGCGGCGCCCTTCCGGGCCGACCGGGTCTACCTGGGCTGGCAGTACGCACTCGTGCACCCGGATCCGGGCCCGCCGCCGCGCCGCCCTGTCCCGCCCGAGCAGGAGCAGCTCAACCAGGGCTGGCTGGCCGCGCAGCGCCGGGAGGAGAACCTGCTCAGCCGGCCGCTGAGGCTGGCCGTCGGCTGCTGTCTCGCGCTTGCCGCCCTCGTCGTGGCGCTGGCTGTGGCCGGGATCCTGAATGCGGCGCTCACCAGCCTCGGGCTAGCCGTGTTCCTGGCCCTGGCGGCGGTCAGCGGGCGCGCTATCTGGCGGAGCGAGAAGGAACTCCGCGGCACTGTCGAGCAGGAGAAGCGGCGGGTGGCCAGGGCCCGTGCCGCGGCAGAGAGCCGGCTGTTCGGCTGGCAGGATGAGCACGCCAGGATGTTCCGTGACTGGCAGGCGCGGGAACGTGCTTTCGGCGGGCAGTTGCAGTGGTACGCCGTGGCCCTGCCCGACGAGATCGACCGGGTGGATGTGGCCGGGGGCACCCTGTCCGGCTGGTCCGCGATGCTGACTATGGTCGCGGGCCCCCGGCTGGCCGCCGGGGGTCAGGTGACAGTCCTCGATCTGTCCGAGGGTGCGGTGGCGCAGGACCTGCTGGCCGTCGCCCGCGGATCGGGCATCGACCCGCTGGTCTGGGTGCTTCCCGCCGACCTGCCCGGCTTCGACCTCGGGGCCGGCCTGCCCCGTGAGGCCCTGGCCGACGTGCTGGCGATGAGCGTGGCCACGAGTGGCGACCGGGCTGGCCCGCTCGATACCTCGCACGACTGCGCGATTCTCGACCGGATTCTCGAGGCGATCGGCGGCGAGGCGAGTATCGCCCAGGTCACGGCGGGGCTGCGGGCTCTCGCCCAGGTAGGTGATCCGCGGGAGGACATCAGCCACGGGCTGATCACGGCGGCGCAACTCGAGCAGATCACCGGGCTTTACGGCCGCGGTGCCGCCGACCGGGTGGTCACCGAGCGCGCCTGGGCGCTGGAGGCCAAGCTGCGCAAGCTGGAGACCCTCGGGTCGGCCCCGGTCCCGTTGCCCCAGAGCCGGCTGCGCGTGATCGCCATGGACCGGACCGGGGGCGTTGCGGGCAACACGGTGCTCGGAACCTATGTGACCGTGGCCCTGACCCACGTTCTCCGCGGGGCGCCGCCCGGGCAGCCGTGGCAGCACACGCTGTGCCTGGCCGGCGCGGAGAAGCTCCGCGGTGACGTGCTTGACCGGCTCTGTGATGCATGCGAGGCGACGAGGACGGGGCTGGTCCTCGCCTACCGCTCGCTGCCCGGCCACGTCAAGGAGCGGCTCGGCCGGGGCAATGCCGCCGTCGCCTTCATGCGCTTGGGAAACGCCGAGGATGCCAAGGCCGCCAGCGAGCAGATCGGGACGGAGCACCGTTTCGTGCTCACCCAGCTCACCGACACCGTGGGTACCTCGGTCACCGACACCGCAGGGGATTCCTACACCAGCACTGTGGCCGACGCTGACTCCCTCTCGATGTCCGCCTCGACCAGCGAGACGAGGGGGCGGAGCCGGGGAAGCGGCCACAGCCGGGCCGGGTCCGGCCCGTTCGGGCAGTCCACCAGGTCCGGCAGCAGGGACAGCAGCCATTCGTGGGGCACCAGCGACACCGAATCGATCACCGAGGGAATGACCCTGAGCACGGCGTGGGGGGTGAACACGTCGAAGGCGATCGGCGCCAACTCCTCTCTCGCGCGCACCACCCAGCGCTCCCGCGAGTTCCTCATCGAGCAGCATGAGCTACAGCAACTTCCGCCGAGCGCGCTGATCGTCAGCTACGCCTCGCGCAGCGGGCGCCGCGTGGTGCTGGCCGATGCCAACCCGGGCCTCCTGGCGTTGCCGACCGCCACCCTGCACACCCTGGAGGAGGTGCGGGATGCCGCGCCGATGGCCCCCGGGCCGATGCTGGCCGGTGGCGCCGGCCGCCCGACGGCGGCCTGGGAGTCGGCCGCCGCTGATGGCGCGGGTGCCACCGGCGTCCCGGCCGGTTTTGGCGCCAGTGGCGGCCGGGGTGGCGCCGGTGCCGAGAATGCCGCCGGTGGTCCAGCCGGCGGTGGTGGTGGGGCCGAGGCTGGCGGCCCGGGCCCGGCCGGTCAGCCCGCCCCGGCGGCGCCCCGGCGCGGTGCCCCAGGCGGCCCGAGGGTGCCAGCCGGGACAGGTCCGGTGCCGCCGCCCACGCGCGACCCAGCCGCGGCCCCGATCAGCTGGCGGGACGCGGAGGAAAAGCCGCCACCAAACCTCGGCCCACCCCCCGAGCCCCTGGACTGGCGCAAACGCCGCAAGTGACACCGGGCACACAGCCGACACTGTTCGAGGCTGAGGAGAGCTGGCGTAACACCCGGTGAGCGTCGAACGTCCGCGCTCCGCTGCGAGCTGGCGCGCCCCAGCCGGGTTATGCCGACGCGGCGCCTCGGGATTGCGCTACTCGTCGACGGCGAGGTGTGCGTTCACCGCCCGCGCTTCGTCCGCGAACTCTGGCAGTTCGAGAACTTCCACGCCCGCTTCGGTGAGCAGTTCGTAGCCTTGGCAGTCGGCTACGAACAGCGATGGCTCGCGCCAAGACATCACGACTCGCGGGATGCCAGCGCCGAGGATGAGTTGAGTGCACGTGAGCGGTCGCGACTTGCGTTGCGAGCAGGGCTCCAGAGTGCTGTAGATTGTGGCTCTTTTCAGGCGCGGATCGTCATGTGCCACTTTTGCCAGCGCCGCTTCCTCAGCATGAACGCTCGCATCGGTCTCTCGTGAGTATCCGCGAGCGATTTCCTGCCCGTGCTCGTCTACGATGACCGCGCCGACTGAGTAGGCGCTCTCCTTTGGGGGGCACTCCCGGGCCAGTTGGATAGCCAACTCCATCCACTTCTGGTCCTCGGTCGTCGTCTCGGCCATCTCTGTCACTCTCCTTCAGGATCCTCACACTGGTTTCGTTGGGCTAGCGTGGGTTTGAAGTCGTGGATTGCATTCTTGAACTCGCCAACGCTGGCCAGCCGATGCCACGGGTCCAGCCTGCGGTCTAGACGTGATAGCCCGGCAAGGATTCGTCCTGAATGTGTTTCGGTTCCGATGGCCAGCGCTTCAAGTCCTGCCTTGGCAGCCTCGGCGGCATCTTCGTCCGCGTTGTCCTTATCAGCGCCGGCGCCCCCAGCATGAGCGAGTGCCTTCCTGGCCAGGTAGACGCCACGATCGCGATAATAACTGTCAGGCAATGCGTTGAGTGCTACCTGGAATGCTTTCGCTGCAGGGCGGTAGTCACCGATGACCGAAAGGCTATGCGCCCGTTGGATCTGCACGTATGCAGTATTTAGGAACTTGCCGTACCAACTGATTGGGTCGTCCTCTAGGTCTGCAAGTAGCTCGTGAGCCCGATCGTATGCTCGCAGGCAAGAAGTCTTGTCTCTCTGCAAGGCATGGCCGTGAGCCGCATAGGTTGTGGCGATGACAGCGGACCGGTTATTCGGCGGAACCTGTCTCATGGCCGCCTCGGCAACGTCAACGGCCTCTGTCCCGTCGTTGATCTGGCCCGCTAGCTGACTTTTGCGTGCCAGGATAAACGCGACCGTTCCCGGGTCGCCAGATATGTGGGACCAATCGAGCGCCCGGCCAAGCCAGTATTGAGCGTCACGATGACTCCCTGAATCCTGGTAGAGCCATGCTAGCAAGTCCGCAAACTGAACTTCCATGCGCAGCAGCCGTTGATAATCTGCGCCTCGTGTGCTCTTACGCAAATGTGACATGATGTTGAGCTGTTCATAGACGACCCGCATGACCTGTGCGGGGCCAAAGAGATTGTCGCAATCTCTCAGTACTTTCCGCATTGCCTCGAAACGCTCGAAAGAGCTACCATCTGCGGAGCGCAAATTAGCGATCAACTTCGTTGGCGATGGATTCCCCGCTATCGGTGCGTCTGAAATGACGGAAGCGGCGGCCCCAATCCCGCCCAGCAGGAATGTGCGCCGAGGCACAGACACCCAGATGATCCTTCCGTCTTCGATGCGGCAGGGGATGATAACCCTATCGGCTGCGTAGGCTTCATCTGGTGACCCGCCTTCTCCTGCCGCGCCGCCAAGCGCTACGGAGATTTCCTCCCCGGCCAGGCTGACAGCAGGCAGAACCATTCTCCCTGATGTCGGCTGCGTCGTGACCCGGGACCCCCGGTTGTCGGTATCGGCCGGGGAGGTGTCGGTATCGTCAGCCTCACCAGCCCGCCTGGACTCGGCGTCGAACTCCTCCCAGGCCTGGAGCAGCGCACCGCCCGCGTCGAGTGCTTCGTCGCACCGGCTGGCCAGATGTCGTGACGGACGGCGCTCACCTACTTCCACGCGCTGGATGAGGTCGCCGCTGACGTGGATCAATGAGCCGAGCCGGTCCTGTGAAAGACCACGATTCTTACGCCAGTGGCGCAACTCAAATCCAAACCGGTCCAAGGCTGACCGGTCGGGCCGTAACCTGCGCTCCGGCCGACTCACGCCCTTACCCTTCCTGGTTCATAACGACAGTGCGCGTTGTCACTATTATGTCGGTGCCATGCCTATTCACTAGCTCACCAATTTCAGGCTTAATGGATACCGGCAGCCCTTGCGGGTTGATCCTCCTTGCACACGAGGGATGCTCTGTGGCTTCGGCGGTGGCTCCTGCCAGGCCAGCGAGGCATGCCTCAGCCGGTAGCAACCTCATGCCCCAGCGTAACCGACAAAGGCCACCGCAGGGCACAGCAACCCCGAGTCTGAGAGCAGAGGAGGCGATGACATGACACAGCATGCCGTGGAGCACGCGGACGCACTCGACTGGCCGGGAGCAGCGGTCCGCGCTAGGCGGTCGCCGCCTGCCTTGCCTGCGCGATGGGACCGGGAGGAGGTCCTGCCGGCCGCTCCATACAGCCCGGAATACCGGAGGTTGATAGACGTGCGGGAATATCCGCAGCCAGCTGCGCCAGGAGAGGTGGTGTCAAGCCTGCAACTAGCGGCGTTGCCGAGCGCGGCATTCTGGGCACGCCGTCACACAGAGGCTGCGTTGCGGGCATGGCGGCTGGAGCCGGAAGACATTGAGACTGCCCAGCTCCTGGTTAGCGAGCTTGTCACCAATTCGGTAAAATTCACCGGACCGTCATCAGCCGAAGCGGCCTATTGCGAGCTAGTCAACGTGAAAGCGATATCGCTCATACTGCGGTACTGCACCGGCCGCCTGATAATTGAGGTCTGCGACCCGGATCCAACGCCCCCAGTCCTAACGGAGGTAGGCCATGACGCAGAGAGTGGACGCGGCCTTATGCTCGTCCAGGCGCTCAGCAAGGAATGGAATTACTATCTCCCATCCACGGGTGGGAAAACAGTGTATTGCGTGATCAGCTCAGGAAGGCGGCCCTCAAATGGCCCCTATGACTGACGATCCCGCCACTGTGGCCGAGCGTCTGGGCGTGCGGGAAGCTGCGCTCCTTGCCGCTGAGCGCTTCCTGGCTCGCACATCTGAAGCCGTCAACCCGGACACACCCGCGCCCGTCCTACTCACTTACGCGGCGCGCTACCGCGCTCACCTTGCCGCCGTTGTCGCTGCCAGCCGTCCAGACGGCTCGCAAGCAGTGCAGCGACGCTCCCACTCAAGCTGGTAGTGAGGACACGTGAATTCCTTGCCAAGCCAGATGGCTAACCGCTGGGAGTGTCGCGCGGAGTCTGCACCGAGGCAAGGCAAACTCCATTGGCACATCCTGTTCAGAGATCATCCACAAGTGCAAGCTCTCGCTTCCATCGCACAAGACAGACTGGCGCATTTTTCGGGCCTTCATTTCACGCCGAGGCAGTGGCTGCATGTAACTACATTGATAGTTGGTTTCGCTGAGGACTTCACTGCGACCGAGATCGATGACATGATCGCACGTGCGCGTCAACTGCTCTCTGAAATTCCCTCAATAAAGATCGTGTTTGGCAAAGTTCTCTACCATCCCGAAGGGATCGTGCTAGGAATACGGCCTGATAACGCTCTCAGCCCGGTGTTTGAGGCGGTACGGTCCGCAACTCGTATCGCCACAGGCGGGGACGGGATCACGGAACGTCAGCCATGGACTCCGCATGTCACTCTGGCCTACAGCACATCTGTCCAGCCAGCCAGCCCGATTATCGCCGCTCTCGGGCGTGAGCTTCCAAGCTGTCAAGTCACCATCAATCGCATCAATCTTATTGTTCAAGAAGGCGCCGAACGCCTATGGAACTGGCGCTCTATCGCAGAAGTTCCGTTCGGCGCTTGATAAAGCTCATGGATGATCGTTACTGCAACTGCTGTCACGCCACATCGGGCTTCAGCCGGCGTCGGCCAGCACCGGCCCGAAGATCCGCGTTCCAAGCTGGAGGGCGCGGGCCTGCTTCAGCACATGCCCAGTGACCTCGGGATGGGCGCGCGCCCAGTCAGTGGCGCTGGCCCGGCTAGTGAAGAAGCTGATGTACCCGCAGCACACATCCGCCGCGGCTGGGACCGGTCCAGTGCCTGGGCCGGAACATGGCTCGCCCGGGGCTTGCTGGCCAGCGAACACCACTGTCGTGGCCGGCTCCCACACGGCCTTCCGCCCATCGGCGGCAACCGCAACTGCGGTCGGCTCGCCGGTACGCGGGTCGGCCGAGGTGATTGTTATGCCGGTGCCGAGCATGGCCGCGATTCCCAGCGCGTCGATCGCGCACATCGCATGCACCCGCGGTCCATCGTCGATCTGCACCACGTGCGATGTCGGGACGGCCGAGAACGGGTAGGCGGCCCGGACCTGGCCAGTGGCGTCCAGGCGCAGGAAGTCCCCGATATGCAGCTCGGCCAGTACCACATCAGCCGGTTTGCCGTAGGGGGCGGCCGCCTCACCCAGCTCGGCAGCCGTCGGCGGGCGGCCGACCGTGGCGAACGAGCGCAGCACCCGCTGGTGCACCGCCCGCAGCCCGCCTTCGGCCGGTGCCCTCCGCCCGCGGCCGGCGCGGCCGAACGGATCAGTCCAGGCGCCCACCAGGGCGGCCCTTTCAGCCGCGGGCACAGGCCTGCTCCAGCGCCTGGCGGGCGCGCCGTCACCGACGGCGCGCCCGCCAGGCGGCCGTTCTCGCCCTGGTACATCCGGCACGCCAGGGCTGGTGGCGTGCCCGGCGCGGCAAACGGGTCCACTCCATTGACCAGGAGCGTGGGCGACCCGTGCATCCCCCATCTGGCTGCCTGGGCAGCGTCGGTGATCACCTGGCGCGCCACCGGCACAGCTGGCCGGTCGGCCAGCGCCTCAGCCAGCCGCTCCTCCAGCGCCGGGGCGTTCGGGCAGTCCGGCACGGCCAGCACCGTCAGCTCCATCATCCGTCTCCGTAATCCTTCATTGACCTACCGGGCGCCCGCGGGTACCAAGCCGGGGGCGAAGAGCCCGGCCAGGGATTCCAGGGCCGCCGGGACGATGCGGTAGTAGATCCAGGTGCCGCGCCGTTCGGCCTGGATCAGCCCGGCCTCGCGCAGGACCTTGAGGTGATGGGAGATCGTCGGCCCGGTAAGGTCGAAGCCGACGGTCAGGTCACAGACGCACGCCTCACCGCCGTCATGCGCGCCGATCAGGGACAGCAGTCGCAGCCGGACCGGGTCCGCGAGCGCCTTCAGCACCTGCGCCACCTCGGTGGCCTCGCCTTCACCGATCGGCGTCCGAGTCAGCGGCGTGCAGCATGCCCGCGGGTCCTGGACGCCCACCGGCTCCGCCTGATTCGACATAGTTCTAATTTGACATACATCTAAGCAGAGTGCCAAACTCAGAGCCTGATTAGACGGCGGTCGAATCAGGGGAGACCGTCAGCGCGGCCGCCTGTGGCGGGCCGCCGAGGTGAAGGAGAACCTGATGTCTCGTGTCCAGCTCGCGCTGAGGGTCGCTGACCTGGAAGCTTCGATCGACTTCTACTCCAAGCTGTTCGGCGCCGAGCCGGCCAAGCGCCGCCCGGGCTATGCCAACTTCGCCGTCGGCGAGCCCCCGCTGAAGCTGGTCCTGCTCGAAGGCGAGCCGGGAAAGCCGACGGTAATGGATCATCTCGGCGTCGAGGTCGAGTCCACCGGGCAGGTCACTGAGGCGACGAGCCGGCTGGCCGGGGCGGGGCTGGCCACCGAGGTCGAGGAGGACACCACCTGCTGCTATGCGGTCCAGGACAAGGTGTGGGTGCACGGGCCGGGCAGCGAGCCGTGGGAGGTGTACGTCGTCAAGGCAGACGCCGACGTCCTCGCCCAGGAGCCCGACAGCACGTGCTGCGCACCCGGCGGCCAGTCCGCGGACGCCGACGGCGCCGAGCCGGTCTCAGCCTGCTGCTGACGGCCGCGCGCCTACCGGAGGCCGGCTTGCCTGGCCCACGCCTGGGCGCCGATCTGGATCGCCTCCCAGGGACTGCCGAGGGGAGGCGTGTAGGAAAGGTCGAGGTCGCTGACGTCCTCGACGGTCATGCCGTGGAAGATTGCCGTCGCGGCGATGTCGATGCGCTTGGCCACCTCGGCGTGGCGGTGCCCGAAAAGCTGGACGCCGAGAAGTCGGCCGCCGCGGCGGTCACCGGTGAACCGCATCGCGATGCGGTGGCTGCGCGGGTAGTAGGCCTTGTGGTCATCGGCCTCGGACTCGACGGTGAGCGGGTCGAAATCGCCCGCGGCGGCCTCGTGGTCGCGCAGCCCGGTCCGCGCGGCGACCTCGTCGAAGATCTTCACGACCTGGGTGCCGAGGCTCCCGGCGAATTCCCGGCTCCCGCCGAGGGCGTTCTCGCCCGCCACCCGGCCCTGCTTGTGGGCGGTTGTCCCCAGCGGGAGGTAGCTCTCGCCGAGCAGCCGGTGATACGTGATGACGCAGTCACCGGCGGCGAGCACATCGGGAAGGCTGGTTCGCATGCCCCGGTCCACCGCGATGGCCCTCTTGAAACCCAGCTCCGCTCCGGCATCAGCTGCCAGCCCCGTGTCCGGCCGGACGCCCACGACCACCAGGACCATGTCGACGTCCCGCCGGACCGGCTCACCGCCCGTGGTGGTGGCCTCCACCCGCAGCCGTCCTTCGCCGCCTCCCGGGGCCCGGCTGATCACCTTGACCGCGGTGCCCGTCAAGACCTCAACGCCGTGCCCAGCCAGTTGGGCATGGACCAGGGCACCCAGTTCGGGGTCGACGGTGGGCAGTACCTGGGGCAACTGCTCCATCTGAGTGACCGACAGGCCGCGGGCTACCAGGGCCTCGGCCATCTCCAGCCCGATGTAGCCCGCACCGACAATGACCGCGCTGGCGGGGGAGGCGGATTCAAGGGTGCGCATGATCGCGAACGTGTCGCCCATCGAATGCAGCAGATGCACGCCGTCGCCGGGGCCCAGGGCGCCGGGACCTTCGAGCCCGCGGATCGGGGGCCGGACCGGCACGGCGCCCGTGCCGACGACGAGTTTGTCGTAGGCGAGCAGTTCCTCG
>DASWFT010000660.1:0-7272 GCA_036394075.1 Streptosporangiaceae bacterium
ACACGCCGCCGGGCGGCGTCACCCAGCTCCACCAGGCGCAACACCTCGTCCGCACGTGAGTCAGGAACATCGACGGCCTGCCCGAGCATCCGCAGGTGATCACGGCCCGAACGGCCGGGATGAAAATCGGTCGCCTCGAGCACGGCACCGATCCGCAGTGCCGCACGCGGCAACTCCGCGTAAGGATGATCGAACACCAGTGCTCGTCCACTCGTCGCCGCTGCCAGGCCCAGGATCATCCGCAGCGTCGTCGTCTTGCCAGCGCCGTTCGGGCCGAGAAAGCCCGTGATCGTCCCGGCCTCCAGCGCAAATGACAGGTCCGTGACCGCTGGGACCTCACCAAAGCGCTTGGCCAACGACTCGGCTTTGACGACGGCCGTCATCCGCGTGACTGACCGTTGAACGGGACCGCGAAGTCTTGATAGGTATCCTGCCCCGCTTCGCTGGGGAGATAGGTGATCCGCACACCCAGATCGGTCGGGAGTATGTCTGACTGCTGCTCGCTCCAAGCGTGCAGCGATTGCTCGACCAGCTGCCACTCGGCGCCGTCGATCTGCCCATCGCCGATATTCACGAACGCCTCCTGGTGGGCGGGCTCGGCACGCAGGGTCAGCTCCGGGCAGCGGGCGGCGAGTCCTTCCGCCTCGCCTGCGGGGACGGGACGGCACCACTCCATCGGACCGTCGCTGTCCTCGCTGACCTCACCCCAGTAGATGCAGAAAAACGCGCCCGCGCGTCCCTGTATCTGCGGCAGCTGGTAGTGCCGAAGCAGGGCGATGAACTCCTTGCCGAACGCCCACGCCTGATCCCGCCCGGGGACGTTGCGCTTCAGGCACAGCAGGCTGCGATCGGGCATCTCCCTCGTGCTGACCTCGTGCATGACGGACCTCTTTCCGCTCAGCTCGTCGACCAGGTATGCGGCCAGCGCGCGGCGGGACGAGTTCTCGGCCTCGGTTGCGGCCCAGACCTCGCGGACGCGCTCCGCCGCCTGGACCGGCTCAAGCGGCAGGATCGCCTTGATCCCCGCCAGCGGGACCTGCAGCTGGCGCAGCGCCGCGATCAGGCGTGCCTGCTTGAGCTGGCCGGGCTCGTACAAGCGGTAGCCAGAGTCCTCATCCACCCGTGCTGGCGGCAGCAGACCCAGCTCGTCATAGAGCCGCAACGCCTTCGCGGACAGCCGCGAACGTCTGGCGAACTCTCCGATGCTCATCTGATCCACGTGCTCGCTCCTCATCGACATGACAGTTACCGGACGAGTCTGCGGCTTCCCCCAAGGTCAAGGTCAAATTCAGTGTTCGGGTTATTCCCGAGTGGCATAGCGAGTCCCGTGTTCTGAGCACAAGATCCCGTCGTGATCTTGCAGTGGCTCTGATCGGTGCAGTCATCAGTGCGCGTACAGGCTCGCTCACGAGCAATGCAGTGTCATCCCCACATGGGTGGCCGGGTCCTAGCACCCCGGCCACGAACGCGCGGGCGACCCGCGCCCGCTCCGCCCGCCCGGCAAGCGTCACGGTCTCCCTGACCGCAAGCCCAGCCATCAGCGCACCCGCCTTCCTCGGGCGCCCGCGCCCCGGGAAATCACGCGGGTGTGGGGCGGACACAAGGATGCACGCCCGACTCGGGGGCAAACGTCAAGCCAGGGCACGCCCTGGAACGGGCACCGGAACCCCGTCAAGCGGCTACCCACACCGCTCCCTGGCCCCGATTCCCGTCCGCCATGCGTCCGTGGACACCGCAACACGGGGGTCCACAGCGCGACAACATGACACATGACGGGACAGAGAAGAAACGGCCCGCCGTTTATGCTGGTGGTGGCAGGTGTTGGGTTCGAACCAACGTAGGCTGAGCCGACGGTTTTACAGACCGCCTGCCCTGATGCGGCCACATAGCTGCTGAGCTGCGCATATGCGCTTGGTAGTGATCTTCGCGGCAGGCGCTGTCCGTCATATGTCCGTGCGCGTGGGGGTCCCGGATGGGTGAAACCACGGACAAGCATGGACAGCGTCCGCGCGCGCTGCCTGGCTTGGGCCGGGCAGGCGACAGGCGGGCGTGCGGTTACCACAACGCATGTACCTCTCGTGGACCTGGTCGTGAAGCAGCAGGTCGGCGGCAAATTGGACCCCGCCGACACTCAACACTGCCGCAGGGCGTGACGCATTGGCCCGGGAGCGGGCCGTCGTGGTGCCGACCCCGAACGCGGCGGTAGCTGATGGTGTCGTGGTGATGAACCGCTCCAGGCCGTTCTCGTCGTCCTTTCCGCCCAGGAACTACCGCTGCAAGGCCTGGGCGGTGCAGGCGGCAGAATTTCTTGGTCCCGCCCCGCAGGAACCGGGGCGTTTCCGCTGGTTGAGCTAGCCTGACGGGGCCTGCCCGAGGAGGTCCCAGGAGCCCGTGAATCGAGAAGTCAGAGCATCAGGCGCACCCCATCAGCCGCCCGGTTCGAGTCCTCCCGCTACAAGGACGGCCTGGCCGCCGCCGGTGGGAGACCCGGGTCTATCACTGGCGAGCAGCAGAGCAGGGCGACGGGCATCACCTTTACCGCTGGCTGCAGCGCGGAGGCCATCTGGGGCTGCGGCGCAAGGGCGGGCGCGGCTACCTCTGGCTCCGGCTCGGGGATGAGGGCCGAGGCTTCGCTGGTGAGTTCTTCAAGCCGCTTCCGTGAGGGCAGCATGAGGATCGCAAGGATCGCGCCGAGCCCGAGCAGTGCGGCCGAGATCGTGAAGGCCAGGGTGTAGCCGTGGGTCGCCGCGATCGCTGGTGCCTGCGGGCCTGTGTGGTGGGCGATGAGGTAGCTGGTCGTCGCGCTCGCCGCGATGGTGCTGAGGATGGAGATGCCGATCGATCCGCCGACCTGCTGCATCGTGTTGACCAGCGCCGAGGCCACGCCGGAGTCCTGGCGCGGGACGCCGGCCGTGGCCGTGTTGATCGCCGGCGCGAAGATCATGCCGAAGCCCAGGCCCATGATGAGCAGGGCGGGCAGCACACCTCCGAGGTAACTGGAGGTCACGGTGAGCTGGGCCAGGTAGGCTGTCCCGCCGGCGCCCAGCAGCATGCCCGCGGTGATCAGGGGGCGGGGCCCGACCCGGGGCAGGAGCACGACGCTGGACAAGGTCGAGGCAACCAGGATCCCGGCGACCAGCGGCAGGAACAGCAGCCCGGTGGTCAGCGGGCTGTATCCCTTGACCTGCTGCATGTAGTAGGTGAGGAACAGGAAAATGCCGAAGATCGCAATTCCGGTGATGCCGACCGCGACGTAGGAGCCGCCCCGGGTGCGGTCAAGGATGACCCGCAGCGGCAGCAGCGGGTGACTGGATCGCTGTTCGGCGACGACGAACGCGGTGAGCAGGACCGCGCCGAGGACCAGGGAGCCGAGGGTCAGCGTGGCGGTCCAGCCGGCCGTCTCGGCGTGGGAGAAGCCAAAGACGATGAGGAACAGCCCGGCGCAGGCCAGCACGGCGCCAGGCCAGTCCATCCGCGGCGGGGTGGCCGGGCGGCTGCTGCGGATGTAAGCCAGGGCGCCCGCCACGGCTATCGCGGCGAAGATCAGGTTGACGAACAGCGTGTAACGCCAGGACAGGTACTGGGTGAGCACCCCGCCGAGGATCAGGCCCACAGCGCCGCCGCCGACAGCGACCGAGCCGAAGACAGCGAAGGCCCGGCCCCGCTCGCGCGGGTCCCGGAACGTGCTGACCAGGGTGCCCAGCGCGGACGGCGCGAGGATGGCGCCGAACGCGCCCTGCAGCGCCCGGGCCGCCACCAGCATCACGAACGAGACGGCGGCGCCGCCGATCGCGGAGGCGACGGCGAATCCGATCAGGCCCGTGATGAAGACCCACTTGCGGCTGTACATGTCGCCGAGCCGGCCGCCCACCAGCAGCAGGCTGCCGAAGGCCAGGGCGTAGGCCGTCACCACCCACTGCCGGTCGCTGTTGGCGAACCCCAGCGAATGCTGCGCCGACGGCAGCGCGATGTTGACGATGGTGGCGTCCAGCACCACCATCAGCTGGGCGACAGCCACCACGACCAGGATCAGCCAGCGCCGGTCGGCAGGCGCCGCCGGGTGGTCCTGCGTATCCCGGGGACCTGATGAAGCGACTGGCTGTGCCATGTGAACTCCCGATTTGATGTACGTCTAGCACGGAGCGCTACCGGGGTCCAGAGCAACGACAATCAACCAGACAGACGCCGCGGTGGTGAGTCGGCGGCATCGCGGCTAGGACTAGGATATCCCGCCCGCCTGCCCGGGGCGTTCTTCCTGCTGGTTAGCGAGCGGTCTGCCTGTGCGTGCCGAGAATCCCGTCCATCGTTCTGACCAGCAGAGTTGCGCTTCCCGCCCTCCGGCCGTGATGAGCACCGATCATGTGCCTGCGGTTCGTCTTCCTCCTGATCACGCGGGTGGCCTCATGGCTACGGCTGTAGCGGCGCGAGGAGTCGCGGCAGGCCGCAGAGAGCTTGATCTTGCGCCACCAGCTGGCCGTACCGCAACGGCGGCAGCCGCGCCGGCCGAACGTGAACTGGGCGGACCGGGCCCTGCTCAGCGTAATTATCAAAGCGCGGCGCCAGGGGCTGCGGCTGCCGGTCTCTCCGGACACGATCCTGTGCTGGCACGGCGACATCGTCCGCGGCCGCTGGGCCGCAAGGTTCATGCGCGTCACGAAACCAGCGGCAATTGCCGCCGCGCTGGCTTGCCAGAGGCGATCATCATCGCCTACGGCGCTGCCGGACAATGATCGATTCCTCGTTAGGGCCCCGCGGGGGAAGGTCTCGACGTTCGATGTCAAAGGGCTCGTCTCTTCCCCCGTCTTCCTCGATAGGTGCCGGAACCTGGCGAGCGGGCGCCGGGTCGAGGCTCGGCGAAGCCGATCGCCTGCGACGCGACCGGAGGGAGCGACCTCGACGCGGCGGCCGGGAGCGGGACACTGGAACGCCCAGGAAGGCGGCATCACGCAGCACCGGTTGCCTGACCGGATGAGCCTGCCTGATCTGCGGCGGGCTACTGGGTGGCCGGCGCGGGCCGGCCGGGGCCTCCCCAAGGCCGGAGGCCGGCACTTGCGCCGCCCGCGGCGCGCGCAGCGCGGCGCCTTGACCAAAACCGGCCAGATTCGGCAGTCCTAGCGGCCTCTTCGTCCCGAAGCCAAGTTCATGGGGCCGCGGGCAGGGCATACCCGCAGGCTGGCCTGCTGGGACCGTCCATGGTTGTCCGTGGGAGTCCGCGGACGAACGCGGCGATCGTCACTCAGTTAGTCACCCAGGCGACTGGACGGCCGTTGACACCGGGCTGACCGGCCGCAACCCGCTCCAAGTTCATCATAGAACTCTCCGCCGATGGGAGCTGGGTTGCCGCGCGACGCGCTGTTCATGCTGCGTTCTTCTATGCCCCGCCTTTCCGGCGCACGATCGCGGTATGTGGCTGCACAATTTGTACTTCGGTGAGATCTCCACTGGCTCCGACGATGTTCACTTCGCTCTCATTCCCAAGATCAACGATCCCGTTTGGCTTTCCGGCCCAACAGTCGTTGAAAGTGATTGCGTCGAATTGGGGAAAGTTTGGGAGGGCGGGCTCAACGACTTCGAGGATCCATTCGACGGAGTCGCCTTGAAGCGTGACCGGCACGCCATTCGCATCCTCGGGAGTTGGGACGCCGACGCTCGTGTGTTGACCGTGACCGGGTGTAGCGTTCACTATGTTGACCCAGGCAGGCGAGTCGGGCTGCGGCGCGCACACGAGGAAGCTGACCGTGTCGCCGGGCTTGACCGGGAAGTTCGCGACGTAGACAGGGTCAGACTGCACCCTGCTCTTACGGTGGCACCGGCCCAGTTGTTCGGGCCGAACTCGGAATCCTTGTCTTGGAGCGGGTTGCGGCCGCTCAGCCACGGGTCGATCGCGAGGTCGGCCTTCGAGTACCTGAGCGGGCGGGCGAATGTGCGTTCCCAGATCCGCGCAAGCTCCGGCTCCCGGTTTGGTCCGGCCGGCGCGGCAGTCCGTGACGCAGCAACAACTCATCGGGCGCTGTGAGCGGATCGAAGCCCTCGGGCGGCCGGTCGTAGCTCCGATACCGGTCGAGCCCGTTTGCCTGGCGCACGTTTCGGCTCATGACTCCTCCTGACGTTTCCTGCCTTCGGTGAGAGCGGGGCAACGTCGTGCGAGCCGGACGGTCAGCTCAAGCTTCTCGCTCCGCCACCTGACGGCAGTCTCAAATCTTGCTCGGCCTGTGTCAACGGCAAGGCCGCAGCGTTCTCCACCGGCTCGGGCGCGAAGCCGTCCGGCAGTGCCACGCCGCTGGCGGCCACGGCGCTCGCGCCCACGGCAGGCAGCTCACCGGCAGCAGCACATGCGTAACCCCGCAGCCGCCGCACCGCGACCTGCGCGGACGCAGCCGCCACCCGATCCCGCCGCCGCCCCGGAGCACCCGCTGGCGGGCATGCCCCCACCCGGCCAGCCGGCCCGAGCACCCCGGGCAGCGCAACCACCCCGCCGCCAGCCGCCGCTCGACCACGCACGCAACAACGCCTACCGTGACCATCGGTGCCTCCGCGCACCAGTGCGGCCCTCCCGCCGCCTCGGCCAAGAGAAAGACGGGGGGGCGCCGCCTACCCGGACCTGATCACGGTGGCGTCGCACACGAAAAGGACAACCCTGCAGGGTTGCCCTCCCGGCCATCCTCACCAAAAACGACGCGAGTCCGCCGCTACGTCCTCATTCCCAGGGTCGCGGGACACTACCGCCTCGCACAACCCGCGCCAAAGCCGGCGGCTAGCTCCCGCTCAACCTCATAGCCCGTCTCCCGCTCCATGGCGGACTACTACGCCGCCACGGCAGCGGGCCGTCTGCCGCTTCACCCGACCTTTACTCGTGGCACACTTGCGAACGCCCGAGCCACTGCCGAGCCGATGGGAGCACGATGCCTGCCCGATTCCAGCTCGTCTTCGACTGCAAGGACCCCGAGCTGCTTGCCCGCTTCTGGGCGGCTGCCCTGGGATACGTGCTTGAACCGCCCCCCGAAGGGTTCGCTACCTGGGACGACTGGCGGCGCGACATCGGGCTTCCCGACAGTGAGCTGGGAATCGGCGCGGACAGCATCATCGATCCCCGCGGTGACGGCCCCCGCATCTGGTTCCATGTGATGCCGGACGCCAAGGTGGTCAAGAACCGCCTCCACCTCGACATCCACGTCAGCGGCTTCCCCAGCCGTTCGGACCCGCTCGCCACCCGCATGCAGCGAGTCGACGCCGAGGCCAGGCGGCTGACGGATCTCGGGGCCACGCTCACCG
>DASWFT010000661.1:0-2803 GCA_036394075.1 Streptosporangiaceae bacterium
CATGGGAACGTGTTGCCTGCTGAGCGCCGCCACCGCGGCAGGCGTCGGAAAATCCACGGCACAGGAAGGAGAACCCCATGGGCACCAGCGGCTGGGGCAAGTGACCCCCACCAACCACCACCACGGCACAGGAAGGAGAACCCCATGGGCACCAGCGGCTGGGGCAAGTGACCCCCACCAACCACCACCACGGCACAGGAAGGAGAATCCCATGGGCACCAGCGGCTGGGGCTGAACTTGACACGCGTGTCTGGCAGGTAAAGATCTACGACAACGACAGGGGCAGACTCGGGTTACCGGCGCGTGACCAGTTGACTAGAGAGCGGTCAACGTGGACGGGCGTCACCGAACTTGATCGCGCCCGCGGCAATGACGCCCATGGCTCCGCTGACGGCGATCACGACGGCTGGTGGAAAATGCTGCGCGGCCGCGCCAGCCAGGATCATCGCCACTCCCTGGCCTAGGCTCATCCCTCCTTGCGCGATGCCAAAGACCTGACTCCGCTGATCGGGGGGAGTTGCGCTCACGAACGCCGCATTGGCGGCGAGCTGATAGCAGTCGAAGAGGCCACTGACGGTCAGGATCGCTAGTGCCGCGGGCAACGCGAGGCGGAAGGCGAAGAGGATGAGGACCGCACAACTCGCGATGGCCAGCGGGCTCATCCAGCGCAATCGCCGGGCCGGATCGACGAGTCGGCTGAACAGTACCGCGCCGAACGAGGCGCCTAGCGCTCCAGCGGCCAGGATGAGGCCGACTGCGACATCCCCGCCGCCTAGTGCCTGCCCCAGCGGTGCCGCGACCCCTTCCGGAATGTTGTAGAACGCCGCGAGCCAGCCGAGCAGCATCGGCGTGCGGAGTCTCGGATCGGCGAATACCAGCCGAACTCCGGTCATCACCCCAGACAGTGATCCGGTCATCACGCCGGAGGATGACAGGCGGCCCGGGTGCGGCGCGCTCTGGGCCGCGGGCCGGGCGTGTACCCAGAGGCGAGTGATCAGCGCCGAGAGTATGAACGTGGCCGCGTCCGCTAGCAGTGACGTGCGGGCGCCGAAGAAACCGGCGATCGCGCCGCCCGCGGCGAAACCCACTACCTGCGAGAACTGAAGAGTGGTGAGTGTGACAGCGGTACCGAGTACATAGCGGTCCCCGGACAGGATGTCCGGGTAGAGAGCCGCCCGCGCCGAGGTGAACGGCGCACTGATCATGGTCACGATGAACAGCAGGCCCACCCGGGCCGCCAGAGGTAGTGCTGGCAGCGCCATGATCGCGACGAGGGCCGCGCGACTCAGATCGCAGGCGATCATCACCCGCCGCCGGGGCAGCCGGTCCGCCAGGCCGGAAAGCGTGAGACCGCCGACGAACGTGGGTACGATGCTCGCCGCGAAGGTGATCGCAGCCAGCAGCGCGGAGTGAGTCTGGTCGAAGACCAGCAGCGTGAGCGCGACCCTGGCCAGCTGGTCACCAGCCACCGACAGGACTTGCGCGATCCAGAGGGCCCTGAACTCCCCCACGGCGAAGACCTCGCGGAAGGTGGACCGGGACACCGCCGCGTCCGCCGGTCCCGGCCGGCCCTCCTGGTCACCTTGGGTCCCGGCTTCCCGGCTGATGACGTGTCCTCCTCGGTGCAGATAGGGCGTGGTCCGGCGAGCGGAGGCCACAAACGAGCAAGCAGGGGTCGGTCTGTGGACACGATCTCGGCCGGGGGCCGCGGGCCAGGCCGGTCAGCGACCTTACTGTAGGCCAGCACTTAGTCCAGAACTGTAGCGACCTTGGCCCAGCGCTCAAGGGCCAGATCTCCGGTACGGCCCAGTGATCTCATTGATGCTGGCAGCCTGGTGCCGCGGCCGCCGCCGTGTTACGTGCAGCGACCCAGCGGGCTCGCCTCAGCCGATTAGGGGCAGCCGGGGGTCTGGGTGCGGGGACCGGCCTGATGCCGCCCGGACCCACGCCATGTCATCGGAGAGGTCTGCCGGGCGCTCGCCCACCGTACGCCGGGCGAGCAGTTCGTCGAGGATCGCAGCGGTCATGGCGAGCCCTCCGGGCGTGGCGACGGAGTCCTGTCCGAGCGTGTCGGTGAGATCCACGCCGTGCACGACCGCCTCAACCACCCGGCTGGGAATGAATTCGCCGAGCCGCATCAGGGCGTAGTAGCCCGAGCCGACCGTATCGGGAGACGTCGCGCGGGCCTCCTGGATCGTCTTGCCGAAGGTCTCGCTCAGGACATCGGCCATCTGCCCCGGCTGCTTGCCGTCCACCATGGTGTACGCGTAGTCGTAGACACCCGGCGCCACCTCTGAACGCGGGAAGATGAAGAAGCTGACCCGGTCCCGGCCCACCTGACCCGGCTGCTGGCTGGCGATGAGCATCCGGGCGAGCCCGATCGAGATATCGAAGTGGCCCGCCAGTTCGAACAGGGTCCACGGCGGTAGCTTCTCATCCACCGGCCGGAGCAGGGTCGGGGTGCGCCAGTCGCTCTCGGTCAGCCCGCGATATACCTGTTCCACCTGCCCGAGTTCGGCCTCAAGGATCTGGACGGCGACGTCATAGTCTCTCATGGGGACCTCCGGTGTCCGTACTACGGACATCCGATTCCTGCACGCTTGTCCCTGTCAAGGCAAAGTGTCGGTGGCGTGCGCCAGGGTGACAGTCATGACGAACAGGAGGCACCATGGCAGTCATGAGCGTGACTGGGACCTGGTACGGCCATCGGACCTGGTGGCCTGCGGCGCGCCGGGCCACCGCAGGACCAGGCCACCTGACCTGAGCCCAGCTCTCAGGGCCGGCCCTCAGGACCCGCCGCGCA
>DASWFT010000662.1:0-1558 GCA_036394075.1 Streptosporangiaceae bacterium
ACAAGTATGCCATGCCCCGTATACAGAGTCACACGATCCGGTTCAGGTGATTGCCCGCGTCATCGCTGATCTCACGTACTCGCACCCGGCCAGCCATACCCGCCAGCGTGACCCCGGTCAACCAAGTACAGGGAAACCCCGGGACCCCGCCTGGCCCGCCGGAAACAGGGCAAACGTAGGCAACTACGGCACTAGCTCGACGGTAGCAGCCTCGGCGCTGCCGCATCTTTCTAGAAGAACGACACGTCCCCCAATGCCTGTGCCAGCGCGAGCGGGTTCCAGTATTCGCGGTAGTTGACGATGCTGCCATCTCGGACGGTCACGAAGGTGGCGTACGACATGTTGTAGGCGTTGCCGTTGGGGATGACGTGGCCCTTGACGCTCCACTCGCCGATGACGGTGTCCGGGCGGTCGGTCGGGTAGATCTCCAGCGAGTCGATCTCGTGCACGTCGATGATCTTGGGATAGTTGCGCAGGTATTCGAAGATCGCGACCCGGCCGTCCAGCCTGGACGGCGTCCCCGCTGGGGCGAATGGGAACTCGACCAGGACGTCCTCGGCGCAGAGATCCGCCCAGGCTCTCATGTCCTTAGCAAGGAACGCGTCCAGGCTGCGCCTGAACAGTTCGGCGGGCTTTTGACTGTCACTCATCACATACTCCATGATTCGTTTCGGAAGGTGCAGGGCTGCGGAATGCGCCGGCCCGTTGGGGGCCTCCTGGAGCCGTTCAGAAGCCGTAGGCCGGCAGGACGGCTCCGCTGACGGGCGCCCCGCCGTCACCAGCCAGGAGCACAATCAGCTCCGCGATCGCCTCGGGTGAGGTGGCATGCGCCATCACCTCCTCCGGCAGGAATGACCGGTTCACCGGAGTGTCGATCAGCTGCGGCGCGACCGCGTTCACCCGGATCCCCTGCGGACGCAGCTCCAGATCCAGCACCCGGACCAGGTGGCTCAGGGCCGCCTTGCTCAGGCTGTACGCGGCCACGCCCGCGTACGGCTCGGCCGCCCAGCGGGAGGAGACGAACGTAATAGAGCCGGAACCGCGCTCCTTCATGTACGGCGCGACTGCCTGGGTCAGCCACAGCGCGGGGCCGACGTTGACGTCCATCATCTGCCGCAACTGGTCGGGCGTCGCCGACAGCGCGTCCCCGATGCCGTACGTGCCGATGGTGTTCACCAGCACCTCTGGGGGGCCGACCTCGGCGGCGACGCGGTCGACGACGGCCTTCGCGACCGCCGGATCGGTCGCGTCGCCCGGCACCTGGCGGATGCCGTCGGGCAGTTCACTTAGCCCGTCGGCGTTGCGGTCGACTCCTGCGACGGTGAACCCGGCGCCGACCAGCTTCACCGCCACCGACCGGCCGAGCGGGCCGCCCGCACCGACTACCAACGCCACTCGATCACTCATCGTCGGACTCCATTCATATCCGCGGTCCTGGTCATGGTCCGGCAGCATCGCGCTTCCGTTCCATAATCTGCTTGCACAAACAAATATGCCTCATTGAGTTTGCTGTGTCAAGCAACTACATTGACGGTCATGGCGAACGAACCGGCCCGCA
>DASWFT010000663.1:0-1882 GCA_036394075.1 Streptosporangiaceae bacterium
AGCAGCGCGAGGCTGATCACGGTGATCAGGGCGGCGATCCGCCGGTTGTTCTTCAGGAACATCGGGGCGACGGCGAGCGGGCCCTTGAGGTTGCCGTAGCGGCGTTCGACGGCTTCCTGGCCCTTGTAGCGCAGCAGCACCCCGGTGGCGGTGATGCTGGCGTCCAGGCTGGTGAGCAGGGCGTACCAGCCGTCGGTGGCGGCCTCGGCGTCGATGGCGTCCTGGTCGAGCCACCAGGTGAGAGCGGGTTTCCCGGGCCCGCCGGCCCCTTCGCTGGTGCCGGCCGCCGGGGTGGGGCCGACGGTGTAGCGCAGGTAGGGGCCGACCTTGCGGCTGGCGGCGATCTGCCGGAGCCGGGCGGTGACGGCCTGCTCGCCGGGGTAGAACCGGCCGCCGAGGCCGCGGGCCAGGCGGTCCAGGTCGTCCCGGGCGCGGGCGAGTTTCTTGGCGCGGCTGGTGGCGGCCGCGGCGGCCCGGGCGGTGGAGTGCACGAAGATGCGGCGCACGTCGATGGGCGGGTCTTTCTTCCGCTTGCGGTGGCGGATCTGAAACGGCTGGCTGTCTTCGAGGACGTGCCAGCGGCCCCGCTGCTCCGGGCTCTTATGCTCATCCCGCTGCGCGATGTAGCTGACCTCGGTGGCCTGTGCCAGGTCGCAGGCGGCCAGTTCGGCGGCCTTGACATAGGTTTTGGAGGCGGGGGCCAGGAACGTGCAGCCTTTCCCGGTGATCGCGGCGACGTTGTCGTAGCTGACCAGCTTGGAGTCCCCGATCAGCAGGAAGGTCTTCGCACCCGCGATCTTCTTCAGCTCGGTCATCGCCCCGGTCACCTGGGACACCTCGGCGGCACCCCCGTCATAGGCGCGGTGGTAGACCGGGATCCCGCCGTCGCCGGCGGCCGCGATCCCGGCCTGCACCTGCAGCAGGTCCGGGCGCCGGTCCTTGGGGTGCCCGTAGCGGGGCGCCGGGTAGTCCTCGTCGGCGCTGTCGTAGGCGCCGTGCAGGGAGAAGCTGGTCATGTCCCAGTGCAGCCGGGAGATATCGATGCCGAAGGTGGTGATGGCGCGGATGGCGACCGCCGAGGTGATCTGCTCCAGGCAGGGGGCGATCGCATCCAGGGTGCGGCCCAGCTTGTCGTCGTTGAGGCTGGCCGGGGCGATGCCGAGGATCTCGGGCGCCGCCCAGGTGCGGGCCCAGTCCTGGACGTGCACCAGCGGGGTGGGGGAGGTGAGCCGGTTGCAGACCATCGCCTCGACCGCCTGCCCGGCGGTGACGGTGGCGACGTCACGGATCGGGACCAGGTCGTCGGTGAGCTGCGCGATGCCCAGCCGCCGGCAGAACGAGGAGATCACCGGCAGCGACCCGAGCATCTTGATCTGCCGCCCGGCCGGGTCGGCATAGGCCAGCTCTGGCCGTGCGGGCCTGCGCGCCATCACCGCCCCGCCCCGCCGGCCGCCCGGGCGGGCAGGCGGGCGGCCAGGCGCCGGGCCTGCCGGGCATCCAGGGCGCCGTCGGCGGCCTGCCCGGCCAACCAGCCGCCGACCACACCGGCGAGCGCGCCGTCGGGCAGGGCGCGCAGGAACCGGCGGAAGCTGGTCTCCGACGGCGGCACATAGCAGCCTGCCCGCTGTGACCAGCGGGTCCCGAACACCTGCAGCGCGTCCTGGCCGAGCCCGCCCGCATAGCCGGCCATCGCCGCCGGGACGGCGTGCCCGGCCAGCAGCGCCGCCGCCGCGATCGCCGCGGTCGTGGCGTGGTCGTGGCGGATCCCCCGGGCATGGCGGGGATCGGCCAGCGCGCCGCCCAGGCAGTCGCGCAGCGAGACGACCTGGCCGCGGCTCAGGTCCAGCCACGCATCGGGCGGGGGCGGGGTGAACAGCACCGA
>DASWFT010000664.1:0-6109 GCA_036394075.1 Streptosporangiaceae bacterium
AAGAACCCGTGATCCATCGGCGGCAAGACGCCGCCATCTGATCACTGGCGTGGCAGCAACTACCCTGGCAACTTTGCTGCCGCTAGTCGGGGCAGCGGTTCCGGCATACGCTCAAGCGGGGACGCCGCCGTACTGGTCGCAATCCCCGTTCGCTGTGCCCAGCGGCGTCGGCGCGAGCGTCCCGTTCACCGAGTACGAGGCCGTAAACGCGAGCAACAACGGCACCGTCATCGGCCCCGACTTCACCCAGGGCGACCTCGCCACCGAGGCGGTGGATCGCCGGGCGGTGCAGCTTACCGCCCAGGGTCAGTACGTCCAGTTCACCCTCACCAGCGCGGCCAACGCGTTCGACCTGCACTATGCAGTCCCGCAGGGCGCGTCGGGCACGCTGTCGGTCTACGTCAACGGCAACAAGCTCAGCCAGCAGCTCTCGCTCACGTCGGCGTACAGCTACATCACGACCGGGAACATCCTCGGCAGCAAGACCCACAAGATGTACGACGACGTGCGGATGATGCTCGGCCAGACCGTCAACGTCGGCGGGACGGTGCGTTTCCAGGTGGATTCCGGCAACACCGCGACGCCATACACGATCAACGTTGCCGACTTCTTCAACGTGGGGGCCGCCCTCACCCAGCCCGCCAACTCAATCTCGGTGACCAGCCAGGGAGCGGACCCGACCAGGGTCAACGACTCCGCCACCGCGTTCCGCAATGCGATCTCAGCGGCGAACTCGGCTGGCGAATCGGTATGGATCCCGCCGGGCACGTACCTGATCGGCTCGGCGATCCAGACGAGCAAGGCGACCATCGAGGGTGCCGGGTACTGGTACTCGCAGCTCAAGACCAACGCTGGCTACACCTTCACCACACCCGCCAACACGGTCACCGTCACCTTCCCCGCCGCCACCGTGCGGTACGTGAAGCTGACCTTCACCGCCAACACCGCCTGGCCAGCCGGCCAGCTGTCCGAACTCCAGGTATACGCGAGCTAGGGAGAACCGGATGAGAATCCTTGCCAGGCCATCGAGGCTCATCGCCTGCGCCGCCGCCGTGGTGACCGCCGTGTGGGGCTTCGGGCTGATGAGCCCGCTGACGGCCTCCGCCGCGCCTGCTGTCTACCAGCCGCCGGGGACTCCGGATCCCAGCGTGGCCGGGGCTACGACGCCGTTCGCCACCTACTGGGCCCCGGCCGGTACCCTCGGCGGCGGCGCCAGCGTGGTATCACTGACCTCGGCGCCCACCAGCCAGTACGACAGCCCGCAGGGCGAGGCGGCCGGCCACGCCTACGTTCAGCTGACCGGCACCGGCCAGTCCGTGCAGTGGACCAATGACACAGGGCAGCCGATCAGTTTCATCAACGTGCGGGCGTCCATCCCCGACTCCGCGGGCGGCAGCGGGATCACCGCCACGCTGGATCTGTACGTCAACGGGACGTTCCGGCAGGCGCTGAACCTGAACTCGATCCAGAGCTGGCAGTACGAGGGGAACAACAACTACAGCGGGAATGACCAGAATCCCGCGAACGGCAACCCGCGCGATTTCTGGGACGAGTTCCACGCCTTCGTCAGCGGCTCGCCGATCCCTGCCGGGGCCACGTTCAGCCTGCAGAAGGACTCGTCCAACACGGCATTGTTCTACTGGATCAACTCGGTTGACCTGTGGAACGCGCCAGCCCCGCTGGCGCAGCCGGCCAACTCGATCTCGATCGCCAGCTGCGGGGCGGTGGCCGACAACACGCCGACCAACGGCACTGCCGCGCCCGGCACCACCGACAGCACCGCCGCGATCCAGAACTGCGTCAACCAGGCGCAGTCGCAGGGCAAGATCCTGTGGATCCCGCAGGGGACGTTCTACCTGGTCGGCACCGCCGGGATCGCGGTGAACAACGTGACGGTCGAAGGGGCGGGCTACCTGTACAGCGAGATCTACCGGGACGTCCCGCTGCCCAACAACACGCCGCTGGGCGCCGCGTTCCAGTGCTATTCCTGCCAGTTGCAGAACTTCCACATCGACTCCGACGCCATGAGCCGCGCCGAGGTGGACGGCGGCGGCGGCGCCGAGGACACGACAGGCACCAACTGGCTCATCCAGGGCATGTGGGTGCAGCACGTCGAATCCAGCGTGTGGGCCTCCGGCAGCGGCGGGACCGTGCAGAACAACTTCTTCACGTCGATCTGGGCCGACGGGTGCAACCTGAACAACGTCGCGCTGACCGGCACCTCGGGCAGCAACCTGACCGCGACCAACAACTTCATCCGCGGCACCGGCGACGACGGGATGGCGATCAACTCCGTCGCGAACAACGGAAGCCAGACTTACACCGCGATGACCAACATCACGATGACTCACAACACCGTCATCGCGCCGTGGAGCGGGAAAGGCATCGGGATCTACGGCGGCAGCGGCCACCACGTCGAGAACAACTACCTCGCCGATACGGCACGTTACATCGGGCTCGGCGTCGGCAGGTTCGGCGTCAACGGCAGCGACATGACCGGCGCCACCGTGTCCGGCAACGTGATCGTCCGGTCGGGCGGGAACGGGTACAGCCAGGGGCAGCCGGCCCTCCAGATCGGCAACGGCGGCGACGGGCAGAACACCGGGGTGGTCAGCAACGCCACGGTTACCGGCAACACGATCATCCAGTCCGTCTACGACTCGATCGGCTTCTCCACCTCGACGAACACCACCATGTCCAACAACACGGTCACCAACCCCTGGCGCAACGGCATCGTGATAGCGCCGCCGTTCTACCCGGCTCCGTCCGGCAACGCCTCGATCACCGGCAACACGGTGACCGGGGTAACCGCCGGGCACTCCGCGTTCATCAACAACTCCAGCGGCTTCACCGCCACGCTCAGCGGCAATAGCTGGCAAACCGGCAGCACCGAAGGCCCCTACGGCGGCACGCCCGCCGCTGTCCCTGGAACGGTACAGGCCGCCAACTACGACACCGGCGGCCAGGGAGTGGCCTACAACGTCACCTCCGTCAACGGCACTGCCAACAGCTACCGCCCGGACGGGGTCGACCTGGAGAACTGCTCCGACACCGGCTGCGGTCTTGACCTCGGCTGGACCGCCCAGGGCCAGTGGTTCCGGTACACGGTCAACGCCGCCTCGGCCGGGAACTACACGGTCAGCTTCCGGGTCGCCTCACCTAACGGCGTGACCGATGCCTTCCACATCGCGAACACCTCGGGCACCAGCTTGACCGGGCCGGTCAACGTCCCCGCCACCGGGGGCTGGCAGAACTGGACGAGCGTGACAGCCACCGTCACGCTCCCCGCAGGCCAGCAGATCCTGGTGCTCGACCAGGACAACGGCGGCTGGAACATCCGGTACATCTCCTTCGCCAGTTCCTCGGGCGGTCCGGCTCCGTTGACGGCGTCGCCGTCGAGTGTGTCGTTCGGCAATGTGACAGTGGGCCAGACCAGCGCCGCGCAGACCGTGACGGTATCCAACCCGGGCTCCACCTCGGCCTCGATCTCGCAGCTGTCAGTCAGCGGCCCGTTCAGCCAGACCAGCACCTGCGGGGCAACACTCGGCGCCGGCGCCTCCTGCACGGTCAGCGTGAAATTCGCGCCCACCGCGGCCGGCGCAGCCAGCGGCACACTCACCGTCGCCTCCAGCGCACCGAACAGCCCGCTGTCGGTACCGCTGTCCGGCACCGGGATCAACTCCTCCACCAACCTGGCACTGAACCGGCCGGTCACCGCCAGCGGCTCGACACAAAACTACGTCCCCGCCAACGCGGTTGACGGCAACACCAGCACCTACTGGGAAAGCACCGACAACGCCTTCCCGCAATGGCTCCAGGCCGACCTCGGCTCAGCCGTCAGCATCAGCAGGATCGTCATGGACCTGCCCCCGCTGTCCTCCTGGGGCACCCGCACCCAGACCATCACCATCCAAGGCAGCACCGACGGCACCAACTACACCACCCTGGCCGGCTCAGCCGACTACACCTTCAACTCCCCAGCCAACACCGTCACCGCCACCTTCCCCGCCGCCAGCGTCCGCTACCTGAAGCTGACCTTCACCGCCAACACCGGCTGGCCCGCCGGCCAGCTCTCCGAACTACAGGTCTACGCCAGTTAACCCAGCCGATCACCGGGGAGGGAACCCCCCGCTCCCCTCGAGCGACGTCCGCCCGTGTTGCATGATTACGACGGGAGCATCACCTTCGCTGAGCGGCAACCGCGCAAGTACCCGCCGTTATCTCAAGTGCGTTTTCGGGTGTCCACGACGTAGCTGACGGGGCCTTCGAGCTGCGTCGTGGACAAGTTATCTGAAGTGGTGTCCACGACGTACCCGAGGCGATGTCACCCACGTGACCTGCGCTAATCCCCTTGTCGATGCTGCTCTTTGGTTTTGCCCCTCGCGCGGGACCCTTCGTCAGCGACATGTCCACGACGCAAAACCGCCCTCCCACCAGGGCTTCTCTCAAATGGACTTAAGATAACCGCCGTTCTGGGCGGGTCGGCCCATGACGGTCCTTGATTGGCAGCCCGCGCATCTCAGGCATTATGTGAGCCGTGGGCACGTTCCCCGCCGAGCGCAAAGTTGTCGATCTGAGTTCCCCACAGTGACGCCCGGTCATGCCTGTTGAGCGAGCGTGGTGCGAAGTGGTCCGTCGATCGTGACGTGTTGTGCGCAGCTGGATCCTGGCACTGATGTGGCAGACTTTCCGGGTGCATGGCGATGTGACGTGGTGGCCGGGAAGGTCAGAAGCGGGCCGCGAGGGGTTGGCGGTCGTCACCGTCTCTTATAACACCCGGGAGCTGACGGCTTTCTTGCTGTGGTCGCTGCTCACGATAGTGAACTGGCCGGACCTGGAGATTGTGGTCGTGGACAACGGCTCGGCGGATGGGTCGGCGGAACTGCTGGCCGAAGCCGCGCAGGCCGGCATCTGCGTGCTGCTCGCCAATGACGTCAACCGCCAGCACGGCCCCGGTCTCAACCAGGGAATCTCCTGGCTGGCCTCCCGGCGTGGGCCGCTCCCGGCGTGGATCTGGATCTTGGACTCCGACGTGGTTGCCGCACGGCCGGACGCGCTGTCCGCAGCCCTGGCCGCCGCGCGGGCGCACTCAGCGGCTCTGGTCGGTGAGCCGCGCTGGGACCCGTGGCACCAGGTCGAGAGCTTCGGGCTGTACTCGCTGCTCATGGCCCCGGCCGTTGTCTGGCAACAGCAGACCGGGCCGTTCGCCGACGACGGCGATCCGTTGTTCGATCTGTTCACCTCGGCCGCACGGCTCGGCATCCGCATGGCGGCCTTCCCGTTCACCGCCGGGGGTCACGTCATTCACCGTGGCCGGAGCAGCCTTGCCTGGGTCTACGCTGCCGGTGACCGCTCGCACCCCCACTACGAGTGGGCCGTCGGCCACCATGACCCGCACTTCGGCCAGGTGCCTGGCGCGGACCAGCGATACGAGGCTCTGCTACAGACGTTCCGCGATCAGACTGGCCCGCTGACCGGAGAGACCCTGGCCGCAGCCTGCCGGTACGCACCGCGCCACGGGTAGTAGTCCCCAGCGGTCCATTCCAGGACGCGGCCCGGTCGCCTCTGCTGATTGGACACTCTACGGATCTGAAGGTTGGGTGCAATGGGTCGGCTGATATCAGCATGTCTTGATGCGGTGCGACTGCGGCACGGACGTTACAAGAGAACTACTGCTTCGACTGTCAAGTATACAAAGATGAACAGATAAAGGCTAAAGTGTTTGGTAGGCGCGCCTCAGTAAAATATGTGCTGGGTGGGCTATTCAGCAGTTCAAGGACCAGGATAGAGTGCGCGGGTTACTGTAATCTGGCTGAGGATGGTCGCACCGCTCAAGCGCGCTAGGCCAGGGAATTTGCCTGTCATGTCGCCGGATTTCATATAGGCGCGAAAAGCCTGATCTGTGGAGTCGTCCGCAACAACAGCCAACAAGGCAAAAGGACGCCTACTATCCGCTTTGGAGGACTGCCCGAGGCACTGGCCCGCCTCTTGCTGCGCGCCGAATCTGTTGCCTCATCCCGCATCGAGGGCCTGGAGATCGGCGCCAGGAAACTGCTTCGCGCAGAGCTAGCACAGGAGCTCGGCGAGCGGACTCTTGACGTCACCGCTG
>DASWFT010000665.1:0-10441 GCA_036394075.1 Streptosporangiaceae bacterium
GGACTTACCGGTCCAGTCTCCGTACTTGACCTCAGCAAGCTCTTCCTCCTCCGAGACGGCCACCGGCTGGCCGTCCCGGGCCGCCGCGATCGCATCCGCGGTCTGCCTGCACCGTTCCAGGGGGCTAGTGACGATGGCATCCAGCGGCACGCCAGCAAGCCGCGCGGCCAGAGCCGTAGCCTGCTCCCGGCCGCGATCGTCGAGCGCGATGCCGGGCGTCCGGCCGGTGAGCACGGTCCCTGTCCCCGCGGTCAGCCCATGGCGGACCAGGAGAACCAACGTCACGCCTCGACTCTAAGGGGTCTGGAGTCGTACTCGGCAATGCGTGGCGGCCTTACCGTCCCGCCATCGTTGCGATCATCGAGCTGGGCCGTGTTTCGTAAAGCTCGCAGCCACTGGTCGATGGCCGCGATGGTGATGGTGGCTTTGTAGCGGACGGCGAGCTTCTCATAGCGGGTGGCCATGGCCCGGCGTTGTTTGAGCTGGTTGATGCCACACTTGACTGCGTGGCGTGGCCGGTACAACACCGGGTCGAAGGCGGGGCGTGCGCTCGGCTTCCGGTGCGGCCAGCGAACCCGGGTCAGTAGCCGTCGCTCGGGGCCGCGACCGTGCCAGGCAGCGCGACGACGAAGGTTACCGCCCCGAAGCTGACCCGGTCGCCGGGCCGCACCGGGACGGGTTCCCTGACCCGCCAGCCGTTCAGCCGGGTGCCGTTGGTGGAGCCGAGGTCGTCGAGCAGCCAGCCGCTGGCGCAACGCTTCAGTCCAGCATGCCAGCGGGACACGGAGGGGTCGGGGAGCACCAGATCGCAGGCTGCGTCGCGGCCAATGGTGAACCGGGGCCGGTCGCTGGAGGGGAACATGAGCAACGGAGGCGACGCCGCTTGGACGGCACGGGGCATCCCCCGAGTCACCGCGGCCCAGCCACGCTGGCCGTAAGCCAGGAGCGTGCTCCCAAACCGGCGCCGCGAGGGCAGGTCGGCGAGAACTTGAGCGAGGTCACGGCGGTCGCGAGCCTTCAACGCTACCTCTACCCGGTGGACGAAGGTGTCATGGGTGAGCATGCCCTCGGCGAAACGCTCCCCGAGCTGGCTGATCGCCTCGTCCCGATCGGCGTCAGAGACGCGCAGGCCGTCCTCGGCGCACTGCTGGTGCGCGGGGGCGAAGGAGCCTTCCGTGGGCGCGGCACCGCCCGCGTTCCCTGCCATGGTCCCGAGTATCGGTGCCGGGCGCCAAAGGCACAAGGTGCGCCAACCGCGGTGCGCAATCCTGGGCTCCAGTGGTCTGTCCTCGCAGACCACTAGGCTGGCTTGCGATGTCCACCGCAACTGAGCGAGAGAGCACCGGGGCGAGCGGCCCGCCCCTGGATGTATTCGGTGAGTTCTGCGCAGCGGGGCTCTGGCCGGGGCTCGGCACCGGCCTGGCCGCGCGGCTCGCAGGCGCCGGTATCACTGCGCCTGCTCTAGTCACCGCGGTCCGCCTGGAACTGGTCGAAGGAGTGGGAAGCAAGCGCGCATTGCGGCTCGCCGCGGCCTTCGAGGACGCGCGTCCCAGCTACGAGGTGGCTGAGCTGCTGGTGGCGTGCCGGGTGCCCGCCCGCTACGCGGGGCCTGCCGTCGCGCGCCTCGGCGCCTCGGCGGCGCGCCAGCTGCGCGAGGACCCATGGCGGCTGCTCTCGCTGCCGCAGCTACGGCCCGATCAGGCCGACTGGTTCGCCCGGCAGATGCTCGGCGGTGCCGCGGATCCCCAGGATCTGCGGCGTGGCCGCGCCCTGGTGGCGTACCTGCTCGCACGCGGTGCCCGGGATGGGCACACGGCGGTGCCCGCCGAGGCCGTGGCCCGATCCCTCGGCAGGTTCCGGATCAGCGATCCGGCGGCGGCGATCGGGGCCGCCGTCGACGAGGGTGCCGTGCTGCCGTTCAGCGAATCGGGCCCGCACACCGACGAAGGCTCAGACGGCGCAGGCCTGGACTCTGCGGACCCGCCTGTCTCTCCGGACGCGCCTATCTCTCCGGACGCGACTATCTCTCCGGACGCGACTGCTGGCGCGGATCCGCCCGTCGAGACTGGCGTGCTGCTGGCACTCACCCGATATGCGCTCGCCGAGGAGGCGGTCGCCGAAGGCCTGCAACGGCTGGCGGCCCTGGCCGAACCGCTCCCGGCCGATCAGCCCGAGGAACCGGCCGAGCAGGCGCCGACGGATCAGGCCCAGCTCGATCAGGCCCAGCTCGACGCGGTCCGGGCGGTGGCGGAGCACGGGGTGTGCGTGCTCAGCGGCGGACCGGGGACCGGCAAGAGCCGCACGGTGGCGGCTGTGGTGTCGCTGGCCGCCGGGCGCGGCCTACGAGTAGCGCTTGCCGCGCCCACCGGGCGCGCCGCGAAGCGGCTCGAAGAGATGGCCGGAGCGCCAGCGACCACGCTGCACCGCTTGCTCGGCGCTCAAGGCCGATCCCGTGCTCGGCGGGGCGGGGCAGCCGGGTTTGGCGCCGGTCTGCAAGGCACTCGCTCGCAAGACGCCGCCACGGACAGCCCCGGCACTGACACCACAGGCGCAGATAGCACAGGCACGGGCGAGGGCGCCGCCGGCGAGATCACCGTCGGCTTGGGCACGGCTCGGACGGGTGGTGCTGGCGGCCAGGGCAGTGCAGGCGGCCAGGGCAGTCCAGGCGGCCAAGACGGCGCGGGCGGCTACGGCGGTGCGGGCGGCCAGGGCGGTGCGCCGGCTACCGGCGACGCCGCATGGATCTTCACGCGGAACGAGGAGTGGCCGCTCGACGCGGATCTCGTCGTGGTGGACGAGGTGTCCATGCTCGACGCCGAACTGGCCGCCGCGCTCGTCGAGGCCTGCGCGGACGGCACGAGGTTGCTGCTGGTCGGGGACCCCGCCCAGCTGCCGTCGATCGGGCCCGGGCGGGTGCTGGCCGACATCATCGACTCGGGTGCCGTCCCGGTCACCGAGCTCACCACGCTGTACCGGCAGCGCGACGGCGGGGTCATCGCACGGCTCGCCACGGCCGTGCGCGGCGGCGCCCTGCCGAGCGTCGACTCGCCAGAACGCGAGGTGGTTGTGGTGCCGGTGCGTGGCAGCACCGACGCCGCCCGCCGGGTGGTACAGCTGGTCACCGACTCGATCCCCCGGGCCCTGGGCATCCCGGCGGCGGACATCCAGGTGATCACGCCGGTACACAAGGGCGCGGCGGGGACGGTAGAGCTGAACCGCATGCTCAAGCGGCAGCTGAACCCCGGCCCCGGAGCGCGGTCCGGGTTCGACCCTGGCGACCGGGTGGTATCCATCGCGAACCACGTCGACGAGGGATTCACCAACGGCGAGGTCGGCACCGTAGTGGGGCCGGGCGACGATGGCCTCGTGGTGGCCTTCCCGGCGGGGCCGGTGTGCGTGCCCGACAAGATCCTCGGTGACCTGCGGCACGGCTGGGCACTGACCGTGCACCGGGCCCAAGGCTCGGAATGGCCAGCCGTGGTGGCCGTGTTCCCGGCGGAGGCCACCGGGATGCTCTCCAGGCCCCTCGTCTACACCGCGTTGACCCGCGCCCAGCGGCACCTGTCAGTTGTGCATGGCGCCGGTGCGGCGCTGTCCCGGGCGGTGGCGACCATCGGCGAACGGCCGCGCGTCACCAGACTCGGCGGCCTACTCACCGACTCCGAGGAATGATCCGGCCGCACTGTGGATAACCATTAGCAGTTAGCTTTTTGGCCCCGCGCGGGGCCAAAAAGCTAACTGCTCTTTCATGACCTCACCTGAAGATGACCGTTCGGCGGCCGTGCAGCAGGATCCGGTGCTCGGCGTGCCAGCGGACCGCGCGGGCCAGGGCGATCCGCTCCGCGTCGCGCCCGATGGCCGCGAGTTCCGCCGGCGATGACCGGTGATCGACCCTCGCGACCTCCTGTTCGATGATCGGTCCCTCGTCCAGCTCAGCGGTGACGTAGTGCGCCGTCGCCCCAATCACCTTCACCCCGTGCTCGTGCGCCTGGTGGTGCGGCCGTGCGCCACGGAAGCTGGGCAGGAACGAGTGGTGGATGTTGATGACCCGCCCGGCCAGCTTGGCGCAGAGGGCGGGCGAGAGGATACGCATGTACCGGGCTAGCACCACGAAATCGATGCGGTGGGCGTCGATGAGATCGAGCAATCGCCCCTCGGCAAGGTCCCTGGACAGGGCGTCCGACCCGGTCGGCACGTGCTCGAATGGCACTCCGTGCGCGCTGGCCAGCGGGCCCAGGTCGGGGTGGTTGCCGACGACCAGCGGGATATCGATGCCCAGCGACTCGGCCCCGCGCCGGTAGAGCAGGTCGTTGAGGCAGTGCCCCTCCCTGGACACCATGACCAGCACACGGGGCCGGATGGCCAGGTCGTGCAGGTCCCAGTCCATGCCGAACTGGGTCGCGATGGCACCGAACCCGCCGCGCAAGCCTGGCCCGGCGGAATCGACGCCCTGGTCAGCGGGGGCGAGGACCTCCACATGCACACGCATGAAGAACCGGTCCGCGATCCGGTCGGCGTACTGCTGGCTGTCGAGGATGTTGCCGCCAGCCTGGTACAGGTAGGCGGCAACGGCGTGCACGATGCCAGGCCGGTCCGGGCAGGACAGGGTGAGCACGAACTCCCCGGACGGCGGGGCCGGCCCGTCGGACATGGCGCCTCCTCCGGCTCCCGGCATCTCAGCCGCCGATCGCGTGTGCACCGCCGTCGGCGTGCAGGATCTCGCCCGTGGTGGCGGGGAACCAGTCCGAGAGCAGCGCCACGCACGCCCTCGCGGCGGGCTCGGGGTTCGTAATATCCCAGCCGAGCGGCGCCCGGTTGGTCCACATCGCCTCGAAGTCGCTGAACCCGGGGATGCTCTTGGCCGCCATGGTACGCAGCGGGCCCGCGGCGACCAGGTTCACCCTGATGCCCTTCGGGCCGAGATCACGGGCCAGGTAGCGGGCACACGACTCCAGGCCGGCCTTGGCCACGCCCATCCAGTCGTAGGCCGGCCAGGCCACCGAGGCGTCGAAGTCCAGGCCGACGATAGAGCCTCCCCCGCCGAGCAGCGGCAACGCGGCGACAGCCAGCGCCTTCAGGGAGTACGTCGACACCTGCACCGCGGTGGCCACGTCCGCCCACTCGGTGTGCAGGAAGTTGCCGCCCAACGCGGCCTGCGGCGCGAACGCGACACCGTGCACCACGCCGTCGAGGCCGTCGACGTGCGCGGAGACCCGCTCCGCCAGCGAACCAAGGTGGCTGGTGTCGGTCACGTCAAGCTCGAGGACCGGAGGCGGGGATGGCAGCCGCTGCGCGATCCGCTGCACCAGGCTCAGCCGACCGAACCCGGTGAGCACCACCGTCGCGCCCTCCTGCTGCGCGATCCTCGCCACATGAAACGCGATCGAGGAGTCGGTGAGCACCCCCGTCACCAGTATCCGCTTCCCCTGCAGAATCCCCATCCCTCTCCCTTCGAGATCTCCATGATCGCGGTTGACTAAGAGTCCCATAGGGGCGGGCCGGGGATCTGAAAATTCTGGGTGACTGGTGCTGGTGGGGTCGGCGGGTGCGTTGCCGGCGGTGGGGTCGAGCTTCAGCAGATCGACTGTTGCTGGCCCTGGTCAGTGTCCCATGCCGAGGCCGCCGTCGACCGGGATGACCGCGCCGGTGATGTAGCCGGCGTCATCTCCCGCGAGGAACGCGACCACTCCCGCGACCTCCTCAGCCGATGCGAGGCGGCCAAGCGGAACCCCAGCCAGGATCGCAGCCTTGCGCTCGTCCGGCAGCACGGCAGTCATCTCCGTGTCCACGAACCCTGGTGCCACCACGTTCGCGGTGATGTTCCGGGAGCCGAGTTCCCTGGCCAGCGAGCGGGCGAAACCGACCAGCCCGGCCTTGGACGCCGCGTAGTTGGCCTGCCCGCCGGAGCCGAGCAGCCCGACCACCGAGGAGATGAACACGAGGCGCCCCTTGTGCATCCGCATCATGCCGCGCACCGCCCGCTTGGCGACCCGGTACGCCCCGGTCAGGTTGGTATCGATCACCGAGGTGAAGTCGTCCTCGCTCATCAGCGCGAGCAACTGGTCGTGGGTGATCCCGGCGTTGGCCACCAGCACCTCGACCGGCCCCTGCGCCGCCTCCACCTCAGCGAAGGCCTTGTCCACGGCGGATGCGTCCCTGACGTCACACGCCACGGTGGCCAGTCCCGCAACAGCGTCCCCTGAACGAGACGTCACAGTGACTCGATCACCGCCCGCCGCGAGCCGTCGCGCGATGGCCAGCCCGATGCCCCGGTTCCCGCCGGTGACGAGGGTGGATCGAGTCATCGGTGCTGGTACCTCCCGGGCGCTGCTGGCGGACGTGGGCAATCCCCGCGAGCGTACCCGGCCGGCCGTCAGGCCAGGCAGAGAACACCCGGCCGGCCGTCAGGCCAGGCCAGAAAGGTGTGGGATAGGTTGCCATTCGTGGATGAGAGCGCAGACTCCAGCGGGCCAGCCCGCATCGACCCCGAGTTCACCGCCTACCCGCTGAGCGATCTAGCCGACGCCGCCCTGCAACGGGCCGCCGACCTGGGCGCGGGACACGCGGATTTCCGCGCGGAACGCGTCAAGGGCCAGCGGATCGGGCTTTCCGACGGCAACCTTGAGACGCTGTTCGACGCCGACGAGCTTGGCTTGGCAGTGCGCGTGGTGGTGGATGGCACCTGGGGGTTCGCGGCCGCGGTGGACCTCACGACCGAGGCCGCGGCACGTGCCGCCGAGGAGGCTGTCGATGTGGCGCGGGTCGCCGCGGCCATCAATACCGAGCGGATCGAACTCGCCGACGAGCCCGGGTACGGCGACGTCAGCTGGGTCTCGAGCTACGAGATAGATCCGTTCAGCGTGAATGTCGCGGAGAAGGTGGCGCTGCTCGCCGAATGGAGCACGGGGTTGCTCGCCCACGACAGGATCGATCATGTGGATGCCTCTCTGTACCAGGTGAAGGAGTGCAAGTACTACTCCGATGGGGTGACGACGGCCACCCAGCAACGCGTGCGGCTGCACCCCACGGTGACCGCCGTGGCCCTGGAGGAGAGCGGCAGGTTCGAGACCATGCGCACGCTGGCCCCGCCCGCCGGGCGGGGTCACGAATACCTGACCGGCGGGCCCATCTCCGCGGAACTGGCGGAACTGCCCGGCCTGCTCGCCGAGAAGCTGGCCGCCCCGCCCGTCCAGGCCGGGCACTACGACCTGGTCATCGACCCGTCCAACCTGTGGCTGACCATCCACGAGTCAATCGGCCACGCGACCGAGCTTGACCGGGCGCTCGGCTACGAGGCCGCGTACGCGGGCACGTCGTTCGCCACCCTGGACAAGCTGGGCAGCCTGCAGTACGGGTCCCCGATCATGCATGTCACGGGCGACCGGACAGTCGAGCACGGACTGGCCACCGTCGGCTATGACGACGAGGGCGTCGCCACCCAGTCATGGGACCTGATTTCAGGCGGCGTGCTCACCGCTTACCAACTCGACCGCCGGATAGCGAGGCTGACCGGGTTCGGCAGGTCCAACGGCTGCGCCTTCGCCGACTCACCCATGCACATGCCGATCCAGCGGATGGCCAACGTCTCGCTGCGGCCCGCTGCGGACGGCCCGTCCACGGACGACCTGATCGCGGGCGTGCAGCGCGGAATATACGTCGTCGGCGACAAGAGCTGGTCCATCGACATGCAGCGGTACAACTTCCAGTTCACCGGCCAGCGGTTTTACAAGATCGAGAATGGCCGCCTGGCTGGCCAGCTTCGCGACGTGGCCTACCAGGCGACCACGACCGACTTCTGGAATTCCATGGAGGCCGTCGGCGGCTCCCAGACGTATGTCCTCGGCGGCGCGCTGAACTGCGGCAAGGGACAGCCAGGGCAGGTCGCCCCGGTCAGCCATGGCTGCCCGGCGGTGCTCATGCGGGGAGTGCGGATCCTCAACACCACGGAGGAGGGGGCTTGACATCCAGATGAGTCCGCAGAACACGATCGAGCGGGCGCTCGCGGTGGCCCAGTGTGACGACTGCATCGTGATCGCTGATGAGACCTCTTCGGCGAACCTGCGCTGGGCGGGTAACACGCTCACCACGAACGGGGTGTCGCGGTCCCGCCAGCTGACCGTCGTCGCGATCAGCCGGAGCGGCGCAGGAACCTCTGTCGGGGTGGTGTCCCGGGCAGGTGTCACCGATGATCAGATCGAGGATGTCGTCCGGGCCGCCGAGAAGGCGGCCTCGGAAAGTTCCGCCGCTGAGGACGCGCGGCCCTTGCTGACACCGGATGACCCCGAAGCGTTCAGGATGGATGCCTACGCCGGCAGCGGCGGGCCAGGCTGGGATGATCCAGTAAAGGGCACCGAGATCGGGGTTTTCCGCGGCTTTGCCAGCGCGCTCGGCCAGGCGTTCGACAACGCCGCCTCGGCCGGGCGGAAGCTGTACGGGTTCGCGGAGCATTCGGTCACCAACACGTTCGTCGGCACGTCTTCCGGGCTGAGGCTCCGGCATGACCAGCCGACCGGGAAAGTGGATCTCAACGCCAAGTCCGCCGACCTGGCCCGCTCCGCCTGGGCCGGCACGGGCACACGCGACTTCAGTGACGTCGACGTGGCTGCGCTCGATACTGATCTCGGGCGGCGCCTGGACTGGGCGGCGCGGCAGGTGGAGCTTCCGGCGGGACGGTACGAGACCATACTGCCGCCGACCGCGATGGCTGACCTGCTCGTCTACCTGTACTGGTCGTCAGGGGCCAAAGACGCGCTGGACGGCCGGACGGTGTTCAGCAAGCCGGGTGGCGGGACCCGGGTGGGTGAGCGGCTGGCCAACCTGCCGGTGACGCTGCGCAGTGACCCGGCCGCACCGGGCCTCAGATGCGAGCCGTTCGTGATCGCGCACGCCTCAAGCCGGGCGTCGTCGGTGTTCGACAACGGGCTGGCGCTGCACCCGACCGCCTGGATCCGTGACGGCGACCTAGCCGCGCTCGTTCAGACCCGGCACACCGCCGACCTGACCGGCCTCCCGGTTAGCCCCGCGATCGGAAACCTGATCCTGGACGGCCCTGGCCCTTCATCTACAGACAACGGATCTGCGGGCAACAGGGCATCTCTGGACGACATGATCGCCAGCACCGGCCGTGGCCTGCTGCTCACCTGCCTCTGGTACATCCGTGAAGTGGATCCCCAGACGCTGCTGCTCACCGGGCTGACCCGGGACGGGGTCTATCTGGTGGAGAACGGCGAAGTAACCGGGGCGGTGAACAATTTCAGGTTCAACGAGAGCCCGGTCGCGATGCTGGGCCGCCTCGCCGAGGTAGGTGCCACCGTGTCGACGCTGCCCCGCGAGTGGGGCGACGACTTCACCCGGACTGCCATGCCCCCGGCGCGCGTCGAGGGCTTCAACATGTCCTCGGTCAGCCAGGCCAGCTAGATGATCTGGTCAGAGACTCTTCTCTGGCTGCATGTCGCCCAGGCGGGCACCTCGCGGCGTTGTCGTCGTCGCCGATAGGCGTGACCGCCGACGTTTCACGCGTTACGACCATGATCACGTCCGATTCGTCCTGTTACCTAGGCAAACCCGCCTCGGAACAAAGCGTTGTTCATATTCACGAATTCGGGCCGTGGCGTTCAGCCCGGACGGCCGTACCCTGGCCACCGGCAGCACGGACGCCACCGTGCGGTTGTGGGATCTGGCCAGCGGGCAGACCACCACGACCCTGTCCCCTCACGGCGGCTACGTAGTCTCGGTAGCCTTCAGCCCTAATGGCCGCATCCTGGCCAGCGCCAGCCTCGACAACACCGTGCGGCTGTGGGACCCGGCGACCGGGCAGGCCACCGCCACGCTCTTCGGCCACGCGGATTTCGTCACCGCGGTGGCGTTCAGCCCCGACGGGCACACCCTGGCCAGTGGCAGCCGGGACAAGACAGTCCGGCTGTGGACCCTCGGCTGAACGCGTTTCCGGCCGTGCGGGCCGGGTTCAAGGCAGCGCGGGTCGCGGGCCACGATGGATTGCTACCGCCTGTCGGCCATGCGCGGACGGACAGGTGTGTTAGTGGCGCAGCAGTTATCATCCAATATCGTCAGTTCGAGGGGGACGTTTGGGCACTAACTGCCATGAATCAGGCACTCATCTTGCCAGATGTGTCTCCTACTCCGGCCGATTTGCGGACGGAGAGTGCAGAGGGCGCCAGGGCCGCCAGGTCAGCTGGGGCGGAGCCCTGCTAGCTGTCTTCCAGGCGGAAACCCACCTTGAGGCCGACCTGGAAGTGAGCCACCCGGCCATCCTCGATCTGCCCGCGGACCTGAGTGACCTCGAACCAGTCCAGGTGGCGCAGGGTTTGCCCGGCCCGGTGCAGGGCGTTGTGAATCGCTGGCTCGACGCCGTCCGGCGAGGTGCCGACGATTTCGGTCACTCGATAAGTGCGATCTGGCATGCTCTCTCCCTTGTCTGTGC
>DASWFT010000666.1:0-18864 GCA_036394075.1 Streptosporangiaceae bacterium
TGCACAGCCTCGTCGGCAAGGACGAGGCCGGCCGGCGGGCGGCCATCAACACGATCGGGCCGCTGTGGGACGGCAACGAGGTCTGGCTGATCGTGGCCGCAGCTGCGATCTTCGCCGCGTTTCCCGGCTGGTACGCGACGATGTTCTCGGCCTTCTACCTGGCCCTGGTGCTGCTGCTGGTGGCGCTGATCATCCGCGGCGTGTCCTTCGAGTACCGCGGCAAGCGTGATGCCGTCCGCTGGCGCCGCACCTGGGATGGCCTGCTGACCACTGGCAGCGTGCTGGCCCCACTGCTGATCGGCGTAGCGCTCGGCGACCTGCTGAACGGGCTGCCCATCAACTCCAGCCAGGAGTACACCGGGTCATTCTGGAACCTGCTCCAGCCCTACGCCCTGTTCACCGGCGTCACCCTGGTGCTGATCTGCCTGCTATACGGCGCGACGTTCCTGTGCCTGAAAACCATCGGGGACATGCACGAGCGCGCCCGGGACTTGGCCCGCCGGGTGGCCCCGGTGACCGGCGCCGCCGTGGTGGCCTTCATCATCTGGACCCACGTGACCGCTCGCGACACGTTCTTTGTCAACCCGGTCGAACTGCTGGCCATGCTCGCCGTGATCGCCGCCGTCTGGCTCGTCTACGAGCACCGCGACGGCTTCGCCTTCGCCGCGACCACGGTCACCATGGCGGCCTGCATCGTGTCGATCTTCACCGGCCTGTACCCCAACGTGATGGTCTCCAGCACCAACAGCGCGTACAACCTCACCGTGCACAACACCGCGGCCGGGGCGTACTCGCTCAAAGTGATGACGGTCGTCGTCGTGATCTTCCTCCCGTTCGTGCTGGCCTACCAGACCTGGACGTACTACGTGTTCCGGCGGCGCGTCAGCACGCAGGAATTCCAGCCGTCACCTCAGCCGAGCACGCCGCTGGGCACGCCCCGTCCCACCGCAACCCCCGACGCCGGTGCCCCGTCGGCCGGCCAGGGGCACTGACCGAGAGGGCTGGCCATCCGCATGGGTCAGGCAATAGGTAGCATCTTGCCGCTGGCGCTCGGCGTGGCCATCAGCGTGCTGCCGATCATCGCTATCATCCTGATTCTCATTACCCCCCGGGCGCGCAGCAACGGGGTCGCGTTCGTGGCTGGCTGGGTGCTCGGGCTCGTCGTCGTCGGCGCGGTCGTCCTCGTCATCGCCAACGCGGCCGGGGTGTCAAGCAGCAGCGGCCCGTCCACGGCGGCATACGCGATCAAGCTGGTGCTCGGGGTCTTGTTCCTGCTGCTCGCGGCGCGGCAGTGGCGCAGCCGCCCCGGCCCGGGTGAGCAGACCCCCGCGCCCACCTGGATGGCGGCACTCGACACCTTCGGCTCCGGCAAGTCGCTCGGCCTCGGCGCGGCACTGTCCGGCGTCAACCCCAAGAACTTGGTCCTGACCATCGGCGCGGCCACGTCCATCGCGCAGACCGGGCTGCCCGGCGGCCAGCAGGCGGGCGTCCTGGCGGTCTTTATCGTGCTGGCCAGCGTCACGGTGGCGGCGCCGCTCGTGATCTACCTCTCTATGGGCACCAAGGCGGCCAGCATCCTGGACGGCTGGCGGACGTGGCTGGCCGGCAACAACGCGGCGATTATGCTGGTGCTCTTTCTTGTCTTCGGCTTCCTGCTCATCGGGCAGGGCATCGCCGGCCTGTCCTGAGGCCCTGCGCCTCGCCTGCCGGTCGCGGTAACGGGCCGGTGAATTCTGCCCAGTCACCCGCTACGGGTGGCGCGGCGCGGCTGTGGCCGAGTTCGTATTCGTAATGGACAGGACGCAATCAGGCAGGGAGCGGTGATGACCACCAACCGAGTTGACGCACTCGTGATCTTCGGGGCCACGGGCGACCTGGCCAAGATCGAGACCTTCCCGGCCCTGGTGGGGCTGGTCGAGCGCGGCGTGCTCGACGTGCCGGTCATTGGGGTGGCCAAGAGCGGATGGGGGCTGGCCCAGTTCCGCGACTACGCCGCTGCGTCGCTGCGGCTCAACCATATGGACCCCGACACCGCCGGCGCGCGGAAGATGCTCGGGCTGCTGCGGTACGTCGACGGGGACCTCGACGACGATGCCACCTACCAGGCGATGTCGGACGCCATCGGCGCCGGCCGCCAGGTCCTGTTCTACCTTGAGGTGCCGCCCCCGCTGTTCGGGCGCATCGCGCAGGGCATCGCCACGGCGGGCCGCGCCAAGGACGCGCGGGTGATGGTGGAGAAGCCGTTCGGTACCGACCTGGTCAGTTCGCGGCAGCTCAACGACACCATGCACCAGTATTTTCCGGAAGAGGCGATCTTCCGGGTCGACGACTGGCTGGCCTTTGATCCCGTGGAGAACGTGCTCTTCGTCCGGTTCGCCAACTCGGTCATTGAGCCGCTGCTCAACCGGACCTACGTGGACAGCATCCAGATCACGATGGCCGAAGCGTTCGACGTGGCCGACCGGGGCCGGTTCTACGACCGGACGGGTGCCATCCGGGACGTGGTCCAGAACCACATGCTCCAGGTGCTGGCCACCGTGCTGGCCGACCCGCCGGACGGGCAGGGCCTGGCCTCCTGGCGGGACGCCAAGTCCCGGGTGATATCCGCGCTCCGGCCGCTGACCCCCGAGGATACGGTGCGGGGCCAGTACGACGGCTATCACGAGGTGGACGGGGTCGACCCGAAATCGACGACGGAGAGCTACGTCGCCGTCCGGCTCGCGGCCGACACCTGGCGCTGGGCCGACGTGCCGATCCTGATCCGGGCGGGCAAGTGCATGCCGGTCACCGCCACCGAGATCGACATCCGCTTCAAGCGGCCTCCGCATGACGTGTTCGGCATCGATCCGTTCACCGTCCGCGACTCGCTGCGGTTCCGGGTCTGGCCGGAGACCGCGGTGGGCCTCACGCTGGCGGGCAAGAAGCCGGGCGCCGGGCTGGAGCCGCTGCTGGAGGAACTGTCGTTCGCGGGGCAGTCCGGGTCCGACATGCGCCCCTATGACCGGCTCATCGGCGCGGCCCTGGACGGGGACCGCTGGCTGTTCGCCCGCCAGGACACCGTCGAAGCAGCCTGGAAGGTCGTTGACCCGGTCCTCGGCGACGTCACGCCCGTACACCCCTACGCCCGGGGCAGCTGGGGTCCGAAGGAAGCCGACCGGCTGCTGCCCAGCCGGGACACCTGGCACGACCCGGCAGGCTGAGGATGGACCGGAGCATCCGATGACAGAGGAATCCGGGCGCCCCCGCGTCGTGATCGTCGGCGGCGGCTTCGCCGGGCTGTTCGCGGCCCGCAGGCTGCGCCGCAGCGACGTCTCGGTGACGCTCATCGACCGCGCCCAGCACCACGTCTTCCAGCCGCTGCTCTACCAGTGCGCCACCGGGATCATGTCCGAGGGCAAGATCGCCGCTCCGCTGCGCGACCTGCTCAAGAAATACAAGAACGTCGACTGCGTGATGGCCGAGGTCGTCGACTTTGATACGGCCGGCCGGCGGGTGATCGCCGCACGCGTCGGCGGCGATCGCATCGAGTTCGGCTACGACCACCTCATTGTGGCCGCCGGAGTCCGGCAGTCTTATTTCGGCCATGACGAGTTCGCCCGCTGGGCGCCGGGCATGAAGACGATCTCGGACGCGCTCGCGATCCGGCGCCGGGTGTATGGCGCGTTCGAGATGGCCGACACGGCCACCGACCCGCAGGAGCGCCGGACCTGGCTGACGTTCGCGCTCGTCGGCGCCGGCCCGACCGGCGTGGAACTGGCCGGGCAGATCCGGGAGGTGGCCACCAAGACCCTGCGCGCCGAGTTCCGGGGTATCAGGCCGGAGGACGCCCGGGTACTCCTCTTCGACGGCGGCAGCGCGCCGCTGGCTGTGTTCGGCCCGAAACTGTCCGAGAAGGCCGACCAGGCCCTGCAGGCGCTCGGCGTCGAGCAGCATATGGGCTCCATCGTCACTCATGTCGACCAGGGCTGGGTGCTCGTCCGCGACCAGGCCGGCGAGCAGACCCGCTATGACGCCGGCACCGTGCTGTGGACAGCCGGCGTGGAGGCCCCTCCGATCGCCGAGGCTCTCGCGAAAGCCACTGACGCCAAGCGCGACCGGGCCGGGCGCATCCTCGTCGAGGCGAACCTCACCATCCCCGAGCACCCCGAGATCTCCGTCCTGGGCGACATGATGAGCCTGAACAAGCTTCCGGGCGTGGCCGAGGTGGCGATGCAGTCCGGGCTCTACGCCGGCAACCGCATCCGGCGCCAGGTGTCGGGAGACCTGGCTGAGAAGCCCTTCCGCTACCATGACCTCGGCTCGGCGGCCTACATCTCCCGTGGCCGTGCCGTCGTCTCCGCGGGGCGCCTGCACGTCGGTGGCTTCCTCGGCTGGGTGATCTGGCTGTTCATCCACATCGCGTTCCTGACTGGCTACCGCAACCGCCTCGGAGCCCTGCTCACCTGGTGGCTGGCCTTCACCCGCGACATCCGCCGCGAGCGGACCTTCACGACCCAGGAGATCGAGACGCTGCGCGACGTTTATACGGCAGGCCGACCGCCACCCGGCCCAGTTCCGTGATCGTCGAGCCCGACAGCAGCCGCACCGCCCGCGCGGCCGGAGAGGGCCTGACGGCGTGGCGAGGCAGGCGGACCCGGAGCACACCCGGGCGGGACTCGAAGACCAGCGGAGGATCCAGCAGCAGAGCCTCGCCGTCGATCCCGACCTCCAGCGGCCCGCCGGAGCTGATCTCGAAGCGGGGCGCGGTCCACTCCTGCCAGCCGGGGAAGCGGCGGACCTGACCGGCGGCCTCGAGCGCCACGAACAGCCTGGCGTCATCCGCGCCGCCGATCCTGGCCGCCACGATCCCGAGCACGCCGAGATCCAGCCGTTCCCGCGTTCCCCGGCCGCCGAGATGATCCAGCTCATATGGATCGTTCGACACCAGGATCAGCTGGGCGGTCGGGTGGTCGATGCCATCCGGTCCGCGAAATTGCAGGTCGAGGGGGGCCGCATCCGGGCCCAGGAGATCCGGCAGCATCGACGCGGCCGTCTTGAGCTTCGCGTCGCGGTACTCGGGTGACTGGACAACCTTCGCGTACAGCCCCAGCGAGGCGTTGTTCACGAAGATCCGCCCATTGACCGCCGCCAGGTCGATCCGGCGCTCCACCCCGTCCGCGAACGCCTCAAGCGCGCCTATGACATCCTCTCGGTCCAGGCCGAGGTCGAGCGCGAAGTGATTCCTCGTCCCTGCCGGCACGCACACATGCGGGATACCGTGCCGGGCGGCGACGGTGGCGATCAGCGCCTGCGAGCCGTCGCCTCCCGCCATGCCGATCACGTCGGCGCCCCGCGCGACGGCGTCCTCCGCCAGCTGCAGCAGGTCATCCCCGGGCTGTAGCACGACCGGCTCGATGCCCCTCTTCTGGCATTCCTCAGCCAGCCGGAATCGCTCGGCCTTCCCGCCCCCCGATTTCAAATTCATGATCAGAACGGGATGCTCGGCGGCTGAGGCCGGCCTCAGGTGGCCAGCCGGGCCCAGCGCGGTGGTCCTGGCCCGCAGCGCGAACCGTGCCGACGCCAGCGACACCACGGCCAGCACGAAGATCAAGATCATCCGCAGGATGCTGAGGTTGGCGAGGACCAGGCCAGCGATCAGCACGCCCAGGGCCACGGTCATGGCGATCAGCCCGGCCGCGCGGACCATCCCGCGCCTCGACACCACGTACCAGCCGGCCGTGACCCAGACCAGCAGGCCGACGATGGTCAGAACCGCGGTCACGAAATGCACGACGACGCCGACCACCAGCCATCCGAGGCCGGCGATGAGGGCAAGCAGCGATAGCAGGGCGGCGGCCCGCCCGGCGATCGCCGGGCGGGCCGTCTCAATTTGCGGCATCTGACCCCCAAGCCCACGACCTAGGTGACGCGCAGGAAACCATTAATCGCCTGGACCGTTCTCCCCGGCCGCCGGACCCCGGTCATGTATACGGCGTACCTCCAGGACCTCCACCCCGAACGTCTCAAGCCTGGCGAGCAGCCCGTGCAGGGCCGCCTGATCAGTAATAGGGCCGTGCAGGACGGTTTCCACCGGCTCCACGGAGGCCGTGAGCCGCTCGAAGTCAAGCAAGGCTTCGGGCGGGAGGACCCCTACTACGCGGATCTCGTAGTAGGACGGTGTCACCGTAGCCCCCTCAGCAAGTCGGAATGGGCAACGCAGACCTCCACGGTGCTGCTTGTCGGCTCGCCGCGCCCCACTCACGGCGGGTGAATTCGGTCACCCTGGTGAAATCCGTACAGGGTGATGACATATCACCCGCATACGAGCGGTGATCACTTGTAGGCAAGCTAACCAACCCGCCTCTGGACCCCGGGCGGAGCAGGCCATCACCCACAGGATGAATGTCCGGTCCTGGGGTTGGCAGCCGCAGATCGGGGAGTTGGTGGCGAAGGTGACCAGCACGGCCGCGCGTGGCCCGGCCCGTTTGAGAGCACACGCGACCGGCAGTGACGATCCGGTATTAATGTCCAAGATCACCATGCCCGGCCTGCCCGGCTGGGCTGTCCCGCGTCCACGCATCGAGAAACTCATCGCTGAGGGTGCGCGCGGCCCGATGACCACCGTCACCGGCCCACCCGGCGCCGGCAAGACGATGGCCATCACGCTGTGGGCGGCCGCCAGCACCAGCCCTGACCGCCTGGCGTGGGTCACCCTTGACGATTACGACAACCGGCCGAGTGTCTTCTGGTCCTATGTCGTGGCGGCGTTGCGGCGAGCCGGCGTCGCCCTTCCGCAGGTCTCCTCGCCTCCCGCCCGTGCGGACGCGGTCGACCATGTCTTCCTGCTGCGGCTGGCATCGGTGCTGGCGGCGCAGGACCCGCCGGTCGTCCTGGTGCTCGATGACCTCCACCTGCTGACCGAACCCGGCACTCTGGACGGGCTGGCCTACGTGCTGCGGAACGCGAGGCCAAGCCTGCATCTCGTGGTCTCGTCACGGATGGACCCGCTGCTGCCCCTGCACCGGTACCGGCTGACCGGGGAACTCACGGAGATCCGGGCCAAGGATCTCGCCTTCAGCGTTCCCGAATCCGGCTTGCTCCTGGCGCAACATGGCGTCGCGCTGTCTGCGGCGGCACTTGAGCGCCTCACCAGGCGGGCTGAGGGCTGGGCAGCGGGCATGCGCCTGGCCGCGATCTCGATGGACGGGCACCCCGACCCCGAGCAGTTCGTCAAGGAGTTCGACGCCGAGGACAGCGCCATCACCAGCTATCTCGTGGACGAGGTTCTCGACGCTCAGCCCGCGTCGATCCGGGACCTTCTGCTGCGCACGAGCATCCTGGACCGGGTCAGCGGGGGAATCGCCTGCGAGCTAGCCGATGACGAACAGGCCACGAACGCATTGCCCGCCCTGGCGCAGGCCAACACGTTCGTCCTGCCCATCGGGCACGGGTGGTACCGCTACCATTCGCTGTTCCGCGCGGTCTTGCGCCTGAAGCTCCGACGCGAACGCCCCGGCCTGCTACCGGACTTGCACCGGCGAGCGGCCCTGTGGTTCCGGCGCAACGGGTCGCTCACCGATGCCGTGCGGCATGCCGGGGAGTCGGGTGACTGGCAGCTCGCGGCCCGGATAGTTCTTGATGAGCTGGCCATAGGCCAGCTCATCGAACCGCGGGGCAGCCAGCCGCTGGCCGATGGGTTCCGGCAGATGCCGCCGGGCGTGCCGTGGGCGAAGCCGGAGCAGTTGCTCGTCGCCGCCGCGCTGGAGTTTTCCGGCGCCACCGGCTACCCAGGCGGCCCCTCGCTCGGCGCGGCAGAAGGCATCCTTGAGCATCTTCCCGCTGATGACGAGATCCCGGCCCGGCTGGCTGCGGCGCTGATCCGGCTGGCCGTTTCCCGCCGCACCGGGGAACTCGATGCCGCGACGGCCGCGGCCGCCAGCGCGGAGGGATTGCTCGCGGCCATCCCCGAAGGCCTCCTGGCCCGGCATCCCGGGATTCGCGCTCAGGTGCTGTCGGGTCGCGGCGCCGTGGAATTCTGGGCCGGCCATCTCGATGAGGCGGCCGCCACCCTCGAGGAGGGCGTGGCTGCCGCCTGCGCTCCGGACAGCAGGTATGAGCGGGCTGACTGTCTCGGGAATCTCGCCCTCTTGGAGGCCCTGCGGGGAGGGCTGAGTCGCGCGATCGAGCTAGCCGATGAGGCCGCCGGCGCGGCGGAGAGCAACGCCGACGAACCTGCGGCGCCCGCCAGCGCCGCCGCAAGTGTGGCCCTCGCGTGTGTGCACTTGGAACGCAACGAACTGCAACAGGCGCGTACCCAGCTCAAGGTGGCCAACGCTGCCCTGCGGATCCGGCCGGACAAGCTGACGTACGCCGCCGCCTGCCTCGTTGCCGCGCGCCGCGGGCTGGCCGAAGGCCGGGCCGGGGTGACGACGGAGATGGTCGGCCGGGCACGACAGGGCTGGTCGCCCCCCTCCTGGCTCGAACACCGGCTGGTACTCCTCGATGCGCGGGCGTGCGCGGCGGCCGGGGACATCCAGTCCGCGGTCTACACGGCCGGGCATGCCGGCCCGCAGTCCCAGCTCGATGCGGCCGTCACGCTGGCGCATGTGCGGCTGGCCGCGGGAGATCCTCAAGCAGCAGGACAAGCACTCGCGTTCGCATCGGCTGGTTCCGCCGAGCAGCCCAACAACATCCGCCTGGAGGGATGGCTGCTGGATGCCCGGCTCAGCTATGGGAGCGGTGACCGGGCACGCGGTCGTCGATCACTCGAGCAGGCGCTGAAGCTGGGCCGGCCAGAGCAGCACCGGCTGCCGTTCGCCATGGAGCGGATCTGGATTCGGCCGGTGCTACGCCGCGATCCTGAACTCGCCCACGCATACCGGCACCTGCTCGAGCCCGGTCTGGTGGGCACTGGCTGGGCCCCGGCCCGGCCAGTGAAGGGCGATGCGGCGCCCCTGATCGTCGAGCGCCTCAGCGACCGTGAACGTGAAGTGCTCAGGCACCTGTCGGGGATGCTGAGCACCGCCGAGATCGCCAGCGAGATGTACATTTCGGTGAATACGGTGAAGACCCACCTTAAGAGCATCTACCGCAAGCTGGCAGCGGCGCACCGCAGCGAGGCAGTCCGCCGCGCGAGGCTGCTCGAACTGATCTGAGCTGTGTTTTCCCGCTCGCCGCCGGGGCGCTTAGCGCGCCCCTTTGGCTCGCCGGGGGCGTGCCTCCCGGCTCGCCTCCGGGCGTCATAGGATGCCGATCTCGCGGCCGTGTTCGACGGCTTCGTCCCTGGCGGACACGTCGAGCTTTCGGTAGATCGCCTGCACATGGGTCTTGATCGTATTTCGCGACAGAGACAGCTCCTGCCCGATCTCGCGGAGGGATAGCGTGCCCCGGAGCAGGCGCAGTATTGCCACCTCGCGTTCGGTCAGCGAGTCCACACGTCCCACCGAACGTGGTCGGCCCTCGAGTCGGCGGTCGAGCCTCTCCAGGCGGGCCAGCTGAGCCTCCGCGCCGTCCGGAAACGAGTTCAGCACATCCCTTGCCTCCTCGATGAACTCCCTCGCTCTGGCGTGGTCTCCTAGGTCGAGCAGCACCTGCACCAGCACGAGCAGGGCTTCGACGGTGGGCCAAGGGCTGATCCTGGACACTCTCCGGCGGGACCGGACGGCATGCTCGAGCTCGCTCCGGGCTTCGTCGAGACGCCCCAGCGCGGCATAGACCGCACCGGCCGCCGTGTACGCGAGGGAACTCTGCGGCGCCTCGCTGAGGTCACCGCGGATCGCCAGGCTGCGGGCATCGTCCGCCAGCTCATGGGCCTGCGGCAGTCGGCCCAGTGCGACCGCGACCAGGGACAGGACGGACTTGGCCACCAGGCGCGTCAGCGGGACGGATGCCTCGCTGAGCACTGCCTCCTCGAGCGGTCGCGCCGCCGCATATGGCTCGCCGGACAGATAGAGGCTGAAACCAAGCGCTCCCCTGGCCAGCGCGTACCAGGGCGATGTCGGGTCGCTTTCCAGCTCGGCGGCCGTGGCCGCCGACTCGCGCATCACCCGGAGGCCGTCGAACCCGCAGATGCTTTGCAGCAGCGCGGCTGAGGACTTCAGCGACCGGATTCCGTCCGGTAGCGGCCCCTCATGCTGCCCGGCCTCAATAACTGGGAGCCAGCGGCGGAGCGCCTCCGGCTCACCGGTGAAGGCCGCCGCCCACGCCGCGCAATGCGCCGCCACGGGGTTGGCGGCGATCTGGTCGTCACCAAGCGAACGCAGCCAGCCGCGAACTGTGCCCACTCTCCCGAGGTCCGTGTAGGCGTACCAGTGACTCGCGATAAGGTCGATGGCCCCGGCGATGTCGCCAGCCGTGAGCGCGTGGTTGATCGCGTCGTCCGTTGAGCCCCACAGCCGATGCCAGGCGCTGGCGCGTTCATGCAAGGCGGGCACCAGATCAGGCTCGGTCCTGGCCAGTTGGCTGCAAAGCACCTGCGCGAAGAGGTGGTGATAGCGGTACCACTGCCGGATCTCGTCAAGGGGCACGACGAAGAGGTTCTCGCGCTCGAGGACGCCGATGATCTCCGCCGCGTTCGTCGACCCGGCGACGGCGTCGCAGAGTGGCGCGCAGAACCGGTCGAGAACGGCGGTCCGCATGAGGAACTGCCGGAGCTCGGTGGGCTGGCGGCTGAGCACCTCCTCGGCCAGGTAGTCGACGATGAACTGGTTGTCGCCGGTGAACTGGTGGATGAAGGCGCTCGGCGAGGGGTGATCGCGGAGAGAGAGCGCCGCCAGGTATACGCCGGCCGGCCATCCTTCGGTCCGCTCGACGAGATCGGCCAGGTCGGGCGCGCTGAGCTCGACGGCGGAAACAGCGTGCACGAGCGCGGCGACCTCCGCGGGCGCGAAGCGCAGCTCCTGCGCGCGGAACTCGACCATCTGGCCGGCCGCCCGCAAGCGGGCTAGCGGCAGCGGCGGGTCAGCTCGCGTAATGATCACCAGCTGGGCAGCTGGCGGGAGGTGGAAGAGCAGGAACGCGATCTGGTCGTGGCAACTTCGCTCCTTGATCACGTGGCCGTCGTCAAGGACGAGGGCAACCGGTTCGGGGAGCGCGGCCAGCTCGTTGACCAGCATTGGGAGCGCCGTTCCGTCGATGTCCGGAACCTGGAGCCGCAAGGCTCTCAGGATGTCCTCGCCGCCGAACTCAGGGCACGCTCGCTGCAGTGCTGACACCACATGCCACCAGAGCCTGCCCGGGTCATTGTCGCCGCGGTCGAGCGAGAGCCACGCGAACCGGCGCTGTTCCATGGCGCTGGAACGCCACTGGGCGACGAGGGTGGTCTTGCCGAAGCCCGCGGGAGCGTCAACGAGGATGAGCTTGGCGGCGGAGGAGTCGGCCAGCGACCGCACTAGCTCCCGCCGCTCCACCCACTCCCTACGCGACCTGGGAGCGTGGAGCTTCGTCTCGATCGGCGCATCCAGCAGCGGCCGGGCCGGAGTCGAGTCGGTGACCGCCCGAGGACCATGCTCCGGCCGTCGTCCCTCTTGCGCACCTGAATCGCTCACGTCCCCCCACACTCTCGATGAAGTCGGCTAGCGCTAACCACCCGGAGGCGTCACAAGATCCCGCTTTCGCGAGCGTGCTCAACGGCGTCGTGCCTGGTGGACACGCCGAGCTTCCGGTAGATCGCCCGAGCGTGGGTCTTGATTGTGTTCGGAGATACGTACAGCTCCTGCCCGATCTCCCGGAGGGACAGCGTGCCCCGGAGCAGGCGCAGCACCGCCACCTCGCGTTCGGTCAGCGAGTCGGCCAGTGAGGCTCCTCGCGACGGGGCCACGAGCCGCCGTTTGAGCCGGTCCAGCCGGGCCTGCTGAACCTCCACGCCGTCCGGGAACGAGGTCAGCACGTCCTGTGCTCCCTCGATGAGTGCCGCGGCGCCGGCATCCTCGCCTAGGTCGAGCAGGACCTGCGTCAGCACGAGCATGGCTTCGAGGGTGGCCCAGGGGCTGATCCCGGGCTTTTTCCGTCGGGCCTGGATGGCATGCTCAAGCTGGCTCCGAGCTTCGTCGAGCTGTCCCTTCGCGGCATAGGCCGCGCCGGTGGCCGTATAGGCGATGGAACCCTGCGGCGCCTCGCTGACATGACCCTGGCTGGCCAGGCCGCGGGCCGTGTCGGCAAGCTTTGTGGCCTGCGGTAGCCGGCCCATTTCGACCGCCACGAGGGACAGGGTGGACAAGGTCAGGATGCGTATCATCGGGACCGGTGCCTCGCTTCGTTCCGCCGCCTCCAGCGCTTCCTCGGCCGCCTGAAGTTCACCGGACAGGTAGAGACTGAAACCATGCGCACCCCTCGCCAGCGCGTACCAGGGCGACGTCGGGTCGGTTTCCAGCTCCACGGCCATGGCGGCCGACTCGCGCATCACCCGGAGGCCTTCGAACCCGTAGACGCCGCGCAGCAGCGCGGCGGAGAACTCCAACGATCGGATTCCATCGGGTAGCGGTCCCTCATGGCGTCCGGCCTCGATAACCGGGAGCCACCGCCGCACTGGCCCCGGCTCGCCGGAGAGGGCCGCGACCCACGCCGCGCAGTGCGCCACCAGGGGGTTGGCGGCAATCTGGTCGTAGGTGAGCGAGCGCATCCATCCGCGAACAGTCCCCGTCCTTCCGACGCTCACGTACTCGTACCAGTGACTGGCGATGAGGTCGACCGCCCCGCCGATGTCGCCCGCGGCCAGCGCGTGACTTACCGCCTCGCCCACCGACCCCGACACCCGATGCCAGGCGCTGGCGCGTTCATGCAAGGCGGGCATCAGATCAGGCTCGGTCCTGCCCAGCTGGCTGCGAAGCACCTGCGCGAAGAGGTGGTGATAGCGGTACCACTGCCGGATCTCGTCAAGCGGCACGACGAAGAGGTTCTCTCGCTCGAGGACGCCTATGATCTCCGTCGCGTTCGTCGACCCGGCGACGGCGTCGCAGAGCGGCGCGCAGAACCGGTCGAGAACGGCGGTCCGCATGAGGAACTGCCGGATCTCGGCGGGCTGGCGGCTGAGCACCTCCTCGGCCAGGAAGTCGACGACGAACCGGTTATCGCCGCTGAACTGGTGAACGAAGGCGCTCGGCGAGGGGTGATCGCGGAGAGAGAGCGCCGCCAGGTATACGCCGGCCGGCCATCCCTCGGTCCGCTCGACGAGATCAGCCAGGTCCGGCTCGCTGAGCTCGACGGCCGAGACCGCGTGCACGAGCGCGGCCACCTCGGCAGGCCCGAAGCGCAGCTCCTGCGCCCGGAACTCGACCATCTGGCCGACGGCCCGCAACCGCGCCAGCGTCAGCCCCGGATCAATTCGCGTAATGATCACCAGCTGGGCCGTTGGCGGCAGATGGAGCAGCAGCAGCGCGATCTGGTCGAGGCAGTGTGGATCCTTGATCACATGACAGTCATCGAGGACGAGAACAACCGGTTCCGGGAGCGCGGCCAGCTCGTTGACCAGCGCCGGGAGCACGCTTCCGCCGATGTCCGGCCGACCCTGGACCCGCAGAACCCGCAGGATGTCCTCGCCGCCGAGTTCGGGGCACGCTCGTTGCAGCGCGAACACGACATGCCACCACAACCGGCCGGGGTCATCGTCGTCACGGTCGAGCGAGAGCCATGCGAACCGCCGCTGTTCGATGAGGCTGGAACGCCACTGGGCCACGAGCGTGGTCTTGCCAAAGCCCGCGGGAGCGTCAACGAGGATGAGCTTGGCGGCGGCAGAATCGGCCAGCGACTGCACGAGCTCCCGCCGCTCCACCCACTCTTTGCGCGACCTGGGCGCGTGGAGCTTGGTTTCGATCGGCGTGTCAAGCAGCGGACGCGCCGGATCGGAGCGGGCTACCGCCCGTAGTGCATACTCTGGTGCGTCCCCCTCCGGCACACGTGCATCATCACACATTTGCCACAATGGGCCTAGCGTCCCCGCCCACGCCAGAGCCCAAACTGCGACGGAGGGTAACCTCGGTCAGAGGGCCCCGTTCATCGGGTTGCGAGGGGCCGGGTAGCGGCATTCCGCGCCCGGAATGCCCAGGCGGCCAGCAGGACGCCGTAGAGCATCAGCCACGCGCCGAGCACCGCCAGCAGGAACTTCAGCGAGATCGTGGGCTTGAAAATTACCAGAAGTCCAGCTCCTAGGCTGATCACGCCGGACGTCGCCTTCAGCCACCGTCCGGGCACCGGTCCGGCGATGGCCGCGATGATCAGGTCCACCACACCGTGCAGCGCCCAGAACAGCCCAACGATGAACGCGAGTAGCACCACGGTGACTGACAGGTGCCGGATGCAGTACAGGCCCGCGGCCAGGCCGAACAGGCCGAGTATGACATAAGCCGCCCGCGTCCCGCCGCTCTCGTTACGCACGGTAAGGCCCGCGAACAGCCGGGCGAGGCCGAACACCAGCAGTTGGACGCCGAGCAGGATCGCCACCACGTTGAGCGTCGCCTTGGGCCATACGAGCACGACGAGACCAAGGGCGAAGGTCGCCGTCGCGCCCGCCAGGAGAACGAGCCACGATCGATCACGAGACTTTCCAGCGGCAACATGCCCCCGGACGGTGCTGTCGGCGTCGGCCGCCGCGTGGCGTCCAGGGAGGGCCTGGTCCGCGGGCTTGGGGTCGGATGCGGTCATGACGTCCCTCCTGGGCCGTGTTGATCCGACACCATCGTGCTCTGTCCGGGCATTCCCGATCTTCACCCGTATGAGGTGAGTGGCCCGGCCGACGGCGGGGCGGAGGCGGAGCGGCGCGTCAGTACAGCCGGCCGGGATTCACCCGTGCGGAGGGAGGCGGGCTCCTGGCTTCGGGGGGAACCTAGGCCTGCTGAGCGCTCAGCACCGGAATGCATCCGGCGGACACGGCGTGGCGCTTATGCGCGCCGCAGGTCGCCGGACCAGCGGTCCGGTTCGAGGAAAGGCGGCAAGCCCCGTGACAATCGGCGGCAGCATCGCGCTCATCGTCATAGGCGCAATTCTCCGGTGGGGCATTACCTGGAAGCCCACGCACGTGAACCTGGAAGCCATCGGCGTGATCTTGATGGCCGCCGGCGTAGCTGGCCTGATCATCTCGATCGTGTTCATCGCGATGAGACGCCGGCAGCGGGCACCGGCTGCGGAGGTCTATGAGGAGCGCCGCTACACCGAACCACCCTCCTGACCGCGTACCGCGTTCTCGCCCGCGCCAGGTTCACCCGCCGGGGGTGGGGCGTGGTCTGCGGCAGCTTGGTGGACTGGGCCCGGCAGTGATCACCGGCAGAAGGAGAACACCATGGCTGACCTGATCGCGATCGGGTACCCGGACGTGGCGACCGCGGAGGCGGCCGCCGAGGAGGCACGGCGGCTGGCCCGGGACCTGATCATCGAGCCCGACGCGATCGCGGTGATCGAGCGGGACAAAGAAGGCAAATTCCACGTCCATACCAGCCACCACCTGGTCCGCGGCGGGGCGACCTGGGGCATGTTCTGGGGGCTCCTGTTCGGCGCACTGTTCTTCGTCCCGATCGCCGGGATCGCCATCGGCGCCGGGCTGGGCGCCCTGATGGGCAAGGTCACCAAGTCCGGCATCGACAAGCAGTTCCAGGACCAGGTCCGCGACATGCTGCAGCCCGGCACCTCGGCGCTGTTCCTGATGGTGGAGAAGGTCACCCCGGACAAGGCCATCGAGGCGATGAGCAAGTACGGCGGCACCGTGCTGAAGACCTCCCTGTCCAAGGAAGGCGAGAAAGAACTCCAGGACGCCCTGCACGGCGGAGGCGCCAGCACCACCAGCGCCTAGTAACTACGGGCTAGCTGTCCCGCCCGAGCGTGACCGGACGGAGGGGCATGGCGCAGGCATCGCTGGCCCGGCGGGCAGTCAGGCGAGGCAGCCAGCCCGGTCCGCCGGAGACGGCCGGCCGGGGCAGCCATCCGGGTCCGCCGGAGATGGCCGGGCAGGGCAGCCATCCCGGTCCGCCGGAGACGGCCGGGCGGTATGGCGTGCTGCTGCTCGTGCTGATCTCTACCTACCTGCTGTCAGCATTCAGCTTCAGCAAGCTGGCCGGCGATCTCCAGGTCGCAGCGTTCGCGGCGGTATTGCTGCTGGCGCTCCGCACGTCGCGGGTGCGCCGCCGGACGGCGAGGCTGGCCGGCGGTGTCGCGCTGATTGGCTCTGTCGCGGCTGGAGCGGCTGACCTGACCGGCACCGCCGCTGGCTACGGCGCCGCGGAGATATGGAAGGCGCTGCTCCTGCTCTTCACCGTGGTCCTCCTCGTACGCCGCGTGCTGGACCGGCCCACGGTCACCATCCAGAGCATCTACGGTGCCCTGAGCGCCTACCTGATCATCGGGTTGATGTTCGCCGCCTGCTACGCGGCTATCGAGCACCTGGGTAGCGCACCCTTCTTCGCTGGCGGCCAGCCCGCCAGCACCCAGACACTCCAGTACTTCAGTTTCACCACGCTGACCACCCTCGGCTACGGCGACTTCACCGCCGCTGGTAACGGCGGCCGGGCCATCGCCGTGATGGAGGCCCTGACCGGTCAGGTGTTCCTGGCCACCCTGGTCGCCCGCCTCGTCGCTGCCTTCCGGGCGCCAGCCGAACAAGCGCAACCGGTCATCGGCCGGCCCCGGCCGCCTCGCCCTGTCCGGCGCCGCTCCGGGGGGAGCCGCGGGAAGCCAGCGGGAAGCGCCAGCCGGACTTCGCGGCGCACCCGCGTACCGCCAGCACGTAATCACGATGATCTCTGAAAGGACGTCGCGTCATGTCAGGATTGGATTGGTTCTTCTCGCTCACCCTGGGGATCTTGTACCTAGCCCTGCTGTTCACCGTGGCCATCGTGACCTTCCGCAAGGGTCACTGGGTCTTCGGCCTGATCGGCATCTTCATCCCGATCTTCTGGCTCATCGGCGCGGTCCTTCCCGCCAAGCGCGGCTCCTCGTACCGGGCGTGATGCTTCCGGGGCCGAGACCGCCGGGGACGGTGTGAGCCTCGCCGAGATCACATACGCCACCACGACCGCCACGATCACCAGCGGCATGACGGCGAGGCCGTCCGACGCCAGCAGCAAGGTGGCCAGCAAGACGGAGGTCAGCGGGAGCCTGAGCATCACGACGGACATCGCGCCGATGCCCATCGCGATGCCGTCAACAAGGGGAAGTCCCGGCAGGTGGGACAGCGCGACGCCACCCGCCGCCCCGAGGAACAGCGCCGGGAAGGTCGGGCCGCCGCGGAAGCCGCTCAGCGACACCCCGTAAGCGACTCCCTTGCAGGCAATGAGCAACAGCAGTGCTCCGACGGTATAGCTGGCGCTGTTGCTGATGAACGGGCCGAGGGCGGATTGCCCGGAGAACAGCACCTCGGATGAGCCCTTTCCGGTGGCTGCCGCGAACGCGATGGCCAGGCCCGCGATGGCCAGGCCAGCTACCGGCGTGACCAGCACCATCCGCCGCTCGACATGAGGGCGCAGGAACAGGCCGAGCCATCGGATTCCGCTGCCCAGCGGGACAGCCATCACCCCGATCGCCAGTGCCCACAAGAACTCCGCGGCCGTGGGCGACCCGACGTGCGGAAGGCCGGGAATCGCCAGCGAAAACGTGCCGAGCCCGGTCCAGGCGTCCAGGCCGATGAACATGAGCGAACCGACGCCGGCCGCCAGCAGGCCCGGGATCAGCACCAGCTCCATCATGGACCCGGCCAGCCCCGAGGCCTCCATCAGGAGGAACGCCCCGGTCAGGGGCGAGCCAAGCAGTGTGCTGATGGCGGCGAAACTGCCCGCCGCGGCCACCACAGCCTGGGTTCTGGCCGGAGTGTCCCGTTTGACGAGCCGGATTGCGAAGACGCCGAGCCCGGCGCCGAGAGCGATCAGTGGCGCCTCGGGCCCGAGCACAACGCCCAGGCTCAACGTCGCAAAGGCCGCGAGCACGATGCCAGGCAGCTCGACCGGGGAGGGAGGGCCTGCGCCCACCTTGAACCCGTCGGCTGGTGAATGGCCGCCCTGGCCGGGCAGGTACCGGATGGTGAGGCTCACCAGGACCCCGGCCAGCAGCAGCGGCAGAATTGGCCACCACAGCGGTTCGGCGTGGAAGCCCAGGTCCTTGGGCAGGTCGGTGAAGATCCATCCCTGGAGCTTGCTGACCAGCGCGAGAAAGAAGTAGGCCGCCGCCGACACGGGCACGCCGATGATCGCGGCGAGCACCAGCAGCGCCACGTAGCTCTTGGACCGCAGCAGCGCAAGCGGATCGGACGGCATCGTCACCTGGGCAGCAGTCCCTTCTGCGCGGGTATAGCCACCCAATGGTGCGGCGGTCACGGCCGCGAACACCTCACCTGAGCGGGGTGATTGCCGCTACTTCAGGATGTTGACGGCGCGGGCGACCACCAGCAGCGCCACCAGGAGCGAGATCACATCCTCGGCCATGGTCATGAGCTTCGCCCAGGGCCTGATCGCCGAGACGTCCGTCGGGCTGAAGGCCATGGCGGTCGTGAACGACAGGTGCAGGTAGTCGATGAACTTCGGATACCAGTCAGCCCCGACGTACTGGGTGTTGCTCATCTCCGGGAAGACGAAAGCCGGCGGGCGGCCGGCCCCTCGGGCGCGGGCCGCCGCTCCGCCCCGGTCCAGGTCCCAGTACCACAGGCCAAAGGCGATCACGTTGGTGAGCCACACGGCGCCCCCGCTGGCCAGCAGGACGTTGGCATTGTTGGTGAACGTGGCGTGGGCGCCGATGATCGCCGCCACCAGGCGTACCACCGCCGTGGCGTTCACCAGGGAGATCACGCCGATGAGCGTCCCCGTCGCGATCCGCAGCCAGGTGGAGTCGCGGTCGTTGCGGCCTGGGTCGCCGATGACGAGAACCGCGAGCAGCACGACGAGGATCAGTATGAGCGCCCAGCGAACGTCTCCG
>DASWFT010000667.1:0-2652 GCA_036394075.1 Streptosporangiaceae bacterium
CACGCTCTGGTACCACGCCGGTCCCGGCCGGATCGTGGTCGCCTCCGAACCCGATGATGACGGGCCTGGCTGGGTCGAGGTGGCCGCCAGGTCCGTACTGACGGCCACCGCGGCAGCGGTCGATGTACGCCCGCTTTCCACTTCCGGCGACCCGCTGCCCGATCTAGTCCCGGACAACAACAACGGAAGGATCACGCATTCTTGACATCCTCCGCCGCCCCGAAGGGCGGGGATTTCAGCCGCGACCTAGTGGTCGCGCTGTTGGTTCGCGGTTCATCGCCGTGCCCGACTGCGCAAGAAGGCTCCCCGCGCTGCCACCGCATGCCCTGCGGCGGTCATGCTCGCCAGCGGCTTGGTTATCGCCGCCGACTTACCGAATGTACCGCAGCCTGCCGACAAAACGGAGGGAGGGAGCGGTGCTTCCTCCCCGGCCTAAACGCCGGGGCTTCCGCGCCGCAACCTGGATGACGGAACTCACAATTGAGCGCTGCCTGCCGGATGGCTTCCTCGCCGCGGCACTGCGGGCGGACGTGCTGTCCGGCCTGACGGCCACGCCGAAGACGCTGTCGCCCAAGTGGTTCTATGACGAGCGGGGCAGTGAGATTTTCGAGAAGATCACCCTGCTGCCCGAGTACTACCCGACCAGGGCGGAACGGGCCATCCTGCGCGCGGCGTCGGGCGAGATCGCGGCGGCCACCGGTGCCGGCACGCTCGTCGAGCTGGGCTCTGGTTCGTCGGACAAGACGCGCCTGCTGCTTGACGCGCTGCGGGAGACCGGGACCCTGCGCAGCTACGTCCCGGTGGACGTGAGCGAATCAGCCCTGATCGCGGCCGCGAGACGGGTGATTGTCAGTTACCCGGGGCTTTCCGTTCGGGCGGTGGTTTCTGATTTTGAGGAGCATCTGGGCCTGCCGGCGGCCTATGGGGCACGCCTGGTCGCCTTCCTCGGCGGCACGATCGGCAACCTGCTGCCGGCCGAGCGGGCGGCGTTCCTGGCCCGGCTGCGGGCCGGGCTGCGCGCGGGGGACGCCCTGCTGCTCGGCACCGACCTGGTGAAGGACCCCGAGGCCCTGGTCGCCGCCTACGACGACCCCGCCGGGGTGACCGCCGCCTTCAACAAGAACGTGCTGGCCGTGCTCAACGCCGAACTCGGGGCCGATTTCGACCAGGACGCGTTCGACCACGTCGCGATCTGGGACGCCCGCGCCGAGTGGATCGAGATGCGGTTGCGCTCGGTTCAGGACCAGCGGGTCACGCTGCCCGCCGTGGGCCTGGTCGTGGAGTTCACGGAGGGGGAGGAGATGCGGACGGAGGTGTCGGCCAAGTTCCGCCGCGGCGGTATCGAGGCGGAACTCGCCGCTGCCGGGTTCGCGATGCGCTCATGGTGGACCGACGAGAAGGCCCGGTTCGGCCTGTCGCTGTCCGTTCCCGTCTAGAAACCCGCACCCCGTCTAGAAAACCCGTACCCCGGCTGACAGCCGCCTATTCAGCCGCCTAACCGGCCCGACCCGCCGTGCGCGCGACGGCAGCGGCACGGCTTGTGACGCCGAGCTTGCGGTAGATGTGTTCGAGGTGCTTCGCGGCCGTTCGAGGGCTGATGTCAAGCGCATGCGCAATGGCGATGTTGGTGTGTCCGAGGGCGACGAGTTGCAGGACCTCGAGCTCGCGGTCGGTGAGCTGGGCCAGCCCGCGGGACATCGCCCGGGTAAGACCGTGTTGTGCCTCCTGGCGGCGGCGGGCGCGCAGGAATGCGCGCAGCAGCGGGGCCCGGAGCACGCTGAGCACCGCACGGTCGGTCTCGGTGAAGTCGGTGCGGCCGCGGTTCAGCGCGATGCCGATGACCCGGTCATCGGGGCCGGGCAGGCTGACAGCGATCTGGTACTCGACCGGAATGCGGCGGAAGAATTCGGCGTACAAACCCAGGCGATGGAACCGCTCCCGGCTGAGGAAGTCGCTGATCTTGACCGGCTCGCCGGGGCCGGTGGCACGGTAGTGCCTGACGAGCGGATGTTCGTTGACGTACGCCGCGAACACCGGCTGGGTGGCCGGGTCGAGGGCACCTTGCGGGTAGTCCGCGTAGCTGGTCTGGCTTTCGGCTGGGCCGATCTCGTTATATGTGAGCACGTCGCAGCCCACCAGCCTGACCAGGCCGGGCAGGACGATGGCGGCAAAGCCGACGGGGTCATCGAGTTCGGCGAGATCCCCGACGAGTCGCACCGCCTGCTGCAGAGTCTTCAACGGAACGTACATAGCCGCGCTCCCCCGGTCGCCGCGCTTGGTACGCACTAGTGCGTATAGACGCTCCCCTGATCAGCCGGTTTAGTCAAGCACAGGTAAGAACGCTGCCTGACTGACCCCAGCGCGCGCCCCGTGAACGGTGCGCGCCTAACTTGGCCAGGCCATGAACGTCGAGCGACACACTCCAGGGGGAGCCTCATGACCGCTACATCAGCTGGCATTGCCACCATGCCGTATGAGAATCTGGCTGCTGTCTTGCGCGGCAGCTTGATCACGCCGGGAGATCCGGGCTATGACGAGGCGCGCGCCGTCTACAACGCGATGATCGACAAGCGGCCGGCGGCGGTCGTACGCTGCCGGGATGTGGCCGATGTGATCGCGTGCGTGCGTTTCGGCCGTGAGCATGGTGTCGAG
>DASWFT010000668.1:0-9840 GCA_036394075.1 Streptosporangiaceae bacterium
GGGCGTGGACTTCGAGACCCGGAAGGCCAGCGACGAGTGGTCGGTCGAGGTCACCTGCGAGAACGGCGACGGCGGCGAGACCACCGTGACCGTGGACCCCGCTGGTGTCCTCCGGGCCGCCCGCAAGGTCATCGAGAACCCGCCCGGGTACGCAAGTCGGGCGCTCGTGGACGAGTGCAGCACCTCGTGTTCAACGCTGACGACGCCGACCTGGACGCGGTGGTGGCCGACGAGCTGCTCCAGGTCGTAGTTCTCGGAGAGGTTGTGTTTGGCTGATGGGCCTCATCGGATACGCGCGCTCATCTACAGACGATCAGCACCCCGAAGAGGTCCAGGTCCCACGCATGATCGAGGCCGGGTGCAGCAAGGTCTTCTGCGATGTCGGCCAGTCCGGGGCCAAGGCGAGCCGTCCGGAATGGGACAAGGCGCTCGCGTACCTCCGCGAGGGAGACGTCCTGGTCTCGGTCAAACTCGACCGGTGGGGCAGGAGCGTCCAGCACCTTCTCCAGGTCGCGGCCGATCTTGAAGCCAGGGGAGTCGGGCTCCGGTGCCTTGACCAGCCGATCGACACCACGACGCCGGTCGGGAAGCTGGTCTTCACCATCCTCGCCGCCGTTGCGGAGTTCGAGCGGTCACTCATCATCGAGCGCACACAGCAGGGCCTGATCGCAGCACGCGCTCGCGGCCACATGGGTGGGCGTTCCAAGAGTTACACCGAGCAACAGTGCCAGGTGGCCCGGATGCTCCGCGATGCAGGCGAGATGACAGCCCAGGAGATTGCTGACCTGCTCGGAATCAGTCGCGCCACATACTTCCGGGTGCTCAAGGACAATCAGGCGGCCTAGACAGTGACACACCATCACGATCACGAGGGGGAGACAGTGGCAGAACCCGTAGGTCCGGTAGACGACGAGCTGGAGCCCGTCATCGATCAGGAGGCGGCCAAGCTCCGGACCCTGGAGCTGGAGCTGGTCGATGACGCCGAAGAATGGCTGGCGATTGTGGCCGACGTGCAGGGCCTGTAGGAGGCTTACACCGACTGCATCACGACGGCCTGACAGTGGCAGCCATAGCGCTGGCCTGGCGCAGCATGTCGCCCAGGCTGCTGAGGTAGATCACGGCGTGCAGCTCGGGCTTGTCGATGATCGCCATCCTCGGGATCTCGGTGGGCGTCAGCGGCCCCTCCTGGTGCACGATCGGCGGCATCCCCTCCCGGCTGACGACTGCGCGGACACCGTTAGACCGCAGAAACTCGTTCCGGCCCGCCGCGTCCAGCGATTCCCAGCGCTGGCGGAACGTCTGGCTGGTCGCCACGGGCTCCACGCGGGCCTGCACGGGCTTGAGGGCGTGCAGCCGGGCCAGTTCCTCCTGGGCGCGCTGTAGTGTCGCCTGCTTCTCCCTGATGTCGATGCCCGAGAGCGCTTCGACTTGTATCTCGGAGAACAGGTGCCCGATCTGCTCGGCCACTCGCACGATGTCCTCGGAGTAGTCGCGGCCAGGGATCAGCTTGCTCTCGGTCAGCTCCCGGTCGCCCACGAGGGCCAGCAGTTCTCGGGATACGGCGTCCTCCAGCTCGTCAGCCTTGACCCTCCGGGCCGTGCACTTTCCGTCACGGCGCAGGCTGTGGATGCAGCAGTAGTAGGCATACGTCTTGTCGCCGTACTTGGCCGTCGCGCTGTACATCGGGTCTTCGCAGACCGCGCAGAATGCGATCTGCGTCAGGGGCCAGGTGTTGATTTTGGCGCTCACCGGGTTGGCCACCAGACGGGCCTGCACGCGCTCCCAGACGTCCCGCTCCACCAGCGCGTCGGCCCGGTAGACCACCACGCCGTCCTCGTCCCGCACCGGGGCTCCATCAGTCCGGACAGTGGCACCCAAGCTTGCCGGGCTCGCCAGAATCTTGCGGAGGCTGGTGGTCTTCCACAGCGTGTCCTTCGCGGGCTTCTTGCCCCGGAGGCGGGTGACATTCCAGGGTGTTGGGACACCCGAGTCGTTGAGCCAGCGCGTAAGGCTTCCCAGCGACTCGTAGCGGGAGTAGCGATCGAAAATTTCGGCAACGATCGGGCCGTAGACCGGATCGGGTTCGTATCCCCACCCCTTGTCCAGCTTCGACGGCCGGTACCCGAACGGGACCTGGCCGCCGCCGTACTTGCCGCTATCACGGAGCTGGTGCCATGCATCGCGCACTCGGGCCGCGATGGTCTCTCGCTCAAACTGGGCAAAGGTCGCGGTGATGCTGGCGAACGCGCGCCCGGCCGGGGTGCTGAGGTCCAGCAGTGGGTCGATGCAGATCAGCGTCTTGCCGCGTGCTTCGAGCCAGGAGACCAGCGTCACGAAGTCGAAGAGGCTCCGGGTGAGCCGGTCGAGCTTGGCCACGCAGAGCCCGTCCCACATCTCCAGCCGGTCGTCCTGCAACCACGGGCCGAGGCCCGGCCGCTCAAACGGGCTGACGGAGCCGCTGACGTTGAGGTCGTAATCCGCCTCGGTGATGGGGACCAGCTCGTGGTCGCCGAGCCGGGCGTAGGTCTGGATCTTGTCGAGCTGCCGCTCGGGCGAGGTAGTCTCGTCCGTCTCGATCGATAGCCTAATAACCGGCAAAAGTCGCATGTCAGGAGCCTAGCGAGGCCCTTTGTGACGCCCAGGTCGAAGGCGCGCCGGAGGATGGCCCGCTGTACGTCCATGGGCCGGTCGTCGCCGAAGTTCTGCCAGAGCCCGAGCGAGACCTCGGGGAGGTCCAGTCCGCTGCGGCCGCAGCGACGGTAGGGCATGTGCTCATAACGATCCTGCGCGGCGAGGTACGTCATGCAGGGAGTCTCTCACCGGGGGGCGTCGCCTCGATACCGGATGCGGGTGGTGCCCCGGGGGAGCGGGCGGGAGGCACCGGGCATGATAGGCGAGGCGCCGGGACGCGTGCAGCGCCGAGCCAGTGGTACCGCAGAGGAACCCGTGGTACCGCGTAGGAGTGAGTGCGACCGCGGAGGAAGCAGAGGACACGGATGTATGACGCGATGATGGCGGAGACCATCAACATCACCGGGCACGGCGGGGACCAGATCGAGGCCTACCTCGCGCGCCACCTTGGCCCCGGGCCGTTCGGTGGTGTCGTGGTGATCCACCACATGCCCGGCTATGACGAGGAGACCAAGGAAATCACCCGGAAGTTCGCCGCGCACGGCTACACGGCCATCTGCCCGAACCTGTACACACGTGAAGCGCCAGGCGCGAGCCCGGACGATGCCGCGGCCGCAGCGCGGGCGCTCGGCGGCGTGCCCGATGAGCGGCTGGTCGGAGATGTTCTCGGGGCGGTTACGTTCCTGCGCGCGCAACCCAGCTCGAACGGCAAGGCGGGGACGATTGGCTACTGCTCCGGCGGGCGCCAGTCATTCCTGGCCGCGTGCAGCCTCCCGCTGGACGCGGCCGTGGACTGCTATGGCGCCTTCATCGTCGGCAGGCCCCCGGAGGGCATGCCGCTGAAGGTCGGCCCGATCGTGGACCTGGCCAAGGACCTGTCCTGCCCGCTGCTCGGCCTGTTCGGCGCGGACGACAAGCACCCCTCGCCGGATGAGGTCGCCGAACTGGAGAAGGCGCTCGCCGCGGCGGGCAAGGTGTTCGAGTTCCACAGCTACGAAGGCGCGGGACACGCGTTCTTCGCGGTAAACCGGCCCGCCTACCGGCCCGAGGCGGCCAAGGACGGCTGGCAGAAGATCTGGGATTTCTACGGCCGCTACCTGGCGAACTGAAAGGGAGGACGGCTCATGTGCACCTATCTCACGGAAAAGGTCGCGGTGGACGGCAGCGGCAAGGGCGCGTCCGGATGGTTCGCCCTCAGTGAGGCCACGGTCTACTTCGATCACCCGCAACACGCGGCGGCGGAGCACACCCTCAACATCGATTTCCGCAACCCGGGGCAGGGTCCCTCGGCCCGGGTAGCGGTCGAGTTGACCGCGGAGTCGGCGCGGGCGCTGGCCGCGGCTATCGAGTCCACTCTCGCGTCCGCCCCACCGGGCCTGGCCTGACCAGCGGCTGTGCTGGCCCGGGGGCAAACCCCCCCGAACCCCCCCGGGCGGCGGGTTCGGATTGTCAGCAGGGCGTGCCAGGATCGGGATCGTGGCGGCGATGGGTGGCCACGGGTCGGAGGCAGTGGAATGAGGTTCCTGGTCGAGCGGGACGCCCTGGCGGACGCTCTTGCGTGGGTGGCGCGCGCCCTTCCGTCACGTCCGGTGGTGCCGGTCCTGTCCGGTCTGCGGCTGGAGGCCGGTGACGGGCTGACGCTGTCCTGTTTTGACTACGAGGTGTCGGCGACAGCGCACCTCGACGCGGAAGTCAAGGAGCCGGGAACGGTTCTGGTGCCGGGCCGGCTCCTCGCCGAGATCACCCGCAGTCTTCCTGCGCCGACCGCGGATTTCGCCGCGGAGGGCGACGTGGTCAACCTGACCTGCGGGAGCGCGGAGTTCACCTTCGTCCAACTGCCCAGTGACGAGTATCCAGCGCTCCCGCAGGCGCCGCCGCTGGCCGGCACCATCGACGGCGGCGACCTGGCCGCGGCCATCGGCCAGGTGCTGCCCGCGGCGAGCCGCGATGACACTCTGCCCATGCTCACCGGCATCTGCCTGGACATCGACGGCGAGACCATGACCCTGGCCGCCACGGACCGCTACCGCCTGGCCGTACGGGAGACAGGCTGGCACCCGGTGAGTCCAGGCCTGCGCGCGGTCGCGCTTGTCCCAGCGCGGACCCTGGCCGACGCCGCCAGGACGATGGCGCCGGGTTCGGCGGTGTCGGTCGCGTTCGAGACCGGGCCGGGCGCACGCGGCGCCGGGCGCCAGGAACCAGGCGGGCAGGCCGGTCAGGGAGGAGGTGGCGCGGACCGGGAGCCGCGGCCGGCCGAGGGAATGATCAGCTTCGGGATGGGCGGGCGGCGGCTGACCGCCCGTCTGATCGGCGGCGAGTTCATCCGGTACCGTTCCCGTTTCCCCAGCGAGTTCGGCTGCCGGGCGGACGTGCCCGCCGGGCCGTTCACGGAGGCGGTCAAGCGCGTGTCGCTCGTCGCGGACCGGGCCAGCCCGGTACGGCTCGAGTTCGGTTCCGGCAAGGTTATCGTCGAGGCCCAGACCGAAGGCCGGGCACGGGCCGTGGAGACCGTCGCCGCTGAGTTCCACGGCGATCAGCCGGTCATCTCGTTCAACCCGCACTACCTGCTCGATGGCCTGGCTGCCGCGGCGGCATCGGGCCATTCGCGCCCGGTCCCGGAGGCCGGCGACGGGCCCGAGTCCGATGGCGGCACGGGAGCCGACGGCACGGGAGCCGACGGCACGGGAGCCAGCGGCACGGGGGCCGGCGGCACGAGGGCTAGTGGCGCTGGACCATCCGGTCCGGGGCTGGTCAGGCTGGAGTTCACCAGTGCGGCCAAGCCAGCCCTCATCACCTGGGCGCAAGACGGCACCGCGCAAGACGGCACCGCGCAAGGGAGCGAGGGCGGGGATGAGTCCCGTTTCGCAGGTGTCCCGCAGTTCCGCTACCTGGTCGTCCCGCTGCGGGCCGCGGTCCGGTCGTGACCAGCCGGGTATGCGGGGCGGAACCGGGCGCTCGCCCGCCAGGCCGCACGGCCCATCCACACCGCGCGGCCGGCCCAGATCGCGCGGCCAAGCCACGGCATGCCGACGAGAACCGGCAGAGCCTCGAGCCAGGCTCCGCGCCGCCAGGCGCGGCGTCCCAGCCAGATCAGGCTGGCCACGACGCCGACGGTGAGGCCCACCAAGCCGAGCATCAGGAGGAGCGCTGCGACCAGGAGTCCGCCGTGCAGCAGGGAGTAACCGATCAGCAGCCAGAATGCCGTGATCGCCGCGCACGCCAGCAGCAGCCAGGACCGGAGCCGCAATCGCGGCCGGCCATGCGGTCGGCGGTGGGGCTGACGTGGCCGCTGCCGCCCGCCTCCGGCCGAGGCCCGGACACCAAGGCGCGGGGAGATACCGTCATGCGGCAGGTCGGCGGTCACCCGGCCCAGTTCGCGGCCCGTGGTGGCGGCGAAAGCCGCGGCGAGCCGGTCCCGGAACTCCTCCAGCGTGAGCCTGCCCGCCGCGAAATGTTCGCGCAGCCTGGTGGCGGCCGCATCCCGGTCAGCATCGCTCACACGCATGTCGCCCTGACTCGCCATGTGATCCTCCGCAGCGCGTAGGCAGACTGCTGTCTGCAACACGTTATGTCGCGAATTTCCCCGGGGCAAACCTCCGGGGCCGCACCGGCCTCGGGCGGCAGGCCGGCCGACGCGAAGTTAGTTGAGGAAGTAGCTGCTGCCGCCGGTCTCCGGGTCCGTGACCTGGGCCACCACGGACATCGGCCCGGCGCGGGCGAAAACGAGCGTGAGCGTGATGTCCTTGCCGCCGTGCATCGGCCCGGCGCCGGTGATCAGCATGTGCAGGCCGTCAGGCACCAGCCGGACTGTCGTGCCGGCGGGAATGCTGATCGCCGGGATGGTGTGCATCGTGGTGCTCTGGCCGACGGGGGCGCGGAACACGACCCGGCCGCCGACGCTGGTCCGGGCGGCGATGAGCCGGTCACGCGGGCCGCTGTTGCGGATGACGACATAAGCGACCGTGCGGCCCGGGGCGGCGGGCTGCGGCACATAGGCGGTCGCTATCTGGATGGATGTCGCGGCGCCCGCCCGGGCGTAGCAGCCGGTGAGGCCGGCCGCGGCCAGGACGGCCAGGCATGCAACCGCCGCCGAGCGCATCGCCGGCAGGCGGTCAGAGCGGACCCTGGTTCCCAGCATGTTCCTTACCTCACGGCTTTTATTCAGCAGAACGATGCTCTCATGGGAGCAGGCCCTCAAGGGTCCGGGGTGGCGGCTGGCGGGGCGAGCCGCGAGTAACGCGCAGCGGAGGGCCGCCAGGGGCCCTCCGCTGCGCAGCCGGCCAGGCTCAGGAGAAGTCCTTGAACGCGGGCCACACTTGCGCCCAGGACGACTTCAGCCCGCTCACCAGGTAGATCGTGGCACCTTGCTCATCGTTGCTGACACCGAGCCCGTTGTCGAACGTGGCGACCTGCCGGACGCTGGTGAACTCGCGCTTGAGGAAGGAAGGATCCATGCCCATGGCGATGGCAGAACGGTCCTTGGCCGGTGGCGGCCCCCAGAACCAGAAGCTGTTCATGCCGCTGTACACCTGGGGCAGGCCGAAACCGCGGCCGTAGCGGTCGAGCGCCCCGGCCTCGCCGTAGTTGCCGGCCACGATCGTGGTCACGGCGCGCTGCGCGGGCGGCAGCGAGTGATATTCGCGGGCGACGAGAGCCACCAGCCTCGGCCAGGCGATCGTCTCGGCGAGGTCATAGTTGATCTTCTGGAGCGGCACCTTGTGCAGCGCAGCGGCCGGCATCACCGGGATCGCGACGGGCAGGGCCGCCGCGGCTGACACAAGCATCGCGCCGATCAGGGCCGCCGGGCGCGAGCGCCGGGGGCGCCGTGAAGGTTTCCGGGCCAGCCACCGTCCGGCCGGGACCGCGCCGGCGGCGAACAGGAACGTGAACGCGCCGCCTGGGTAGTAGGGCTTGCCGCCCAGGACGAAGAACAGGACGAGCACGGCCAGCGTGCCGATCGCCACAGCCCGGAACGGGCGGGCGGCCTCGCTGCGCAGCGACCAGACCAGGCCCGCGACCCAGATCACGGTGAGGGCCAGGCCCGTGAAGGCGACCTGCGCCACCCAGTAGAGCGCCCGGTTGTGCCCTGCCTGACTCTGCAGGACCTGGAACACGTCCAAGTTCGGCCATCCGTGCATTGCCTGCCAGATGACGTCAGGTGCGGCGAGGGCAGCCCCCAGCACCGCGCCGATGACCAGGTAACGGCTTCGCAGCAGGTGCCGGGCGGGTGTCGCGAGGAAGCCTGCCAGCAGCGCCGCGACCAGGAAGCCGATGTCCCATTTGGCCTCCGCCGCGATCCCCGCGCAGGCCCCGATGGCCAGCCACCAGCGCGGGTCCCGGCTGTCGAGCAGGCGGAGGACCAGGTACAACACGAGCGCCCAGAACACGAAGTCGATGGTGGTGGTCGTGAGCAGGTGCATGGCGCCGAGGAACTCGGCGCAGCTGGCGGCGGCCAGCGCCGCGATGAGCTGGCCGGCCCGGGTGGCGCCGAGAATCCGGCTCATGGCCCCGGTCAGCAGCACGAGGACGCTGAGAGCCAGGGCCGGCAGCACGCGGAGCCCGACGAGTGAGTTGCCGAACAGCACGGCTTCGGCCCGGGCCACCAGCGGGGTGAGCGGCGGCTGGTCCACGTATCCGAACGCCGGATGCTGGCCTGCGGCCAGGAAGTAGAGCTCGTCCCGGTGATAGCCGTAGCGGGCGCTCACCGCCATTTCGAGGGCGAAGGCCGCTGCCGCGATGGCGGCGATGCCCAGCCAGGGCGTCCTGCGGGCCGAGGTGCCCTGGCCCGGCGTGACCGGGCCTGGGATGACCGGGCCTGGGATGACCGGGCCTGCGGTGACCGGGCCTGCGGTGACCGGGCCTGGTGTGACCTGGCGGGGCGCGACCTGGCGGGGTGGCTCAGGCACTCGGGGCGTGCCTGGCGCTTGGGCTTGTCCTGGTGAGCGGCGCTGAACCAACGGAATGTGCTCCATGTGTGCATGCTCCCGGACTGGGCAGTGTCGCGGCGTCCAGCGGCGGGGCGATTTCCCGATGTCCGCTCCGCGGGTGAGGACACGGCACGGTCCCGGGTCGTGCTCCGCCGCTGGTCTGATCGGTCAGCTCCATCGTCCGGTGGATGTCCGCCGGCCACGCTGAGCCGTACCATCAGGTCGTGAAGAGGCTGATGGCCAGGGTCGCCGGGCTTCCGCCGCGCGTCCTGGCCCGGGTCGCCGGGCTTCCGCCGCGCGTCCAGGATCTCGCCCTCGCGCTGGCGCTGACCATCTTCGACGTCGCCGCGGTTCTTCCGTACCGGTCTCAGCTTCATCCGTTCGGCGGTGCCCTCGCGCTTCTCGTCGCAGAGAGCATCGCGCTTGTCTGGCGGCGGAGCTGGCCCGTGCCCGTCCTCATCGCCACCGGCGCCGCGCGGATCACGTATGACGTGCTCGGGTTCGGCTACGCGCCGTTCCCGCTGGCGACCACGCTCGCGTTCTTCACCGTCATGGAGCGCTGCGGCCCGCGGATACGGCGGATCACCGTAGTCCTGACCGCGATCGGCACGACCATCTCACAGCTCTCGCCCGGCCATAACCAGCCCTACGACGCCACCGTGTCGGTCTTCATCACCCTCACGGCGTGGATGGCCGCGGTGATCAGCCGGACCCGGCAGGCCCACATCCACGAGGTCGAGGACCGCGCCCGCCGCGCGGAGTCGGAGCGGGACGATCGGGCGGCATGGGCCGCGGCCGAGGAGCGCACCCGGATTGCCCGCGAGTTGCACGACGTGGTGGCCCATCACGTCAGCCTGATGGCGGTGCAGGCGGAAGCGGCCACCTCGCTGCTGCCGGACCGGCCGGCCGAGGCGACACGCTCCGTGGAGATCATCGCTTCCACGGCCCGCCAGGCGCTCACCGAACTGCGCCGGCTTCTCGGTGTCCTGCGCGGCCCGTCCGACCACCTGGAAACGTCACCTTCGGTGTCCCTCGCGGGACTTGACGCCGTGCTCGACCAGGTACGCGGGGCCGGGCTGCGGGTTGAGTTCACTGTGCGTGGCACGCCGGGTCCGCTCGCTCCCGGCATCGACCTGACGGCCTACCGCATTGTCCAGGAAGCGCTGACCAACACCATCCGCCATGCCCGCGCGTCGCAGGCCGCTGTCACCCTGTCCTATGAGCCGGGATATGTCACCGTGAGCGTCACCGATTCCGGTCCCTGGCCGCCCAACGGCCCGGC
>DASWFT010000669.1:0-5218 GCA_036394075.1 Streptosporangiaceae bacterium
ACCGGCAAGGCACGGCAGAAGCTCATCGAGGCGGCCCGCGCCGGCGAGGACCTGGACCCGGATAAGGCCCGCTGCGTGCGGGTGATCGAGTACGAGGTCCCCGACCGGGAGGGCGACGGGAAAGGCGAGCTGATCGCCCTGATCACCACCATCACCGACCTGCGGGAGGCCAGCGCCGGCGCGCTCGCGCAGGCCTATCACCAAAGGTGGGTGCGACACGAAGTCGCTGTGCGCCGTGAGGCGCTGGGAACCGAAGGAGGTGGAAGGCCTCCTCGCTGGGCTGTCGCAGCAGTCTGGTGGGAGCTGAGCGCAGTCTGATCCAGGAAACGCTGGGGAGGGCGGTAAGCAGCGCTGACAAAGCCGGGATGGCCTGGGACTGCCAGGCGGGCCGGGTCCGGCGAGCGAGATCGGACGGTATACGAGAGGAACCAGTGTTAAAGCTCCGTAAGCGTGTCACCGACTCAAATCTGGTGGATATGGGTCGGGATGTAGCGCACGACCGTGCGTGCTGGGCGGTCGACTCCGTAGCTGGTATGCGATGCCGGCGGGGAGGCCACGGTGAAGGCCTGCGGCGTAGCCGTGGCGATGCTGCCGGAGCAGAGCTGGGTGCCAAGCCGATCGATCGGTTCTCAGTGAACACGGGAACCATCCCGCTTCGCTCCTGCGGCCCGGATGCCATCTGGGTCGGCGGGATAGATGCGTCGTCCGTCGAAGGGCGGGATGGGGCGGAGGCTCCGTAGTAGTCCGGGCGGGCGAGAGGCTCGTACATGGCGAAGGGAGCCAGCAAGTTAGCAGTACGGATGCTGGAATGCCGGGAGGCCGTTGGTGAATACCGACGAACTGGAGTACGCCTTGTTCAAGGCGGAGCGCCGGGTACTGGAGATCCAGGCTAAATTGCACGGCTGGGCTAATGATGATTCTCAACGCAGGTTCGATGATCTGTATAACCTTGTCACTGATCCAGGGTTCCTGCTGGTGGCCTGGGATCGGGTGCGGAATAACAAGGGCGCCCGCACGGCCGGAGTGGACGGCCAGACCGCCCACTATATCGAGGTTGTGCGAGGGGTGGAGGAGTTCCTTACGGAACTACGGGAGGATCTCAGGGCCCGTACCTTCACGCCGCTCCCGGCAAGACGTCGCGCAATTCCCAAGACTGGCGGGAAGATCCGTTACCTGGGGATCGCGACAATCCGGGACCGGGTAGTTCAGGCGTCCTTGAAGCTGGTGTTGGAGCCGGTATTCGAGGCGGATTTTCTCCCATGTTCCTATGGGTTCCGCCCGGGTCGCCGGGCTCATGATGCGGTGGCTGAGGTGCATCACTTCGCGTCCCGCTCGTATGAGTGGATCGTGGAGGGAGATATTAAAGCCTGCTTCGACGAGATTTCGCATGCGGCCCTTATGGACCGGGTGCGGGATCGAGTCGGGGACAAACGTGTCTTGGCTTTGGTGAAGGCGTTCCTGAAGGCAGGCATCCTCGATGAGGACGGCAGGCTTATAGGGATCAATGCCGGAACTCCGCAAGGGTCGATTCTTTCCCCGTTGCTGAGCAATGTAGCGCTCTCGGTCCTGGACGAATACGTCGCCCAAGGGTTGGGCGGGCCTGGGGCCAGCCCATATGGGAGGGCTAAGCGGCGTCGCCAAGGTCTGCCGAACTACCGTCTTGTCCGGTACGCGGACGACTGGTGTCTGCTCATAGCAGGCACCAGGCCAGACGCCGAGGCTCTGCGGGAAGAAATCGCTGGTGTTTTGTCCACGATGGGTCTCCGCCTGTCGCCGGAGAAGACCCTGATCACCCATATTGATGAGGGGCTGGACTTTCTTGGCTGGCGTATCCAGCGCCACCGTAAGCGAGGCACCGGCAAGTATTACGTCTACGTCTATCCGGCCAAGAAGGCGCTGGTCGCCGTCATGGCCAAGGTGAAGGCGATCTGCCGGCGGAACACGAACCTGTCGCTCGGTGACCTGCTGCGTCTGCTGAATAGGATGCTGCGAGGCTGGACCGCGTATTTCAAGTACGGATGCTCTAAAGCGACCTTTGGTTACCTGCGGTCATACCTGTGGAAGGAGATCGTCAGGTGGCAGGGGCGCAAGCATCGGCGCGTTCCATGGAAACAATTGCGCCGACGTTACGGCATCTGGCCCGCCGATGGAGATACCGGGCTGTTCGACCCCGCTAAAGTAGGCACGAAACGTTACTACTATCGGGGCGCCCGTATTCCAACGCCGTGGCCGAGGACCGCGTGAGGACCATTAAGAACCTGGCTGGGACTTGCGGAGAGCCCGTTGCCCAGTAATGGGCACGGCGGGTTCGGGAGGCGGCTCGGAGAAACCCACCAGCGGTAACGCTGGCAGGGCGCTCCGGGCCGACCTCACCATGTGCGAGTGAACTCGCAGATTGGAGGTCCGGCATGAGGTAGGTGCCGGAGGCGTGGTTCCAGGCTAGTGCTCTGAGCCTGTCCCCGCCCTGGCGTGCGTGCGCGGGTCCTGTCCGCGTGGGTGCGAAGCCCAGGGAAAAGCCCGAGGGCGCCCGAGTCATCCGGGGGCCACAGGTGAGGGGAAGGCCGGGCGGGCGAACGACGTGAACCCTTGACTGATGCCTCGTGACGATGCAGCCCCGGATAGATGACGGTACTGGTGCCGGGGTACAGGACTGTCGCCGTTGTGATGCGGCGGGCGGCGGGCCGGGGACACCGCCCGGTCAGCGTGGAGCACCGCTGGTCCCGGGGCACAGAGGGCGCCCGATCCCGGTCGTGTCTCGCGTGTGCGGAACGTGGAAACCCCGTCATGGTCCGGTGCCTGCTGGTGCCGGCAGGCCGATCGCAAGAGGGGCGGAATACCAGGCGGGAAAGGATGGCCGAGAAGCGAATGCCGGCGGCCGAAAGGCAGCGGGAAACCAGGCCAGCATGCCGTCTCCTTCCAGGGCGGGGCCTGGATAACCGGCCGGATACCGGCTGTTGCCGGGCCCGAAAGGGAGCTGACGCGAGCCAGGTGAGCCTGTGAGGGCTCGATGCCAGGCAGCCGACCGAACCGAAGGGCAAGTTAGGCACCCATGATGGTGAACGGACCGGAGGGCGGGCTGGAGTGGGACGCCGTTGACTGGCGTGCCCACGAGAAGAACGTAGCGAGGCTGCGGCAGCGGATCTTCACGGCGGCGCGGGAGCAGGACTGGGCTAAGCTCCGGTCCTTGCAGAAGATGATGCTGCGGTCATGGTCGAACACGCTGGTCAGCGTGCGGCAGGTGACCCAGCGCAATGCTGGCCGCCGTACGGCGGGGATCGATGGGGTCGTCGTGCTCGACGGCCTGTCCAGGATGGCGCTGGCGGTGCAGGCGCACCGGTCGGCCGCGTCCTGGGAGCCCTTGCCGGTGCGGCGGGTGTATGTCCCCAAGGCCAACGGGAAACAGCGCCCGCTCGGTATTCCCGTGATCTTGGACCGCGTCCACCAGGCGCGGGTCAAGAACGCGCTGGAGCCGGAGCGGGAAGCCCGGTTCGAGCCCAGATCGTACGGGTTCCGGCCGGGACGGTCGTGCCAGGACGCCGCCGGGGCGCTCTACGGCGTGCTGAAAGGCAAGGCCCGCCGGGTGTGGATCCTGGACGCGGATCTGAGCGCGGCCTTCGACAAAATCAGCCATTCCTTCCTGCTAGCCCAGCTCGGGTCGTTCCCCGCCAGGGACATGATCGAGCGGTGGCTGAAGGCGGGGGTGTTCGAGGCGGGTAAGGGATTCGCGCCCACGGAGGAAGGTACTCCCCAGGGCGGGATCATTAGTCCCGTCTTGCTGAATGTCGCGCTCCACGGCCTTGAGGAGGCCGCCGGAGTCCGCTACCGCGACGGCGATTATGCCGACCGTGCGCGCGATGACTCCCCGGTCGCGGTCAGGTACGCCGACGATTTTGTGACCTGCTGTTTTACCAGGCAGCAGGCCGAGGGCGTACGGGAACGGCTGACGGGATGGCTGGCGGAACGGGGCCTGTCGCTGAACCAGGACAAGACCCGGGTCGTGCACCTCACCGAGGGGTTCGACTTCCTCAGCTGGACCTTCCGCCGCTACCCCAGCGGCAAGCTGCTGATCAAGCCGTCCAAGGCGGCCATCAGGAGGCACCGGCGACGGCTCGCGTCGGAGATGCGCAGGCTGCGCGGCTCCAACGCGAAGGCGGTCATCGCCTCGCTCAACCCGGTCATCCGGGGCTGGGCGGCCTATCACCGGGGCATGGTCTCCAGCGAGGTGTTCAACTCGCTGGGGGCCTACATGTGGAAGCTCACCCGGAAGTGGGCACGGCACTCGCACCCGAACAAGCCGGCAAGCTGGGTCAAGGCCCGGTACTTCGGCTCGTTCAACCCGTTCAGGCAGGACGCGTGGGTGTTCGGCGACCGGGAGACCGGCAGCTACCTGCGCAAGCACTGCTGGACGAGGATACGCCGACACGTCATGGTCAAAGGCGGGGCATCCCCCGACGACCCGGACCTGGCAGGCTACTGGCGGTACCGCCGGGACAAGCACGGCACCCCGCTGGACACCGGCGCCATGAACCTGCTCAGCAGGCAACGGGGCCGCTGCCCGCTGTGCGGGGACCGGCTCTTGACACCTGGCCACCTGCCCGACTCCCCGGAGGAATGGCAGAACTGGTGGCTCGACGTCACCCAGCGGCCCATCGAGCGCGCACCCAGCGCGCCCGGCCAGCAGCCCGGCACCCGCGAGGCCACACCATCCCTGATACACGCCTCCTGCTGGCGGGCGCAGACCGCCCGGCAGCGCAGGAGCCCGGCAATGCAACCCGCAACGCCCTCGGGGCTTGCTTGAGCCGTGTGCCGCGAGGAGTGGCACGCACGGTTCTGAGGGGGCCGGGGCCGCAGCAATGCGCCCCGGCTACCCGACGATCGTGGCCCGCCGCGACGGCGGGTTCGAGGCGCTGGTCCCCTCGCCGCGGCAGTGCCCGCCCCGGCTGGGGACCGGGACCGGGGAGCTGGCGGCGGGCCTGAAGATGGAGAACCCGGCCCGCACCGCCGCGCAGGTCCGCCGGGTCCTGGCCGCCCAGCTGGGCTGCGCGCCCTCAGAGCGGACTATCCAGCGGTGGTTCGCAGCCCGGGAGCTGACCACCCGCCCGGGCGGGGCCCCGCCGCAGGCCTTCGGCCGGTTCCAGGCCGGCGCGGTGAACGAGATCTGGACCGCGGACCTGATGAACGGCCCGAAGGTCGCCGGGCGGCCGTCGTTTCTGGCGGG
>DASWFT010000670.1:0-26060 GCA_036394075.1 Streptosporangiaceae bacterium
GTCCCCGTGCGCTGAGCGCCACGATTGCCTCCTGGTAACGAGTCACCGCGCCCGCCGCGGACGAGAGGTCACACGGTGCTGTCCACAGCAAGTCACGGGCCAGGTCATAACGCGCGGTGAGATCCTGATCCTCAGCGGCCCCGAGCCTGGCCGCCTTAGCCTGGTAGGCGTCGAGCAGGCCACGCAATTCGTCGCGCCTGGCCAGGAGGGCCGCGGCCGCCCGCTCGGCATCCTGGCACCGCTGGGTCGCGGCCGCCGCCTGCTTCTCGATGACATCCAGCTCGGAAGCCAGCCGGGTCCAGCGTCCGGCGGCTCTGAGCGCTTCCAGGGTGGCCAGGCGCCCGGTCAGGTCGTAGACCTCGGGGGGTGGAGGCGGCAACGCCGACGCGGCGATCTTCGCCGCGGCCCGGTCCCGGGCCGCCTTGGCGTCGTGCGACGCGGCCGTCGCCGCCGCGACCGCAGCCGTTACGGCGCCGATCCGCCGCTGCGCATCGTCGCGCAGCCGCGCGAGCTCGCCGACCCGCGACACGGCCACGGCGGTCTGCTCCCGCAGCCGTTCCAGCCGGGTGGTATCCACCTGGTCGCGCTGCCACAGCGCGAGCGGATCCGAGTTCAGCACGTCACGCAGGCGGCCCAGCTCGGCGCTGGCCGAGGCGAGCGCCCCGGCCGACTCGTCGTCGGCGAGTCCCTCCGCCCGCTGGCCCGCCTGGCCAAGGTCGGCGCTGATCCGGTCGAGCCGGTCCGCTACCTCGTTCCACACGGTCTCGGCCGTGGTCACCACCTCGGCGACCCTGGCGAAGGTGCGGTTCATTTCCCGCACCGCCGTGGCGAGGGTGAGTTCCGAGCGCCCGCTGTCGGTCAGATCCCGCCGGGCCAGCGGCGCCGGGGCACGGGTCAGCCGCACCGAAATCCCGGTGAGCAGGGTGGTGATTTCCGCCAGTTCCGTACCCGACGAGCGGCGTATCCGGGCCAGCAACTCGGCCGCGCGGTCAACGACCGCCGAGTAGGCCGTGAAGATCTCCCACATGCTGGCCAGGTCGGCGGTGGCCGCCTCCCAGCGCTGCTTGGTCTGGCCGGCCAGGTTCGCCCCGGCGAGCAGCCGCTTGCCGAAGCTGCTATCCAGGTCAAGCAGGTTCGCCTGGATGCCATCGCGTTGCTCGGTGGCGACCGCCACCGCCGCGGTCGCCTGCTCACGGGTCATCGCCATCGTCTCAGTCCTTGTAACGGGCTGGCGGCGGGGCGGGGACCGGGGTGGCGATCCAGTGGGCGTAACTGGCCGCCCACCGACCGTCGCTGCGCATCTGCGCGAGCACGGCGTTGACGAACCGGACGAATTCGGGATGCTGCTGGGCGATCGCCAGGCCGTACGGCTCATCGGTGAAGCGCGAGCCCACTAGCCTGGTGTATGGATCCTGGGCGGCCAGGCCGGCCAGGATCGAGTCGTCGGTGGAGACAGCGGCGACATCGCCCTGCTGGAGCAGGACCAGGCAGTCCGTCCAGTAAGGGACCGCGACGGGAATGGGGTGCGAGGACGCGGCGGCTATGTTGGCGATAGAGGTGGACCCGGTGGTGGCGCACACCTTCTTCCGGCCGAGGTCGGCGATGGTGCGGACCGGCGAGTCGTTCTCCACCAGCACACGCTGGCCCGCGTCGTAGTAGACGGTGGAGAAGTCGACCAGCTTGAGCCGCTTGCAGTTGATCGTCATCGTGTGCGCCACGATGTCGACGGCGCCGGACTGAATGTCAGGGATCCGCTGAGCATCCGTTATGGCTTTGAACTGGACTTTGCTGGGGTTTCCGAAGATGGCCGCGGCGACCGCGTGGACCATGTCGATGTCGAACCCCTCGATCTGCCCCTTGAGCGGATTGAGAAATCCGAAGTGGTAGGTGGTCTGGTCGACGCCGGCGATGAGATAGCCGCGGGCGCGGATCTTGGCCATCAGCGAGCCCGGCGTCACCTGCGGCGGGCCGGCCGGCCGCAGGCTCGCCGTGGGATCGCAGGACGTGCCCTGCGCCGCCGTCCGCTGCGCCGCAGTCCACTGCGCCGGCACCCCGGCCAGGTGGGCCGCCCGCACCGCCGTCCGGGCCGGGAACGCGGGCCCAGCCGAGAGGGCCACGGCCGCCATCACGAGCACGAGCAACGGCAGGGTGAGCCAGGCCGGTGTCTTCATCGGTACTCCGCAAGTCGCTGAGTCAGTCCTCGCGCGCATCCGGCCGCCATTATCAGTGACAGCACGATCAATCCGGCTTCCAGCCCGGTCGCCGCGTCCCGGCCGGTCACGGCCCGGTCATGGAAAACGACCTGATCCGCGGCGATCCCGCTGCTGAGCGCGCTGTCCAGGCGCCCGAACGCCGCGGCGGAATCACCGGGTGCTGATCCGATGGCCGACTGCACGGCCTGGCTGTGCGCACCGCTGTCATCCTGGGAGCGCACCCGCTGGTGGGCGGCGTACCAGGCAGTCGCGTCGGGCGCTGCCGCAGCGGCGTATCCCGATCCCGGGCTTCCGCCTGCGGCGCTGGACGCCACCGTCAGCAGCGTGCCAGGTCCGGGTCCGAGCTTCGTGCGCACGCTGGTGAAGTCGGCCTGGAAGCTGTCGTCACCGCTGTTGTCGATCAAGGTGAGGCTCTCGTCGGCGTGCGCCTGGAGCGCCGCGATCTCGGCCTGGGCGAGCGCCTGCACGGGAGCAGATCCATGATCGTGTGCTTGCCCCAGTTCGACGCGCGCCACGGTAAACGCGATGATCAGCCAGAGCACCGATACCGCGCCGGCCACGGAAGCAACCGCCAGCCCGAAGTTGACCACCCGGTGCGTCCGCCCGGACAGCCACCGCTGGGCCCGGTACAGCGCGTAGCCGACGATGATGGCGACGACCAAGGCAATGGCTATGGACGGCAGCCCGGTCGCTTGACCGCTCTCGGCGGCGAGCCGCGCGTTGGCCTGCGCGGAGAGGTCGCGGGCCGCCGGGAGCAGCGTGCCGCGCATCAGGCTGGACGCCTCCCGCAGGTAGGCGGCCCCCAGGGGCAGCCCAAGCCGGTTGTCGGCGCGCGCCGTTTCCACCTCACCGGTGTAGACAGGAAGGCCCGCCGAGATCCTGGCCAGATCGGCCGCGGCGGCCGACTGGCCGGCCACGGCCGTGGCGGACTCCAGGCTGGACGCCGCCTCGGCGATGTCGGCTAGATAGCGGTGCCGAGCGGCGAGCGGCTCCAGACCCCCGGACAGGAACGCCGTCGCCGCCGTGGCGTCCGCATCGGAGAGCGACCGGTAAATCCGCTGGCCGTCCAGGCTGAGCGGTTCACCGGTGCCGACCACGGCCCCGGCTGCGGACGTGCGCTGGTTCGCCGTCCACGCCGCCACCGCACCCCAGATCAGCGACAGCGCGACCAGGCTGACGAGGAGCAGCCGCAACCTGCCGGGCGTCGTAGTGGCCCGGAGAGGCTGAACGAGCAGCCGCCGGGGTGGCTTGACCTGCGTGGAGCCCGGTCCATGGCCAACAATGGTCATCGCAGCCCCTGTTACGCCCGCAGATCGCTAGTGGTAGCAGGATAGTAACGAAAATCGGGTTCGTCCGGCCGGCGCCTCCTGGCCGCTGCGGAATCTGGCGCTATAGCTGCGGAACCGGCCGGCATAACTGCGGAACCCGCCGGTATAGCTGGGCGGAACCTGCAGGTATTACAGGCGCATGTCGGCCAAGGTTTGCGAACCTGTCACGCTTAGTTACTGATCCATGAATCTGGCCGCGTGATGATCGGAGCGTGTGTGTTGCCATCGCAACTCCTGCCGCCGGCCCGCGGCGGCCGCATCGCCAGCCAGCCGGCCGCGCAACGCGGGGTGAGCCGTGAGGGTCGTGCGGCTCGCCAACTTCGTCGCCCCTAGCTCTGGCGGGCTCCGCACCGCGCTTCGCGAACTCGGCGCCGGATACCTGGCGGCCGGGCACGATCCGGTGCTCATCATTCCTGGACCTCGGCCGGGGCGCCAGCGTACCGAGCAAGGGCTGGTCATCACCGTCCCCGGGCCGAGTGTTCCGGGCACCGCCGGATACCGGGTGATCACCGCGCGGCGCTCGCTGCGGCGGTTGCTCGACGGTCTGGAGCCGGACCGGCTTGAGGTATCCGACCGCACCACACTGCGGTGGACCGGCGCCTGGGCCCGGGCGCGCGGCGTCAGGTCCATGATGGTCTCCCATGACAGCCTGGTCGGACTGGCCACCATGTTCAGGCCGCCGGGCCTGCCCGCAGAGCGGCTGGCCGACCGGCTCAACCGCAACACCGCGGCATCCTTCGATGTCGTTGTCTGCACGACTGGCTGGGCGGGGGCCGAATTCCGCCGGCTGGGCGTGCCGAACCTGGTCCAGGTGCCGCTCGGCGTCGACCTGGCCGGCTTCCATCCGGCCTGCCGGGACGAGAACCTGCGTTCCGGGCTGGCCCCGGACGGCCGGCCGCTGCTGGTGCACTGCAGCCGGCTCTCACCAGAAAAACGCCCAGAACGCGCCATCGGCGCACTAGCCGAATTGCACCGCAGGGGCGTGCCCGCCGTGCTCGTTGTCGCGGGCGACGGCCCGCGGCGCCGGTCACTGCAGGCTCAGGCGGGCCGACTGCCCGTCCGGTTCCTGCGGCACGTCGCCGATCGCGGGCTGCTGGCCAGGCTGCTCGCCAGCGCCGACGTTGCGATCGCCCCCGGGCCGGTCGAGACGTTCGGCCTATCCGCGCTTGAGGCTCTGGCCAGCGGCACGCCGGTCGTGGTGAGCAGCCGGAGCGCCCTGCCCGAGGTGATCGGGCCGGCCGGTCTGGCCGTCGAGGACGACGATGCGGCGTACGCCGACGCTGCCGAGCGGCTCCTGCAACGCGACGTGGCCGAGCGCAGGCGCGTGGCGCGTGAACAGGCCGAACGGTTCGACTGGCCAACTGCCGTGGATGGCTTCCTGAGCGCGCACCAGATAAGACCTTCACGGCACAACGGCTCCGCGGGGATGCCGCCGTCCGCCCTGGTGCGCTAGTGAGCGAGGGGGAGACACCGCGTGAGCGGGCCCCTACGGTGACGGCTGCCTGCGGCCCTGGAACTCCCTGGCCGGAGCCCGGGGGGAAGATGCGCTTTGCCGCGCTGGGCGACTCGGTCACGGTCGGCCTCGGTGATCCGATGCCGCATGGTGGCTGGCGCGGCTGGGCGGCCCTCCTGGCCGACTCGCTGGCTCCCCCGGATCAGGTCGAGATGAGCAACCTGGCCCGTTGTGGTGCCCTCATCAGCGACGTGGCCGTCGAGCAGTTGCCCCGGGCATTGTCCATGCGGCCGGCGTTTGCCTCGGTGCTGGCCGGCATCAACGACACGCTGCGCGGGAAGTTCGAGCTCGCCGCGATCGCCGAGGACCTGGAAGAGATCATCGTCGCGCTGCAGCGTGCGGGGGCGCTTGTCCTTACCGCGAGCCTTCCGGACCCGGGGCTCCTGCTGAAAATCCCCGCATCCATCCGGCGCCCGCTCGCCCGCCGCGCCCATGCGATCAACGCTGTTCTCGGCCAGCTGGCGCTGCGCTACGACGTTGTCCACGTCGATCTGGCCTCTTACCCGGAGATCTATGACAAGCGCATGTGGGGGGTGGACCGGCTGCACCCCAGTGAGCGCGGCCACCGGCTGCTGGCCCGGCAGTTCGCGGCCAGGCTCGCGGAGCACGGGATCGCACCGCTGGCGCTGCCCAGTCCCGAGCCGGCCAACCCGGAACCCAGCGCCTGGGCGCAGGCCCACTGGATGGCGACGAAGGGAACCGGCTGGCTGGTCAGGAGGTCGCGTGACCTGCTGCCGAGTTTGATGCGGCTCGCACTGAGCGAATGGTGGCACGAGTCGCACGGCCGGGTCCCGGGCGAGCACCCGGCGTCACATGCCGCGGGGCTCGGGCACGTTGTCGGCGTGCAGCTCGGCCAGCCTCCTGGCCGTCTCGTGCACCTGCGTGCGCAGCTCGGCCGGATACACCACCTCGACCTCAGCGCCGAGAGCGAGCATGTCGAGAACCGCTGAGGAGATCGAGTCGATCCGCACCGACGCCTCGACCCAGTCCTCGCGGCCCGCGACCGGAGGAACGTTCCTGCGGATCCGGACGCCGGCCGGCCGGCCGAGGAGCGCCGCGAGCCGCCGACCGCGCGGCGAGAGCCGGATCCGTGCCCGCCGCGCGCCGGCCTGCACGCCCACGCTGTCCCGCCGGTACCGGGTGGCCGGAAGGTCGTTGCTGAATCCGTCGAGCAACTGGAATCCGCCCGCAGACCCCCGGACGGCGTAGACCGGGATGCCAGCGCCGCTCAGGGCCTCGATGTCACGGAGGATGGTGCGCTGCGACACCTCAAGCTCGGCAGCGAGCTGTTTCGCTGTCATCCGGCCCCGGGCTTGCAGCAGACCGAGCAGGCCGACCAGTCGGCTGGCGCGCACAGAGCCCAAGATAGTCCCGAATCATGACAGGAGATGTCATGTATCAGCTGTCATAATCGCCAGGATGATCACGAGGGGAGACGCATTATGGGGACCGTTGTCACCGGATCGGGAACTGCCGACGATCCGTGGATCTTGAGCACGCCGCCGGGGAAGTCCGAATTCGAGGGGTGGCGCGACGAGAAGTCCGACCCGCCCGCGCTCGTCGTCCAGGTTGGCACGACCCAGCTGCGCTACCTGCTTCGCTGCATCGATGATCTGCACACGATGCTGCACGAGCACGGCGACTGGATGCCGCTTGGCAACGCAGACGAGCAGAAGGAGGCCAAGGAGGGCACGGTCGAGGCCTGGGCCCGGTCCCCGGCCAATCCCGTCGGCGGCTGGTATGGCCTGAAGAAGGGACTGCGCGGCCGGTTCGGTAACTACGTTCCTCCGGTTCTGGAGGCGCTGGGCCTGGCCGAGGTCGAGCACGGCGCCCGCAACAACAGAATGCGCGCCCTCTGAAGAACCTGGCCGCGCCTCGCGGTGGGAGACACGCTGGCCAGACGCCGGGCAAGATCGCAGCGGGCCGCGAAGATACGCCGGAAAATGAAACGTACATCCGCCATGCGAGCAGGCCGGGCCGGCGTTACGCCCATGAACTGGCGGAAGCTGAGCTCAGCAAGATTTCTTGACATATGCCCTGGTTTGCTGGCCTAAACCCGGTTCATCGGGTGCTACGCTCCCGCCCTCTTCGAAGACGACGAGGAAGGCCACGGGGACGCCTAGTGAGACGGGCCGATCCCTCCCGCCCTGCGAGTCATCGTGAGGGGTGCCATGGCTTCCCGCCCGCGGCCGATCCGGCTCACACTCGTGGGTCTGTTCATCGTCCCCATGCTCTCGCTGCTGGCCCTCTGGGGTTACGCCGCGAGCGTCACGCTCGGGAACGCCATCCAGGAGCGCGACTACAGCGTCCAGGACGCCGAGATCGGCGCGCCTGCTGATGCCCTCGCGGCCGAGCTCACGCAAGAGCGCCTGCAGGCTTTCATGTGGCTGAGCACAGACCGTCAGGAGCCGGTCGAACCGCTGGCCGACTCGCAGAAGCGCACTGACGCGGCGATCGCGGCGTTCCGGCGGGGAGCTGATGCGGCCCGAGGCGTGATGTTCGCGTCCGGCACTCACCATGCTCGACTCGATGGAGCGCCGGACCGATGACCCCGCGGCCCTGGCCGACCTGTTCCAGCTTGATCACTGGACGCCGCGTTGACCATACGTTGCGCTAATGATTTTATTAATCAGATGAATAGTAGAAAACGGGAGGCAGCCATGCACGAGGTCGCTGCGAACGAGGTCACTGGGCATCAGGCCGGGCAGGACGGCGCCGCTGGCGATCGCGGCTTCCGTTACCAGCCCGGCTTCGGGAACGAGTTCGTCAGCGAGGCGGTGGCCGGGGCGTTGCCGGCGGGCCGCAACTCGCCGCAGCGCGCGCCGCTGGGCCTCTACGCGGAGCAGGTCAGCGGCACCGCGTTCACCCAGCCGCGCGCGGTGAACAGGCGCACCTGGGTCTACCGGATGATGCCGTCGGCCGCCCACCCGCGGTTCGCCCGCATCGGCAACGGGTCGCTGCGCAGCGCCCCGTTCGATGAGATCGAGCCCGATCCGAACCGGCTGCGGTGGGACCCGCTGCCCATGCCGGACGGCCCGGCCGACTTCATCGACGGCCTGTACACGGTGGCCGGCAACGGCGACACCAAGACACGTAACGGCATGGCTGTGCACCTGTACGCCGCGACGAGTTCCATGGACGGCCGCTATTTCGTCGATTCCGATGGAGAGCTTCTTTTCGTTCCGGAATCCGGTTCTTTGCTGTTGCATACCGAACTGGGCCCGTTGTGGCTGCGGCCGGGTGAGGTTGCCGTGGTCCCGCGGGGCATCAGGTTCCGTGTCGAGCTGCCGGACGGGCAGGCCCGCGGCTACCTCTGCGAGAACTACGGCGCGGCATTCACTTTGCCCGAGCGCGGCCCGATCGGCGCGAACGGGCTGGCGGACGAGCGTGACTTCCTGGCGCCGACAGCGGCGTTCGAGGACCGAAGCGGCGGAGTGCAAGTCGTGCAGAAGTTCGGCGGCAACCTTTGGGCCGCGGACTACGACCATTCCCCGCTGGACGTCGTCGCCTGGCACGGCAGCTATGTGCCGGTCAAGTACGACACGGCCAACTTCATGGCCATCGGCACGGTCAGCTTCGACCACCCCGACCCGTCGATCTACACCGTGCTGACGTCACCGACCGAGACTCCCGGCCTGGCCAACGCGGACTTCGTGATCTTCCCGCCACGGTGGCTGGTCGGCGAGGACACCTTCCGCCCCCCGTGGTACCACCGCAACATCATGTCCGAGTTCATGGGCCTGGTGCGTGGCACCTACGACGCCAAGGCCGAGGGCTTCCTGCCCGGCGGGGCAAGCCTGCACAACACCTTCACCTCGCACGGCCCGGACGCCGAGACATTTGCCCGGGCGAGCAGCGCGAACCTGCGACCGGAGAAGATCGACGGCACCCTGGCGTTCATGTTCGAGAGCCGCTGGATGATGGTCCCGACCCGGCAGGCGATGCAGGCGGCCCACCGGCAGCCCGACTACGACGCTGTCTGGGACGGGCTGACCCGCTCCTTCCCGGCCGACGGCGTAACCCGGTGACTACAGCGCCGCCCGCCGCCCCCGTCGGCCCGGCGCACCCGGGTGGCCCGGCGCACCCGGATGGCCCGGCGCACCCGGCCGCCGGGCTGCTTGAGGAGCCCCCGCCCCGCTTCACCGGGGCACTGCCGCTGTGGTATCAGCTTGCGGCGAGCCTGCGCGCGGCCATCGCCGGGCTCGATCACGACGCCCCGACCCGCCTGCCCACCGAGGCGCAGTTCGCCCGGCATTTCGGCGTCAGCGTGACCACCGTGCGCCAGGCGCTGGCCTCGCTGGCCGCGGACGGGCTGATCACCCGGCACCGGCGCCGCGGCACCTTCGCCAACCCCGATGCACTGCGCTCGCGCACGCTGCGGGTACTCGGTTCGGCGGACGCGATCATGGCCCAGCAATCCAGCGACGAGATCCAGGTCCTGGGACGGGCCCGGGTTCCCGGGGGCAGCGGCCCCGCGGCGCGGCTCGGGACGGCCGGGCAAGCCGTCCTCATCCGCCGGCTGCGCCTCGATGGCGGCGTCCCGGTGAGCTACGCCGAGAATTACCTGCGCCCGGAGCACGCCGACCGCATCACGGACGAAGCACTGATTGCCGCACCGATCACCAAGATCCTGCATAACGACCTGTCGTTGCCGCTCACCCGGATCGACAACGCGGTCTCAGCCCGCACCGCAACGGCCGGCCTGGCCGCCCTGCTGCGCGTTGATGTGCTCAGCCCGGTGCTGGTATCGGACAACGTCACCTACGCGGCCGGCGGGACCCCGGTCGACGTGGCCCGGATCCACTACCGCGGCGACCGCTTCACCTTCGCGATCTCCCTGGACATCCCGTAACCCCGGCTTATCGAAGCCGGGGTCACGGCGTCCGGCGGCCACCGGAGAGTCCGGGCTACCGGGATTTTGCCGTGGCTTTGTTCCGGAGGGCGAGTCCGGCCAGCGCTCCAAGAGCGGCCAGCCCGGCCAGGGCGAGCAGCGCGGGTCGCAGTCCGTTGACGAAGTCGTTCGGGTTGAGGTAGCTGCCGGCGCTGGCGAAGACCGCGGCGACGGTAGCGATGCCGAACACGCCGCCGATGGTCTGCAGCGTCGAACCGACGCCGCTGGCCAGGCTGACCTGCTGTGGGCCGAGGGCGCGCAAGGAGGCGGAGACCGTGGTCGGCACGGCCAGCCCGACGCCCACTCCTGCGAGCAGCAGCGGGACCGCCGCGGCGAGGTAGCCGCCCGTCGCGGTCACGGTCAAGCCCAGCAGCGTGAAGCCGGCCGCATCGAGTACAAACCCGGCGACGATCGGCACGCGCTCGCCGAAGCGGTCAGCCACTTTCCCGGCCATCGGCGCGATCAGCATCATCGGGCCGGTGAACGGCAACAGGCCGAGGCCGGTCCGCAGAGGGCTGAATCCGTGGGCCAGCTGCAGGTACTGAGGCACCATGAACGCGGCACCAAGGATCGTGGCGAACAGCAGGAACCGGGTTGTCACCGCGGCGCGCAGCATGGGGTTGGTGAACAGGCGGAGCGGCACCATCGGGTGCGTCGAGTGGCGTTCGACCAGCACAAAGGCGGCCGCGAGGCCGGTGCCGATCCCGAACAGACTCAGCACTTCGGTGCTGTGCCAGCCGGTCTGCGGGCCGCGCAGCAGCGCATCGGTGATCGCGAAGACGGCCCCGGCCGCCAGCACCAGGCCGAGTGGGTCGAGCCTACGGGATGGGCCGCGGCTTTCGGCGAGCAGACGTCGGCCGAGCGTGACCAGGACGATCCCGATCGGGACGTTCACCCAGAACACCCACTGCCAGGCGATACCTTGCACGATCGCGCCGCCGATCACCGGGCCGAAGCCGACGGCGACACCGGTGATCGCTCCCCAGATGCCGACCACCGCGCCGCGACGCTGCGCCGGGAACGCCTCGGTGATCAGGACGAGGCTCAGCGGCGTGGCGATCCCGCCGCCGGCTCCCTGCACCGCGCGGGCGGCGATCAACCAGGCCGCGCCGGGGGCGAGCGCACACGCCGCTGATGCGAGGGTGAACACCGCAAAGCCGGCGAGGAACACCCGGCGGCGACCGAACAGATCGCCCAGCGCGGTACCGGTCAGGATCAGCGCGGCGAAGGCCAGACTGTAGGCGGACACTGTCCATCCCAGCGTCGACGCGCTCGCGTGCAGCGTCGCGTGAATCGTGGGCAGCGCCGTGGCCACCACGGTCGCGTCCAGGCCGATCATGAATCCGGCCAGCGAGCCGACGATCAGCGTCACCCGCGCCCGACGTGACGAGCCGGTCGCCGAGCGCGGCTCCCCGGCACGCGCCGCCGGGGCCGGGCTGGTGGTCAGGGCAGTCATTGTGTCCTCCTCGATGCGTGATTTCCGTTTCCACATCGAGGACGAAGAGGGGTCGCGCGAAAGGACACCGGAGATGCCCCTTTCGCGCGAATCTTCAGGGCGGCGGCATCTCGGTGAGGCGGCGGGTCAGGAGCCTGCGTTCCGGGGCGGTCGGCGCCAGCTCCAGCGCCTGCCGCACAGCCTCACGTGCCTGCCCGGTTCGCCCGAGACCGCGCAGCGCCTCGGCCCGCCCGGCGTGCCACAGGTGCGAGCGCGTCATCCCGGTGATCGCGTCCAAGGCCGCCAGCCCGGCGGCAGGCCCGTCGCGTTCGCCCACCGCCACGGCCCGGTTCAACGCCACGGCCGGGTTCGCCGACCGCCTCAGCAGCAGATCGTAGAGCGTGACGATACGATCCCAGTCGGTGTCGCGGTACGCCTGCGCGGTGCTGTGGCACGCGGACAGATGCGCCTGCAACTGGTACGAGCCCGCAACACCCTGAGATCGTCGCACCGCCTCAGCCAACAGCGCCGACGCCTCGTCGATCGCCGCGTGATCCCACCGGGACCGGTCCTGATCGGCCAGCGGAACCGGGTCTCCGGCCACATCGACGCGGGCGGGCCGTCGCGCGGCCGTGAACAGCAGCAACGCCAGCAACGCCAGCACCTCCGGCTCGCCGGGCATCAGCTCGGTCAGCAGCCGGGCCAACCGTGCCGCTTCGGCCTCCAGATCGACCCGCGTGACCTGTTCGCCCGCGCTCGGCGCATGGGACTCCGTCGCGATCAGATGCACCACCGCGAGCACCGACGCCAGCCGGGCGGGCAGCTCGGCATCCGACGGCACCCGATACGGAATCCGCGCCTGGGCGATCTTCTGCCTGGCACGGGTCAACCGCTTGGCCATCGTCGCCTCCGGCACCAGGAACCCACGCGCGATGGCCGCGACATCGAGCCCGGCCAAAGTCCGCAACGCCAGCGCCACCTGCGCCTCGCGCGCCAACGCCGGATGACAACAGGTGAAGACCAGCCGCAGCTGGTCGTCACGGACGACGCTGTCGGGCTCAACCAACTCCAGCACCTCCGGCACCGGATCGGGCACCACCGGCGCGACGCCGCCGGCGGACGCCAGCTCCTTGCCCGGCCGGACGGCCTCACGACGCAGCGCGTCGTACGCCTTGTGCCGGGCCGTGACGGCCAGCCACGCCCGCGGGTCACCGGGAATCCCATCGCGCGGCCAGGTCTGCAACGCGGCGACGGCGGCGTCCTGCACGGCATCCTCGGCCAGCTGGAGGCTGCCCAGCGTGCGAATCAGGGTGGCGAGAACCCGGGCGCCCTCACGGCGGATCGTCTCGGCCAGTTGTTCCTCCGGCGTCATCGTCAGGACGCGCCGCCGCCGATCGGCAGCACCGGGCGCAACTCGACCTTGCCGCGCCACGCGGTCGGGATCCGTGCCGCCCAGCCAATCGCCTCGTCGAGATCGGCCGCCTCAATGAGGTAGAGGCCGATGAGGATCTCCTTCGCCTCGGCGTACGGGCCGTCGGTGACCATGACATCACCGCCCGGACCACCCGCGACGGTGATCGTCGTCGCCGACCCCGTCGGATACAACGCCACCGCACCCCGGATCACCTCCGAGGCCGCCGCCCCGAAAGCGCCATGCTCCTCACGCACCTCCGGCATCATCCAGTCGCTGCCCTCCGGCAGGTAGAGCAACGCCGCATACACCGCCATGACCGTCCCCTTCCCCGTGTGGCCCGTCTGCGTTCACGTATAGGACGAACACGACACCGCTAACAGGACAGGCCGTCGATGGACCGCGGCGGCTCCGGGGCCTAAGCGCCGGGCAATTGATAGCCGTTGTAGTACCAGAGCGCCGAGGTGTACCAGAGCACGCCGACGACGACGGCGAGCGTGCCGCCAGCGACCGGCAGCACCCAGCCAGGCAGCCGCCGGCTCTGTACCAGCAGCACCTTCGCGACGAAGGCACCGTAGAAGAAGCAGCCCGCGAGCGAGTGCACGGCAACCCTGAGGCTGGTGAGCTGCACGCCGTAGGCGATGAGGCAGTGCACGGCGATCGGCAGGGTGAGCGCGAACAGGGCGAAGCCGATGATCCTGTGCGCCGGCCGCACCGGACGCGGCGGGCTGCCCGCCAGCGGCAGCTTGCGGTAGATCCACAGGGCGAGCAGTACCTGCAGTACGGCCAGGCCGAGCGCGATGGACGCCAGCGTGGACTTGAGCTTGACCGCGTCCAGGCCCACACTCCCGAACAAGCCGAACGTGTAGTTCGGCGTGTGCAGCCGGCCGGCCACGTACAGCGCCACGGCCACTCCGGCAGCGAGCAGCCCGATACCTCCCAGGCGCACCGCAGCAGATCTCTGACCCGTCGCACCGGGTGCCGTCATGTTTACGAACTATGCCACACCGCCGTCGCGCCCTTGGTGAAGGCTGCCTGGCGCGTATCTAGGGCTCACTCCCGGCCCGATGGAGAACGCTGCCGTAGATCTCACTGGCCCCTGGTCCCCACTCGCCGTCGATTACCTGGGCGGCGGCCTCCTTGGCGCCCCGGCAGGCCAGTTCGTCGGCGCGCTCGTTCTCGGGGTGTCCCGCGTGGCCTTTGACCCAGAACCACCGCACCTGGTGCTTCTGGGCCGCCGAGTCCAGCCGCATCCATAGGTCGGAGTTCTTGACCGGCTTCTTCTCTCTGGTCATCCAGCCATTGCGCTTCCACGCGGGCACCCATTCGGTGATGCCTTTCCGCAGGTACACGCTGTCGGTATACACGCGCACGCTCGATGGCCGGGTCAGGCTCTCCAGTCCTTGGATGGCGGCCATGATCTCCATGCGGTTGTTCGTGGTGACCGGCTCGCCGCCGTAGATCTCCTTCTCATGGCCGCCGTACCGCAAGATGGCGCCCCACCCGCCGGGGCCTGGATTGGGCGCGCACGCACCGTCGGTGAAGATATCCACAGTCCGGCCCGTCTCACTTGCCGTGTCCAGGCGGCGTGGGTGCTCGTTACCCGTCGCGGGCACCGCCTCTCGCATGTCCGCCCTTCCGTGAGCGAGCCCTTTGTTTCTCGCGGTCGACCCGACCCCAGTCCAGTATGAACATGCACGGTGCGCTCCGTGCCGTCTTCCGATGTGCCTTCTCAGGCAGCCGGGCCGGCCGCGCGGAGTAAAATCCCCGCTTGCGCGAAGGAGGTGCGGCCGGCTACGCGACGGCCCCCGGGATGCTGGGGCCGTGGACAGCATGGGGCGTGCTGACACCCGATGAGCTGCCGCTGCACGAAGGACTGCCTGCCATCGCGCACGAACGGCGCGGCGAGCACAAGTCCCCGGATGAGGTCCGGCGCTTCGGCGGCCGCATACACGCCGGCGGCCGCGACCCGCGTCAGCTATCCCGTGACCTCCGCGTCCGGCTCAGTCGTGGATGATGACCTGCCGGATGACGTCGCCGTGACCGAGCGCACCCAGGGCGTGGTCGAGGTCATCGAGTTTCAGGCGCTGGGTGATCATGCGTTCGAGGTCCAGGCGGCCGGCCCGCCACAAGCCGAGCATCCTTGCGTAGTCGCGCCGCACGTCGGCCGAGCCGTAGAGCGAGCCGAGCATCTTCTTGCCGTCAAAGAGCAACTCGAACGGAGTGAACTCGACCTGCTGGTCGGGGCGCCCGGCGCCGACGATCACGACGGTTCCGCCCCGGCGCGCCGCCGTCCACGCGGCCCGGATCGTCTGCGGGGTACCCACCACCTCGAAGGCGTAGTCGAAGCCTTCCCCGCCGGTGAGCTCAGCCGAGAGCCCGCCCAAATCATCCGGGTGGACGGCATGGGTGGCACCGAAACGGCGGGCCGCCTCGTGCTTGGACGGCACGGTGTCGACCCCGACGATGACAGTCGCGCCGGAGAGGCGGGCCCCCTGGATCGCCGCAATGCCCACGCCCCCGCAGCCGATGACCACGACGGTCGCGCCGGGCTCGACGCGCGCGGTGTTGATGACCGCGCCGACCCCGGTCATCACGCCACAGCCGACCAGCGCGGCCACTTCGTACGGCACATCGGCCGCGATCTTCACCGCGCCTTCCCGCGGCACCACCATCTCCTCGGCGAATGCGCCGCAGCCGGCCATCCCGAACGCCGGGGTGTCGCCGACCAGGAAGCGCGGCTCGATGTAGGCCGCGATGACGTGGGCCATGCACAGGTACGGCTCGCCGCGCAGGCAGGACGGGCACGAGCCGCAGGGCGGCAGCCAGCTCGCGATCACCCGGTCCCCGACAGCGAGGTCAGCCACGCCGTCGCCGACCGCGATCACATCGCCGGCGGCCTCGTGCCCGAGGATCGCCGGTACCGGCTGGGGTAGCCCGCCGTTGCGGGCGGAGAGGTCCGAATGACACACTCCGGCGGCCCGGACCCGGATCCGGACCTGGCCCGGCCCCGGGCCCACGGCTGTGACATCATCGCGGATGTCGATCTTCTCGTCGTCGATCGAATGGAGTATCGCGGCCCGCACGACCCACCTCCGGTGTCACAGAACGTGAGGCGATTGCTGCGGGTAAAGTAGAACAGGTTTCAGTGCAGTTCCGCAAGACATGCGGGCCGGCCGACCGAGCAAGCGTTAGGGAGGCTAGGACGGTAACTGCGATAATGACCGGGTGAGCACGACGAGGAAGGGCCGCGCCGCCGGCCGGGGCGGATCCGCGGGTACCATCACCGCCGACGGAGCCATGCGGTCGGAGCGCCGGGCCGACATGGTCCGGCTCGCCGGTGATCTTTTCGCGCAGAAAGGCTACCGCGCCACGACGGTGCGCGAGATCGCGGACGCCGCCGGGATTCTCTCGGGCAGCCTCTACCACCACTTCGACTCCAAGGAGTCGATCGGCGACGAGATCCTGTCGAGCTTCATGAGCGAGGTGCTCGCTGGCTACCGTGCCGCCGTCGCCTTGGCCGGGGGGCCGCGCGCCGTACTCGAGCAGATCGTCCGCTCGACCAGCGGTACCCTTGCCCGGCACCGGGCCGCCCTCGCGATGCTGCAGAACGACTGGAGCTACTTCAGCGCCCAACCCCGGTTCGATTACCTGCGCAAGGCCCTGCGCGAGATCGAGCGGATCTGGATCACGCAACTGGAACTCGGCCAGGCGTCCGGCGTCTTCCGCGCTGACCTGGACGCGAGGCTCACCTACCGGCTGCTCCGGGACGTCCTGTGGATCCCGGCGCAGTGGCGGCGGGCCGGGGGCTTTACCACCGATCAGGTGGTGGACGAATTCCTCTGGCTGCTGTTCGACGGGATCAACAGCCCAACGGCGAAGGCGGCCGCCGGGTCCGCAGCAGATGCCGCCACAGGGTCCACGTTGAAGCCGGCTTGAAGCAGGTCACCGTCATCGTCACCGGCCGCGCGGCCGGAAGGCTGTTAGGCTCCTACCAAGCAAGCGTTTGGTTTAATAGACCGGAGAGGGGACCATGGGCCGGCTCGACGGCAAGGTCGCTTTGATCACCGGCGGGGCCAGGGGGATGGGCAAATCGCATGTGCGTCACTTCGTCGCCGAAGGCGCGCGGGTGGTCTTCGGCGACGTGCTCGACGACAGGGGCGCGGCCGTGGCCGCCGGGCTCGGCGAGAAGTCCTGCCGGTACGTGCATCACGACGTGACCAGCGAAGCAGACTGGGCGGCAGCCGTCGCCACCGCGCTGGACGCTTTCGGACGGCTCGACGTGCTGGTCAACAACGCTGGCGTGCTGAAGTTCGCCACGATCGCCGACATGCCGCTGGCCGACTTCCGGCGGATCCTTGAGGTAAACGCGGTCGGCTGCTGGCTGGGCATGAAGGCGGTGATCGAGCCGATGACCACCGCGGGCGGCGGATCAATCGTCAACATCTCCTCCATCGAGGGATTTACCGGGGCAGCCGGGCTTTCGGCCTACAGCGCCAGCAAGTTCGCGGTCCGTGGGATGACCAAGGCTGCCGCCCACGAGCTCGGTGAGTTCGGCATACGGGTCAACTCGGTCCATCCTGGCGGGGTGCTGACCAGGATGGTTCTGGACGCGGACGGGGGCGCCGAGCGCGACGGCGACGCCTTCCTGCGGGCGATGCCGCTCGCCCGGTTCGCCAAGCCGGTCGAGATCTCGCGGCTCGTGGCGTACCTGGCCTCCGATGAGTCGTCCTACTCGACCGGCAGCGAGTTCGTCGCGGACGGCGGCATCCTGAGTGGACCCGGCTACTGATCGGTGCGGGCTGCTCACCGGGTGCGCTGCTCCCGGTGGGCGCCACTGAGCGGTGCGGGCTACTGACAGAAGGAGCTTCCTCATGGACGACCCGCTGAGGCTGGACGGCAGAGCCGCGATCGTGACCGGCGCCGGGAACGGGCTCGGCCGGGCGGAGTCACTCGCATTGGCCAGGGCCGGGGCGATGCTGGTACTCAACGACCTGCCAGGAGACGCTGTGCAGGCCGTGACCGACGAGATCAGGGCACTCGGGGGGCAGGCTGTCGTGTCCGCGGGTGATGTCGGGGAGTGGGCGACGGGCCAGGAACTTCTGGCTGCCGCGCTCGATGCCTACGGCCGCCTGGACATCCTCGTCAACAACGCCGGGGTGCTCAGGGACCGGATGATCTTCACGATGTCGGCCGAGGAATGGGACCTCGTCCTGCGGGTGCACCTACGCGGCCACTTCGTGACCACCCGCTTCGCCACCGCTTACTGGCGCGACCAGAGCAAGCAGGCCGGCGGCCCGGTCTACGCCAGAATCGTGAACACCTCGTCCGAGGCATTCCTGCTCGGCTCGCCCGGCCAGCCCAACTACGCCGCGGCCAAGGCCGGAATCGCCGCTCTGACCATTGCCACCGCGCGCGGCTGTGCCCGCTATGGCGTACGTGCCAACGCCATCTGCCCGCGCGCCCGCACCGCCATGACAGCGGACCTGATGGGCGCGCCACCCGACGCGGCGGTCGACCCGCTCGCCCCGGAACACGTGGCGCCGCTGGTGGTGTACCTGGCCAGCCCGGCAGCGGCGGGGATCAACGGTGAGGTCTTCGTGGTGCACGGCGGTGTCGCCGCAGTGCTGGAGCCGCCCAGGATCCGGGAGACCTTCCTGGCCGCCGAGCACGGCTCGGCCGACGGCATGTGGACGCTGGACTCGGTGCACCGAGCGCTGGGCCCCGTGTTCAACTCGGCCGCGCCCGGCCCAGAAGCGTCCGCTGCGCTACCCTCGGCGGGCTTCGCCTGCGAGGACACGCTTACGCTGGCCAGCGAGACCATCGGCTTCACCCCGCCCGGCAGCGGACCGGCCGGGTGAGGGAGGATGGCCCGATGAAGTCAGGCAGCTTGATGACCGGCAGCCGGACGAGCGGAGCGCTGGATGAGCAGGGCGGCCGGATGAGCGGGGCGGCCGGATGAAGCAGCGCGATCGGGTCGCCATGACCGCCGACGAGGTCGCGGCTTTCCTGACTGGCTTCCGCAAGGTCCAACTGGCGACGATCAACCAGGATGGAACACCGCACCTGGTCGCCATGTACTACGTGATGCTCGACGATCAGATCACGTTCTGGACCTACCGATCGTCGCAGAAGGCCCGCAATCTGGCCCGCGACCCCCGGATCACCTGCCTGGTGGAGACCGGCGAGCAATATTTCGACCTGCGCGGCGTGCAGGTGCAGGGCGTGACCCAGTGCATTGAGGACCCGGCCGCCGTGCGGGAAATCGGCCGGCGCGTTGCCGCCGGGATGGCCGACGCGCCCGCTGACACGCTGGAGGAGTACGTCGAGCATGCCGCCCGCAAACGGTTCGGCTACGCCGTCGAACCACGGCGGATCATCTCCTGGGACCACAGCAAGCTGTTGCCAGCCACCTGACCCTTCGGCCCCTGCCCCTAAGCCACCCGCTCGGGCCACATCATCTCGTCAGTGAACGCGGGCTACATCATCTCGTCGGTGATCGGGAGCAGGACGGTCTTGATCTCGGTGTAGGACTCGACGGCGGCCCGGCCGCCCTCACGGCCGAGCCCGGACTGCTGGTAGCCACCGAAGGCGGCGTGCGGCTCCAACTGGTAGCCGTTGATGCCGATGGTGCCGGCCCTGATGGCCTTGGTCATCCGCATGGCCCGCTTGATATCGCTGGTCCAGACCGTGGCGGCGAGGCCGTACTCGGTGTCGTTGGCGATCCGGACTGCCTCCTCCTCGTCGGCGAACGGGATCACCGAGAGCACGGGGCCGAAGATCTCCTCCCTGGCGATGCTCATGTCGTTGGACACGTCGGTGAACAACGTGGGCGCGACGAAGTTGCCTGCGGCCAGGTCACCCTCGCTGCGGGTGCCCCCGCAGACCAGCCGCGCGCCATCAGCCTGACCCTGGGCGATCAGCCCGAGCACCCGGTCCATCTGCCGGGTGTTGATCAGCGGGGAGGCGGTGACCGCCGGGTCGAACGGGTTGCCGTAGCTGACCATCCCTCCGATTATCTCGGCCATGCCGAGGAAGTCGTCGGCGACGTCCCGGTGCACCAGCGCCCGGGTCTGCGCCAGGCAGACCTGCCCGGACAGGCCGAGGGTGACCGTGCCCATCGTGATCGCCGCCGCCGAGGACACGTCCGCGTCGGCGAACACGATCGCCGGGCTCTTGCCACCGAGTTCCAGGCTGACTCGTTTGAACCCGTCTGCCGACGCGGCAATGATCTTGCGGCCGACTGCCCGGCTGCCGGTGAAGGACAGCTTGTTCACCATCGGATGGCTGATCAGCGCGTCGCCGGTCGGCTCGCCAGGTCCGGTGACGATGTTGAGCACCCCGGGCGGAAGCCCGGCCTCCTCGATCAGCCGGGCGAGGCGCAGCACCGCGAAGGTCCCGTACTCCGATGGCTTGACCACGATGGTGCAGCCGACCGCCAGCGCCGGGGCGACCTTCTGGGCGAACAACAGCAGCGGCGCGTTCCACGGGATGACCGCGCCGACCACGCCGACGGGCTCGCGGAGGGTGAAGACCATGTGATCGCCGCCCTGGTAGGGCGGCAGCGTCTCACCGGCCAGCTTGTCCACCCAGCCGGCGTGGTGATCGAAGACGTCGGCCACGAAGGCTGACGAGGTCGCGTAGATGGTGCCGAAGCTCAGCGGGACGCTGTTATCCAGCGCCTGCAGCGCGAGCAGTTCATCGCCGTGCTCGCGGACCAGATCGGCGATCCGGCGCAGCACCCGGATGCGCTCGTTGGCCCGCGCCCGCGGCCAGGGTCCCTCATCGAAGGCCCGCCGCGCCGCGCGGACTGCGCTGTCGACATCCACCGGCCCAGCGATCGGGAACGAGGCAACCTCCTCGCCGGTAGCCGGATGGATGTGGCTCCAGGTCTCGCCGGACTGAGCCGGACGCCACTCGCCGTCGATCAGCATGAGGCCGTCGCTGAGGCCGATTTCGTCGCGATGCGGCTTGATCGATGCAACCATGGCCAACCCCTCTAATAGAACACGTTCTAGTCCTTGGGAGCGTACACCGCGGCCTGGACAGCCGCCAGGAACGCGGGCCGCTCACCGCCGCCGTGCAGCGTCAGCGCCGCGCCGCTGACGTAAGCCGCCTGCGGTGAGGCCAGGAACAGGCAGGCGTCCGCCACGTCGTCCGGGGTCGCCATCCGTTGCAGCGGCACGGTGCCGGCGGCGGCCGCCACCCCGCGGGCATCCCCGTAATGCTCGGCGGCCGACTCGGTAGCGACCATTCCCGGCACCACGCTGTTCACCCTGACCTTCGGCGCCCACTCGACGGCGAGGCTGGTCGCCAGGTGGTGCAGGCCCGCCTTGGCTGCCCCATACGCGGCGGTTCCCGGCGACGGCCGCGTGCCGCTGACGCTGCCGATCATGATGATCGACCCGCCTTCGGGCTGGTCCTGCATGACGGCGTTCGCGCTCTGCGCGATGAGCAGCGGCGCGATCAGGTTCAGCTCAACGATCTTGGCGTGGAATCTCGGCGAGGCGGTGGCAGCGTCCGCGTTGGGGGACCCGCCCGCGTTGCTCACGACGACGTCCACCCGGCCGAAGAGGTACACCGCGGCGCGGACCAGTCGCTGCGCCTGCTCTGGATCTCGTACGTCCGCGCGGGCGAAGGCTGCCTTCCGGCCGTTGGCGCTCGGCAGCAGGGCGGCGTCCGCGGGCTCGGTCCGGCCGCATACCAGCACGTGCGCACCGGCTTGCAGGAAGCCGCGTGCGATGCCCGCCCCGATGCCCCTCGTGCCTCCGGTGACGATCACAGCCCGGCCCGCGCAATCGACGACGCGCATAGACCTGATGTTAGGCTGGCTACCAAGCAAGCGCTAGGTAAGGTCCTACGGCGGTGCTCGGCGTCAGCCAGGCGTAGGGCGACGACGGCGAGGAAGCAGCGATGGGGATCGAGGTCCGCACCAGCGGCGGCATCGCCGAGGTGATCATCGACTTCCCGCCGGTCAACGCGCTGCCGGCCCGAGGCTGGTTCGAGCTGGCTGACGCCATGACCACGGCAGGCGCCGGTCCGGACGTCCGGGCCGTCATCCTGGCTGCTGAGGGCCGCGGCTTTTGCGCGGGCGTGGACATCAAGGAGATGCAGCGGACGCCGGGGCACGAGGCGCTGCTCGGCGCCAACCGGGGCTGCTTCGCGGCGTTCGCCGCGGTCTACGAGTGCGCGGTGCCGGTGATCGCGGCGGTACAAGGCTTCTGCCTCGGCGGTGGCGTCGGCCTGGCCGGCAACGCCGACATCATCATCGCAGCGCAGGATGCGACCTTCGGCCTGCCCGAGGTCGACCGGGGCGCCCTCGGCGCGGCGACTCACCTGTCCCGGCTGGTGCCGCAGCAGCTGATGCGCGCCATGGTCTACACCTGCCGCACCATTACGGCACAGCAGCTGCTGAGCTTCGGCACCGTGCTCGATGTCGTGCCGCTAGAGGACCTGCGGGCCGCCGCGCTTGGAGTCGGCGCCGAGATCGCCGCGAAGGACCCCGCGGTCATCCGGCTGGCCAAGCAATCGCTGAACGGCATCGACCCCGTCGATGTCAAGCGCTCCTACCGGTACGAGCAGGGGTTCACCTTCGAGCTCAACCTGACCGGCGTCTCGGATGAGGCCCGCCAGGCGTTCGTAGACGGGCATTGACGGTGGCCGTGACCGGCAACGCGGGCGTGACCAGCGGGGCGAGCGTGACCAGCGGGGCGAATCTGACCGGCAAGGTGATGAGCCCGGACGACGTCATCGGCCAGCTCCGCTCGGGCATGACGATCGGGATCGGTGGCTGGGGATCCCGTCGCAAGCCGATGGCGCTGGTGCGCGCCATCCTGCGATCCGGCCTGACCGACCTGACGATCGTCTCCTACGGGGGCCCCGACGTCGGGCTGCTGGTTTCCGGCGGCCGGGTCCGCCGGGTGGTCTGCGGTTTCGTCTCGCTCGACACGATCGCCCTCGAGCCACATTTCCGTCTGGCCCGCCAGAGCGGGACGATCGAGCTCACCGAGCTGGACGAGGGCATGCTGCACTGGGGCCTGCTCGCCGCCGCCCACCGGCTGCCGTTCCTGCCGATCCGGGCGGGCCTGGGCTCCGACGTGCCGCGGGTTAACCCGGAGCTCCTCACGGTGCGCTCCCCGTACGCCCACGGCGAGGAGCTGGTCGCGATGCCAGCTCTGCGGCTTGACGCGGCCCTTGTCCATGTCAACCGGGCGGATGAGCGGGGCAACGGGCAGTACCTGGGCCCCGACCCGTACTTCGATGACCTGTTCTGCCTCGCCGCGGCGCGCGCCTTCGTGTCCTGCGAGCGCATCGCGTCGACCGCGAGCTTGCTGGAGTCCGGGCCGCCGCAGAGCCTGCTGATCAACCGCGCCATGGTGGACGGCGTGATCGAGGCCCCTCGCGGCGCGCACTTCACCAGCTGCGTGCCGGACTACGGCCGCGATGAGGCGTTCCAGGCGCACTATGCGGCGGCGGCCGCCGACCCGGACGCCTGGTCACGGTTCACGGCCGAGTACCTGGCCGGCGACGAGGCCACCTACCAGCAGGCCGTCCAGCGGTTCACCGAGAGCCAGGCGGCCCCAGCATGAGCGCGCCGCCGGGGCGCAGTGCTGCCTGGACTGAGGAGCGAGGAACGAGCGACGAGGGAAGGCGGCGCCTCAAAGCGCCCCGGCGGCGAGCGGGAAGCAGAGCATGAGCAGCCCGAGCCTGGCTGAGGTCTGCGTGGTGGCGTGCGCCGAAGCCTGGCGCGGCGACGGCGCCATCCTGGCCAGCCCGATGGGGCTGATCCCCACTCTGGGCGCCCGGCTTGCGCGGCTCACCTTCGCGCCGGACCTGCTGCTCTCCGACGGAGAGGCCTACCTGCTCGCGTCGGCTGACCCTGGCGACCCAGCTGACCCCGGCAACCCCGCGTCTGACGACACGGTGGAGGGCTGGCTGCCGTACCGTTCGGTCTTCACGATGGTGGCGGCCGGCCGCCGGCACGTCATGATGGGGGCCGCGCAGATCGACCGGTATGGCAACCAGAACATCTCCTGCATCGGCGACTGGGCCAGGCCCCGGGCTCAGCTACTCGGCGTGCGCGGCGCGCCCGGCAACACCATCAACCACCCGACCAGTTACTGGGTGCCCCGGCATTCGCGCCGCGTCTTCGTCGAGCGGGTCGACATGGTCTGCGGCATCGGCTACGACCGGGCGGCCCGCGTCGATGGGCACGGCATCGATGGGCACGGCATCGATGGGCGCAGCATCGATGGGCACGGGGCCCAATTCCATGAGCTGCGCGTTGTCGTCACCAACCTGGCCGTCCTGGACTTCCAGACCCCGGAGCACACCATGCGGCTGCGCTCGGTCCATCCGGGGACCTCGGTGCCCGATGTCGTCGTCGGCACCGGCTTCCCGCTGGTCGTTCCGGAAGAGGTTCCGGAGACCCGGCCGCCGACGCCCGAGGAGCTGGCGCTGATCCGCGGCCCACTGGATCCCAACGGGCTGCGCGAGCAGGAGCTGGCCTAGTGGCCGGCCGCCGCAGGCCAGCGAGCCCGGAGCGGATCAGGTGTCGTCCTGACGAGCCCGGTGCGGATTTGGGCTCGTTGCGGCCACCGTTGCATCAGCCGGAGGCGGGATGATCCACACGCGGCTGACCGGCCTGCTCGGCATCTCCTGCCCGATCATCCAAGCCGGGATGGGCTATGTGGCTGGCGCCCGGCTGGCGGCGGCCACATCCGAGGCCGGCGGGCTCGGCGTCATCGCGTCGGCGACGATGAGCACCGATGAGCTTCGTTCGGCCGTAAAAGAAGTGAAGGAGCGGACCACCGGTCCGTTCGGGGTAAACCTGCGCGCCGACGCCCCGGATGCCGCTGAACGGATCGGGCTGATCATCGCCGAGCAGGTGCCGGTCGCCTCGTTCGCGCTCGCCCCGAGGCCGGAGCTGATCAGCAGGCTGCGGGACGCCGGGGTGATCACCATCGCCTCGGTCGGCGCCCGGCGGCACGCGGAGAAGGTAGCGGCATGGGGCATCGACGCCGTGATCGCGACTGGTGGAGAGGGCGGCGGGCACACCGGCTCGGTGCCGACCAGCCTGCTGATCCCCCAGGTCGTTGACGCGGTCGACATCCCGGTGATCGCGGCAGGCGGGTTCTTCGACGGCCGGGGGCTGGTCGCCGCGCTCGCGTACGGCGCGGCCGGGATCGCGATGGGCACCCGGTTCCTGCTGACCAGCGACAGCCCGGTGGCCGACGCGGTCAAGCAGGCCTACCTCGCAAGCGATGTCACCGGCACGGTGGTCACGACCCGGGTCGACGGCGTGCCCCACCGGGTGCTGCGCACGCCGCTGGTGGAGCGGCTGGACCGGGCCGGCCGGGTGACCGGGCTGGTGCGGTCGGCCCGAAACGCGGCGGCGTTCCGCGGGGTGTCGGGGCTGACCTGGCCGGAACTGATCCGCCAGGGCTGGGCGATGCGCCGCGGCACGGACCTGACCTGGGGCCAGGTGCTGATGGCGGCGAACACTCCCATGCTGCTGCGGGCGGCGATGGTGGACGGCCGGCCCGATCTCGGCCTCATGTCGGCCGGCCAGGTGGCCGGGCTGATCGACGACCTGCCGTCCTGCGCGGAACTGTTCGGCCGGATCATGACCGAGGCCGAGCAGTGCCTGGGCAGACTCGCCGAACATACGGTCGCCGGCACTTGATGATCATCACGCATCCCGCGGCCGACACCGGATGTTCGCGGCGCGCCGCCTGGAGCGTTTGACCGGGTTCGCCTACACTCGGCCCCCATGAATAGGAATTCAGGCATCGGCCTGACGTTGCTGGGGATCGTTCTTGTGGTCGTCGGAGCCATCCTGAGATTCGCTGTCTCCGTGCATAGTTCTGGATTCAACATCCACAAGGTCGGCGATCTCCTGCTCCTGGTCGGGGTCATTCTCGTCATCCTGACCGTTGTCCTCAGGATGATGGGGGCGAGGAGCCGTAGCACGACTCGAACATAGCCCGGGAAACTTCCCCGGGTTAGCGGCGGCCTGAGCAGCAGGACGGCTAAGGGCACACCCTTAAGCGACACGTAAGCGTGTGAGTTACTGCTGCCGTAAGGACGCGCGTCACGCCGCTTGATCGCTGAGACGCCGATTCGCGGAATCCACCCGAGCGGTTCCGGAATGCGTTTTGTGTTATGCGCGGATCGCCAAGCGGTCGCCAATAGGGTAATAGTGGCTGGCCATCTGCGGCTCACCAGTCGAGGTGATTCCCCCGCGCGATCGCCGACCCACAGCCTAAC
>DASWFT010000671.1:0-1749 GCA_036394075.1 Streptosporangiaceae bacterium
CGACCAGCCCAAGGACCTGCGCCTGGCCTGGGCCGTTGACCCGGCCGCCCGCGCCGCCCTGGAACAGGAAATCTTCGGCAAGCACGTCCTGATCACCAGCCACGACAACTGGCCCGCCGCCGACGTCATCGCCGGGTACCGGTCCCAGTCCGAGGCCGAATTCTCCTTCCGGCAGCTCAAAGACCCGCACGTGGTGTCCTTCAGCCCGATGCACCACTGGACCGACCATAACATCCGCGTCCACGTCTTCACCTGCGTCCTGGCCCTGCAGATCGCCCACCTCATGCGCCGTAAGGCCGCCCAGGCCGGGCTGCCCCTGTCCGTCCGCCAACTCCTGGCCCAGCTCACCGGCATCGGCGAGACCGTCCTGGTCTACCCCTCCACCGGAGGAAGGCCCAAAGCCCGGCGCATGACCACCGAGCTGGCCGGCGACCAGAAGAAACTGCACGAGATCTTCGGGCTAGCCCAGTGGGTGCCCCGCAGTTAGGTCATACGCCCAAACCGGCATCCGCAGCCCATCCGACCAGCGGAAACAATCAGCCGACGCCAAGATCATCGGAAACTCCGGCTAGGAGCGTGATGAAAAAGGCCCATTTACCGCTTCTCGACGCGACAAAGCCGCAGGTCAACGGCTTGCTTCTTGATCGGAAACTGGCTTTTTCAGCGGGCTCCCAGAGAGGCTTCGCCTCGGACCGCCCAGTTTCGTGGTTCCGGCCGCGCGTAGCTGACCGGGGGTTCATCCTCAGACCGTAGAGGCACGCACTGAGGGTGATCACGATGGAACGTCATGAACCGGCTGCGGCCGGGCGGGCGGTGGTGACTGCCGCGGACATGGTGGCCGGGCATGTCACGCTGGACATCTCTTGCCTGGACCGGGTGTATCTCAACGGCTATGTGGCCAAGTTGCAGACCCCGGGCGGGGTGGTCTACTTCTTCCACGATCACCGGGGCAAGCCGATCGTGTCCCCGGCGCTGTTCGAGCCGATCGGGGAGAAGTTCCGGAAGGACATCAAGGACTGGGCGCAGGCCAACGGCGTCCCGGTGATCCGGTTCAGGGCCGGGGAGCGCAAGGCCGACGTGATGGCCCCGTACCTGGAAGCCGCCGCCGCCACGGGGCGCTCGCAGGTGGTGGCCCTCGGGTGTGCCCAGGAGTTCCAGCTGGTGTGGACCGCGCGCAAACGGGACACCGATCCGGGCCTGTGCCCGCAGTTCTCCTTCACCAAGGAGCAGCGGCGGGTGTCGGTGTTCTACGTCTACATCTGGGACGCCAAGATGGGCGGCGGGTTCATCAAGATCTGCACCTACTTCCCGTATCCGGTCAAGGTATGGGTGAACGGGCACGAGTGGGCCAAGCGGCAGGCGCTGGCCGCCGGGATCGGCTTCACCGCGCTGTCTAACGGGTTCGCCTCCTGCGAGGATCCGGCCGGGCTGCAGGCCATCTGCGACCGGTTCGGCCCCGGCACCGTGCAGGTGTGGTTCGAGCGGTGGATGGCCCGGATCCCGCTGCCGCTCACCGGCGCCGACCGGGACGCCGGGTACTGGTGGGAGCTGTCGATGCGGCAGATCGAAACCTCCCGCACCCTGGTCTTCGACCATGACGTCCACGCCCGCGCGTTCTTCGAGGCGCTGCTGTGCGAGAACATGGACCTGGGCCGGCCGGAGAACGCCGGGCTGCTGTTCCGCCGCGGCCAGCGGCGGGGAGGGCCGACGACCCCGCCCCCGGGCGGCGGATTCAAGACCAAGATCGAC
>DASWFT010000672.1:0-2952 GCA_036394075.1 Streptosporangiaceae bacterium
TTCCTCTACGGTGATTACCGGCGGTTCCTGCCGGTGCGAGACCTGACAGCCGCAGCTAGCATCGGGATGTATGAGCACGTCGGAGAACATAATTCGCCGACTTTCTTTCGGCTGATCCGAGAGTCGCTACCGCAGGGCACCCGCTACCTGAACCAGGCTATAGTCTGGCCCAGGGCGAAGCATCATAATATCAGGCATAACGCCTTTGTCGACAGATACATATTTCCCAACGGCCAGCTCATCTCTCTTTCGAAACAAGTCCAAGATCTCGAAGCGGCCAGGTTCCGGATCATCTCGATTGAAACATTTGGCCAGAGCTACGCCTCCACTATTCGTGAATGGATAGGTAATTTAACTCGTGCCTGGGAGGCTTGCATACAGCTGGAGGGCGAGGAACGAGTCCGGGCTTGGTACATGTATCTCACCGGTGCGCTGACGAGATTCGAGGATCGATCTATTGACCTCGCCCAGGTGCTAGCGGAAGCCAGGTAATCCAAGATGAACCTAGATCCCCTGGAGCCACAACTGATCGGGCGCCTCTTCGGGCGCGGATCACCCCGCGGCGAATCGCCGCACGTAATGAAAGCAATTACGCCGAAAGTAGGATTCCTGGCCATCGGCTTCGTCTGTTTAGCAGCGATTCTCGTTGTGGCGATATCGCAGGACGCCTTGACTGCGCATGCGGCGCCGTCCGCGCTGCCGGTAATTTTCAATGCGCCGAAGCGGGTCAGTTCTGTCGAAATGCCGCTATCGCAGGATCCGGTGGCGATCGTATTTATCCTGGTGGCGCTGCTTACTCCTATTTTCTGTGCCGAGCAGGTAGAAGCCATACAAGGTGTCGTGGGAATGAGCAAGGAAAACTACCTGGCTCGCCCGCCTGAGCTGCGGGGGCATGAGGTACCAGTCAGCGATCTTAACAACCGCGTAGAAACGGCCAACAAGGCGTTCCGTCTCGTCGGCAACTGGCCCCTGTCCGTACTATTCCTCACGTTCAGCGCACTTATCTCCTATATAATTTATGCTCGCCTGCTTGCGAACGGGCTATTGCAGAGCTGGAATGCGACAGCCATTCCTAGCGACATCTGGGGCCGGATGGTATATGCAGGCTGGTGGGCGAACTATCAGCATCATCGATTCCTGTACTACAGTCCGGGTTTGCGATGTAGCGCCTGGATGATCATGATGTGACCGGCGTGTCGCGTTGCCGCGCGCGGACGGCCACCTCAAGATCTTGGATTTGTGAAGAAACAAGATCGGTATGAGGTGGCCGTCCCGGTCATGGTAGGAGACCGGGCCTGGCTGCGGAAGCTGCTGGCCGAGCTGTCCGGGCTGATCGGCCCGGCGTTCTCCCAGGCCAGGTCGGCTGCGGTGGCGGTGGCGTACGTGGCGGCGCTGCTGGCGGTGGCCGGCGACCGCAAGTCGTGCTGGCAGCTGGGCGAGCAGGCCGGGCACGCCACGCCGCGGCGGATGCAGGCGCTGCTGGCCGAGTACGCCTGGGACTGGCGGGCGGTGCTGGAACGGCTGCAGCGGTTCATCCTCGCGCACCTGGCCGACCCTGACGCGATCCTGGTGCTGGACGAGACCGCGGAGCTGAAGAAAGGCCGGATGAGCGCCGGCGTCGCCCGGCAGCACGCCGGCATCACCGGCCAGATCGAGAACTGCCAGACCGTGGTGTTCTGCGCGTACGTCACCGCCCGCGCGCACACGCTGTTCAATTTCCGGCTCTACCTGCCGAAACCCTGGTGCGCTGACCGCCGGCGGCGCGAGCGCGCGCAGGTCCCCGAGGGCACGGTGTTCGCGACGAAGACCGAGCAGGGCACCGCGATGGTCACCGAGGCGGTCACCAGGGGAGTCCAGTTCAGCTGGCTCGCCGGCGACGAGGTGTACGGCCGCAGCTCAAAGCTGCGGGCGGCCTGCGAGGACGCCGGGAAAGGATACGTGCTCGCGGTCCCGGTGAACTTCACGGTCACCACCCCCGCGGGCCGCAAGACGGCCGCGGCCCTGGCCAGGCTGGTGCCCGCCCGGTGCTGGGAGACCCGCTCGTGCGGGCCGGGCTGCAAGGGTCACCGCGATTATGAGTGGGCGCTGGTCGCCACCAGTTCGCCGCGCCACTGGCTGCTGGTCCGCCGCAAGATCTCCGACCCCGCCGACCTGGCGTTCTTCTACTGCCACGCGCCCGCCCTGGTGTCCCTGTCCATCCTGATCAAGGTCGCCGGCAAGAGGTGGCCGGCGGAGGAGTGCTTCCAGCAGGGAAAAGGGCAGACCGGACTTGACCAGCATCAGCTCCGCCTCTGGCCGTCCTTCCACCGCCACACCGTGCTGTCCATGTGCGCCCTCGCGCTGCTCGCCGTCGCGACCGCCCGGCCACCCGGCACCCCCGCGCCCTGGGCCGCCGCCGATCCGGGCGCCGGCGCCGGCACCACCGGCCAGCCGGAACACTGGCGCGACACCGGCAAGCTGCCCGCCCGTTCCGACGAGCAGCCTCCCCAGGACATGGGCCTGATCCGGGTGACCGTACCCGAAGCGCGCCGGCTGCTCACGGCATCCGCGCACGAGACCTTCCGCTACACCTGGAGCATCTGGCGACGACGCCACCAGGCACGCGCCCGATGGCACCACTACCAGGCACAGCTCCGGGCCGCCGCAGCATAGCCAGCAAAATCCCGCACCGAGCGGCTGTCCCCGGAGAAGGAAACCCGGACTGTAGTACCGGGCACCCGGGCACCCGAAGTGTGCTGTCCCGCTTGATGCTTTACACGTCAAGGATCAGGTGGAGCCAGGCAGGCTAGGCATAGGCTAGGAGGGTTCCTTAGATAGAGCCGGACAGGCCTCGGACACCGCCCAAGCGGAGCTAGGCGTGACGGGAAAGTACAGCAAGAGACCAGAAAGGCACCCCTAGGGCACAAAGGCCAGGGTGGCGCTAGGGGGCGACGTTTACTGGCTGTAGCGTTG
>DASWFT010000673.1:0-7326 GCA_036394075.1 Streptosporangiaceae bacterium
GCCCTAAGTTGGCGCGGCGTCAGCCGACTTGCGGTACATCGTAGATGGTGCGTTCTCGCACATCCGGGAGGCATCGGGCGGCGGTCGCGAAGTCCTTGTCGTCGTGGAGCACCACCAGGTCGTGCTGGGCTGCGGTGGCGCAGATCATCAGGTCCACGGCCGACAATGCCCGGTGCGCTCCCTGCCGTAGTAGGCGGTATTGTGCGGACTCTATCCACCGCCACGCTCCCTTGGGGACCGCCGCATCCGGGTACAGCGCTTCGAACATTCCCGACATCTGCTCGTACTCGTCAATGGTGCGGGCCGAGCGGCGGAACTCGACGCGCTGGGGGTGACAGGAACCGATCGCGCCCGCGGAGACGACCTCTGCCCAGGCCGCCCGCAGCGCGGGGTCCCGCAGGATCCGCCACAGGGCAGACGAGTCGAGCAGGTAGCGAATCACACCGGAGGGTCTTTCTCAGCCGCCCGGCGGTGCTCCCACCCATCGAAATCCCACCCTACCGCCAGCGTCGCATAGTGTTCCAGGGCCGCGATCCGGCGGTGCCGGGCGGCGAACTCCCGCAGCGCAACGTTGACCGTTTCCTTCTTCGTCTTCGCCCCGGACAGCCGCATGGCCTCGGCGAGAGCGTCTTCGTCAATGTCGATCTGGGTCAGCGCCATCAGCCGCCTCGCGTTGTTGATGATGTATGTCTTTAGTGTATGTCATCAACATTGCACAGACGAGCGGTAGCTCACTCACTGAGCCCCGATTCCTGGGTCTGCTGGCGAGTGCGGAGGAGTCACGGCGGGTTGACCGACGACAGAAAAGTGGTCATACTTATAGTCATGAGTGAGACGATGCCGCTGGCCAAGATAAAGGCGCACCTGTCTGAGGTGGTCGACCGTGTGGTCGCCTCACATGAGCGAGTCAATATCACTCGCCACGGGCACCGTGAGGCTGTCGTGATCGCCGCAGACGACCTCGATGCCCTGGAGGACACGCTGGACATCTTGTCCAACCCCGATGCTGTTCGCGAGATAGCTGAGGCGAGGGAGGCGGCAGCGCGAGGGGAGGGCTTGGATCTCGCCGAGGTTCGGCGCCGGTACCTGAGCCGCGGTGCCTGACTATGGCCTGCTGGTAACGCCCCCCGCGCAGCGTGCCCTGGATCGGTTGCCAGAGCGGGTCGCCGCCGCGATCGCGGAGCTTCTCACCGGGGCCCTGCTGGCCGCGCCACGCCGGGTGGGGAAACCGTTGCGCCGTGAACTGGCCGGGATCTGGTCTGCCCGGCGCGGTTCTTACCGGGTGCTCTATGAGATCGACGATGAGAAGCAGCGCGTCGTTGTTCTCCGGATCGACCATCGTGCCGACATTTACCGGCCCTGACAATCATCCAAAGGGTGGCGCTGCGGGTTGGCCTGCCGCGCCTTCCTGATCCGTGACCTGCATCTGCAAAGCGGCCACGGTCTCGACGACATCGGCCTAGCCGCTATCGGCGCCCGCTCCGTGGTCGGCGTCGATTTCAGCGAGGTGGCGGCCACCGCGGCGCAGCGCAGAGCGAAGGAGCTGGCGGCGGCCTGCCGATACGTGGTGGCTGAGGTGCCGGGTGTCCCGCTGCGCGGCGAATGCGCTGACCTCGTGTACGCAGGCAAGGGCGCGTTGATCTGGATGCGAGACCTGGCTGCCTGGGCCAGGGCCAGGGACGCGGCTCGCCTGCTACGACCGACGGGGCACCTGTTTGTCCACGAGGCTCATCCGACGGTGCCGCTGTGGACACGACAGGGCGAGCAGCACTGTCGTTCCGAGTTGGCGGCTGGCGATTTTCCTGGCTTGTCGGTACCGGTCGCCGCAACCCGCACTCGCCCGCGGTGCACGGCCGTTACTTCCACAGCACGCCGAACGCGACCGCGACGGAACGCTGGCTCGCCGCCCGCATGAACGACATGGCCTCAGCCGTGGCAGCGACCGGATGGACCGTGCCCATCGCATTCGCTAACTGGCCGACCACGGATCCGCTGCGCCATCCAAACGAGCCCAACCCGCATGAAGACCTCGTCGGGGTGGACGCCAACCATGTGCTGCCCACGGCGAGCTGGCCCGGCGGCACGTTCGCCAGCTACCACGTCTACCCCTACTATCCAGATTTCCTGCAGTACCAGCCGAGCCTGCAGCACTCCGCGTCTTCGACGGCCACCACGATCCGTACGCTGCCTATGTGCGCGCGTTGCAGCATCACCACCAACGGGTGATGCCCGTAATGATCTCCGAATTCGGCGTGCCCTCCTCGCTCGGCTCGGCCCACCCCGGAACGCTGGGCCGGGGCCAGGGTGATCACACCGAGAAACAAGCCATGCGGATGGACGCGCAGATGCTGCGCGAGATGCCCAACCTCGGGATGGCGGGCGCGTTCATCTTCGAGTGGACCGACTATGCCCCGATTCCGGTCACCTCCCGCCCCGCCGCACGGGACGGCTGGCGGCAACTGGAACTGGTGATGGATAAGCCCTGGTGGCTACCGGTGACCCATCGGCATACGGCTATGGAATTCAGCAACGTCGGCCTTCTTCGCTACGGTTACTGGACTCCGGGCCAGTCCAGCTACGACAGTCTCGCGCTCTGGCACCTCGACGGCGCCACACTGGACCTGCGGATCCCTTGGGCGATGGCCGGGATGAGCGATCCGTCCTCGCACCAGGCGCTCATTCCGCAGGGCGGGTTCCGAGCCTCAAGTGTCACGATCCCGGGAATTGGCATCACCATATCCAGCGACGGCGGGTCCGTCCAGAATACGGGAACCGTGCGCTGGGATAATTGGCAGCGCGTCCGCTACCAGGAAAGGATCAAGGTGGGCGCCGCGGTGATCCGCAGCGCCTTTGCGGCGGTCAGCGGGAGGTCCTGACAGTTTTCGTCGTGCGCCGAACGGCGGCCGGGCGTTCTCGGGGGATGTGTATCAAGGAGCATCGGCGCGGGACAGGCCCTTCCGCTCCATGGCTCCCCATTCGGACTTGCGCACTAGTTGCCAGAGGCCCTCGGTGCGCCACAGGTGTCCCAGCTGGCGGTACCCGAAGCTCTCGCCGACCGCGTACAGCAAAATCCGGCGGAGATGGGACCAGGCTGGGTGCCGGTTGGCGGTGGAGTCTTCCAATACCGCCGCTCCCAGGGTCAGGATCAGGCCGTAGAGAATGGCCAGCGCGAGAAAGAGCAGGAAAGCTGCTGGCGCGAGAAAGCCGAGCATCAGGCCGGCCACGGTGACCACGTATCCGGATAGCTCCAGAATCGGGCCGATTACCTCGAACAGCAGGAGCGACGGCAAGGCGATCAGCCCGACTGCCCGGTACCGCGGATTCAGCAGCATCCTGCGGTGGAACAGCAGCGTTTCCAGGGAGCCGCGCTGCCAGCGGCGCCGCTGCCGACGCAGGGTGCGTGCGTTTTCGGGTGCCTCGGTCCAGCAGACCGGATCGGCCACATAGACAATCCGGTAGGGGCGACGGGCATCACGGCAGGTGCGGTGCAGTCGCACCACGAGTTCCATGTCCTCCCCCACCGTGTCGGTCCGGTATCCGCCCACGGCGATCACGGCATCCCGCCGGAAGAGGCCGAACGCCCCGGACACGATCAGCAGACCGTTGAGCGCGCTCCACCCTGTTCGTGTGCCGAAGAACGCCCGCAGGTACTCGATGACCTGGAACATCGCGAACCTGGACTGGGGAAGGTGAGCGTCGATTACCCGTCCGTGGTCGATCCGGCATCCATTAGCGATCCGCACCATCCCCCCGTGGCGACCGTTCGCTCAGGGTCTTCGACGAACGGCATCGCCGCCTTGGCCAGTGCGTCCTGCTCCAGGATGGAGTCGGCGTCCACTGAGCAGACGAGCGAGTAGCTGGAGAAGTTGATGCCCGCGTTGAGCGAGTCGGCCTTGCCGCCGTTTTCCTTGTCGATCACGAGTAGCCGCAACCGGCTTCGCGGCGCGTACACGCCGCGCACGTGGCGGTGCGGAAGGAACGGTGGGGTAGGCCGCCGGACCGGCCGGAGATCGAAGACCTCGGTGAGGCGCTGCAGGGTTTCATCGGTCGAGCCGTCGTTGATAACCACCACCTCAAGCCGCGGGTAATCGAGGGCCAGCAGGGAACGCACGCTGTCTGCGATACCCGACGCCTCGTTGTAGGCGGGGACCAGGACGGCGATCGGGGGGGCGAGCGGAGACCGGAGGGTGCGCCGCACCGCGCTAGAGTTCGACCGGGCCGCGTACCTGTGCAACTCGACGGCCGCGAGCACCAGCAGCATCGCGTTGACGGCGATGAAGGCCACGAAGAAGCCGCAGACGAACCAGGTATAGACGATCACGGGTCCAGCGCCGCTCCGGCCAGCGCGGCGGCTTCCTGGTGGCCCGACATGGCCGCGCGGCGCAGCGCGGCGGATCCGGGACCGCCCAGGTGCGCCAGTGCCCCCGCCGCAGCGGCCTGCAGCGACCAGTCCGGCGCCACCAGCAGCCGTTCCAGCACAGCCAGGTTTGACGGATCGCCGATGGCGCCGAGCGCACCGGCGGCCGCCGCCCGCGCCCTGGGAGAACGGTCGCTGTCCCCAGCCAGCCGGACCAGCGCGGCCAGGGCACTGAACTCGCCAATCCGGCCCAGGCCACGGGCAGAAATGGCCGCGAGGTCGTCGGTGTCCTCCAGGCAGGCCTGAAGCTGTCCGGCCAGTTGGGTCAGCCGGAGCTCGGCGGCAATGGTGACGGCGATCCGCTTGATGCTGGCCTGCGCGCCGGGGACGAGCAGCGGTGCGAGTGCCTCGGGCCACCGCTCCGCCAGCGCAAGCACGACGCTGGCGGCGGCTCCTGGCGCGGCGAGCGCGTCTTGCCGCGCCACGGCGACGATGGCGGAAACTGCGTCCTCGCCGCCGGTCACTGCCAGAGTGCAGGCACATGTGGTGCGCACCAGCACGTCGCGGTCGGCCAGGGCAGCCGCGACCACGGGCACCGCCAGCGGGGTGGCCAGGGCAGCCAGCGTCTCGGCTGCCCTGCGCCGCGTCACCGCGCGGCGGCCCTTGAGGCCGATCACGGCGTCCTGCATGAAGCCGAGCTGGAGCAGCAGGTCCACCAGCCGGTCACGCTCGTCGCCCCGCAGGTCCGCGAGCGCCTCCTGGGCGACCGCCAGGAACAGCGCCCGCTCGCCCCGCCCGGCCATAGCCGGCGCGCCTCCCGAACCGGCCAGGTACGTCCCGAGCGACGCCTCCGCGGCCGGGCGGAACCGGCGCACGCGCCTGCTGCGCTGGAGGGCTGCCGCCCGGATGACGATCAGTAGGAGCACCAGCAGGACAACCAAGCCTGTGAGGCCGGTAACGACGTCAGTGAGGGCTTGGAGCATGCCCAGCTCGCATCAGGACGCGCTGGACCCGGGCGGACAGCTCGCGCGGGCTGAACGGCTTGGGCATGTATTCCTCCACCCCGAGGCTCAGCCCGCTGAGCACGTCATCTTCGCTCGTCCGCTCGGTCAGCATCACGATCGGGATAACTTGGGTCTGCGGATCTTCTCGCAACGCGCGCACGACCTCGAAGCCGTCATACTTCGGCATCACTTTGTCCAGGACGATCAGATCAGGTCGCTCACTCCGGGCCAGCTTCAGTGCCTCTTCACCGTCGGCCGCCTCGATAACCTGGTAGCCGTCGGCGGCCAGACGGCCGGCCACTAGGCGCCGTACCGTAGATGAGTCCTCCGCGATCAAGATCTTCACAAGTTCCTCCCAGTCGCGAGCAATGCACCCTGCGTTCGCCGGACCGGGCCAGTCGCCCGCCGCACCGGCCCCGCGCCGCCTTGAACTGGCTGGGAATAGCGTGCGAGGGCACAGGCTGGTACTCGCTCATCAGGCTCTGCTGCCGAAGGAGGCTGGGAGGAGATCACCGTCACGCTCCTTGCCGGACGCGGCGATCGTCGCCGCGCCGGTTGCGGGTCATAGCACCAGATCGTTATCCCAATGACGGCCGCGATGGCAACGCTCACCGCAGCCGCGCGGCCTGCTGCACCCCCGCAGAGTCTGCCCGCCGTGTCGTGTCCTGTCCCCGTTGCCGCTGGACGAGACCCTACCCATCCAGAACGTAATGTATTCATGTGATTGCCATCCGTAACCAAGGGTCGGGTCCGCCGGTCACGGACCCAGGCACCCTGCGAGGTGGTGCCGGGCGGTTCGTCGCGCCCCCGCCCGGCCCGTGACCGGTGCGATGTCAGGGGTACCGCCGTTCAGGCTTCGTTAGGGACCTGCTCGGCCAGGAAGTCTTCCCAGGTCCGGTGGCCTACTGCTCGTTCGGGAGCCAGATTCGCGCCGGCCCGAAGCGCGCGGGCCGCCTTTCCGGGCAGCCGGACTGGCACCATCATCCGGTGCTTGCCGCGAGCCCGCAGGTATCCGCGGAGCAGATCGGCCATGCCGTAGACGCGCGGCCCGGCCATGTCGGGTACCAGGCCGGCCGGCTTGCCGAGGGCGAGCTCTACCAGCCGGCCGGCCACCTCGCCGGCGTCGACCGGCTGGAACCGGATTCCGGCCGGGACTGGTATCACCGGCAGCCTGACCATCTGCCGTGCTGTCGTCAGGCACAGGTCATGGAACTGGGTGGCGCGCAGCGTCGTCCACGGCACGCCGGAATCGGCCACCACCCGCTCTGCGGCCAGCTTGGCCGCGAAGTAGCCGAACATGGCGCGGTCGACGCCGCTGACGACCGGAATCCGGTCGGCGCCGACGACCGAGATATACACCAGGTGCGGCGTCCCGTCCCGGGCTGCTGCCTGTACCAGGTTCCTGGCCTTTTCTTCATCGCCCTTGGCGCTGCCCGCGCAGTGCACGATGATCTCGGCCCCCTCAACCGCAGCGCCGACCCCCTCGCCCGTGGCCAGGTCGCCGGTCACGTACTCGATACCATCCGCCGCCTCGTGGGTGCGTCGGCTGAGCACCCGTACCTTGCCGTCGGCGTCCCGCAGGGGCGGGACGACGAGACGCCCGAGCGTGCCCGTGCCGCCAGTGACCAGGATGCGTGCCATTGCTCACCTTCCTCGCTTAGTGCATGCCGTGCGCCCCGCATGTCACGTCCGCGGGGGACAGGGTGTCAGTGTGGTGACACCCGGCAACGAGGGAACGTGACAGATGGCCGACAGCGACTGGCTGGCAGCTGCCTTCGAGGAGCACCGCGATCACCTGCGGGCGGTGGCCTACCGGCTGCTCGGCTCGATGACCGACGCCGACGATGCGGTCCAGGACACCTGGCTGCGGCTGACTGGCGCGGATACCAGCGAGGTGGAGAATCTCGGCGGCTGGCTGACGACAGTCGTCGCGCGGGTGTCCCTCAATATGCTCCGGTCGCGCCG
>DASWFT010000674.1:0-9039 GCA_036394075.1 Streptosporangiaceae bacterium
GGTCACGGTCTGCCTGCTGCAGGCGTTCCCCGAGGTCGCGCAGGAGTACCGGCGCCGGTTCCGGCACGTGCTCGTAGATGAGTACCAGGACACCAATCACGCGCAGTACATGCTGGTCAGAGAGCTGGTCGGGCACGGAAAACCCCAACCATTCCCTAACGGAAACAGCTCCGCTGGCCAGATCCGCACCGCCGGCGCGCTTCCTGCCGAGTCGCAGGCCGGCATCGAGCCGGTCCCGCCGGGAGAACTCTGCGTGGTCGGCGACGCGGACCAGTCCATCTACGCCTTCCGCGGCGCCACGATCCGCAACATCGAGGAGTTCACCAGGGACTTCCCCGACGCCACGGTGATCAAGCTGGAGCAGAACTACCGCTCCACGCAGAACATCCTGGCCGCGGCGAATGCCGTCGTATCCCGCAACACCGGCCGGATGCCGAAGAACCTCTGGTCCGATCAGGGCGACGGGCCGCCGATCACCGGGTACGTGGCGGACAGCGAGCACGACGAGGCGGCGTTCGTCGCCGAGGAGGTGGACCGGCTCGCCGACGAGGGCGAGGCCACGCCCGGGCAGGTAGCGGTCTTCTACCGGACCAACGCTCAGTCCCGGGTTTTCGAGGAGGTCTTCATCCGGGCCGGGATGCCGTACCGGGTGGTCGGCGGTGTCCGCTTCTATGAGCGCCGCGAGGTACGTGACCTGCTCGCCTACCTGAGGCTGATCGCCAACGCCGCCGACGAGGTGTCACTGCGGCGGGTTCTCAACGTGCCCCGCCGCGGCATCGGCGAGCGCGCCGAGGCGAGCGTGGCGGCGCTTGCGGCGCGGGACCGGATGACGTTCGCGGAGGCGCTGCGGCGGCCCGGGGACGCACCCGCGCTGGCCACCAGGTCGGTCCGCGCCATCGAGTCGTTCAACGACCTGCTCGGCGGGCTGCGGGAAGCGGCGGCGACCGGGATGCCGGTCGCCGACCTGGCCGAGGCGGCGCTGGACCGCTCGGGCTATCTCGCCGAACTGCAGGAATCCACCGACTTGCAGGACGCCAGCCGGATCGAGAACCTCAACGAGCTTGTCTCGGTGGCGAGGGAGTTCGACGCGCAAAGCGGGGGGTTCCAGGGGGGTCGCCCCCCCAGGCAAGCACAGCCCGACGGAACCCTCGCGGACTTCCTGGAGCAGGTTTCCCTGGTCGCGGACGCCGATCAGATCCCGGAGGGGGAGGAGCACGGCGGCCTGGTGACGCTGATGACCCTGCATACCGCCAAGGGCCTGGAGTTCCCTGTGGTGTTCCTGACCGGGATGGAAGAGAACGTCTTCCCGCACCAGCGGTCGATTAACGACGACAAGGAACTCCAGGAGGAACGCCGCCTGGCCTACGTCGGGATCACCCGGGCGCAGCGCAGGCTGTACCTGACCCGGGCCGTAGCGCGAGCCTGGTGGGGCAGGCCCGCGTACCACAAGCGGTCCAGGTTCCTCACCGAGATACCCGAGCACCTCATCGAATGGCGCCGGGACGAGGCGTCAGCGGTGGCACCGGCCGCGGAGCGCCTTGCGCAGCGGCCCGGGGTCCGCTCACCCGGCAACCGGCGGGTACCGTCGCTGTCGCCAGGCGACAAGGTGACGCACGACGCCTACGGACTGGGCACGGTGCTGTCCGTCGAGGGCTCGGGCGACGATCCTGAAGCCAAGATCGACTTCGGCGGGGACTATGGGGTCAAGCACCTGGTGCTGCGTTATGCGCCTATCGAGAAGCTGTAGCTGTGGGGCCGCGGGCGGGCGCTACCCTGCGTAGAAGACCAGAACCGCTCCGGGAGGAGGCAGGCATGGGCGCCATCCGGGTTGTCATCGCCAAGCCGGGCCTTGATGGACATGATCGGGGTGCCAAGGTCGTGGCCAGGGCGCTGCGGGACGCCGGGGTCGAAGTCATCTATACGGGACTGCACCAGACGCCGGAGCAGATAGTCGCGGCCGCGATCCAGGAGGATGCCGACGCGATCGGGCTGTCGATCCTGTCCGGTGCGCACATGACCCAGTTCACCCGGGTGCTGGAACTGCTGGCAGAGCGTGACGCCACGGACATCACGGTGTTCGGTGGCGGCATCGTCCCCGAGGCGGACATCACCGAACTTGAGGCGATGGGCGTGGCGAGGATCTTCACCCCCGGTGCGTCCACCCACGACATCGTGGCGTGGGTCCGCTCGACGCTCGGCGAGCCCGAGGCGAGCATCCCGGGCGCCCACGGATAGGCTGCCTGCGGAATCCATCCGGACCCGAGGACGGACGCACGTGGATCTGTATGAGTATCAGGCGAAGGAGCTATTCGCGGAGTACGGGGTGGCGGTGCAGCCCGGCCAAGTCGCGGCTACGCCCGAGGAGGCCCGTGACATCGCGGCGGGCTTCGCGGCCGGTGGCGCCCCCCTGGTCGTCGTGAAGGCCCAGGTGAAGGTGGGCGGCCGGGGGAAGGCGGGCGGCGTCAAGCTGGCCAATGGGCCGCAAGAGGCGCAGGAGAAGGCCCGCCAGATCCTCGGCATGGACATCAAGGGCCACACGGTCCACAAGGTCCTCATCGCGCAGGCCAGCGACATCGCGCAGGAGTACTACCTGTCGTTCCTGCTCGACCGGTCCGCCCGGTCTTTCGTGGCCATCTGCTCGGTGCAGGGCGGCGTGGAGATCGAGGAGGTCGCGCACACCAACCCGGGCGCGGTGGCCCGGATCCCGATCGATCCACTGGCCGGGGTGGACTCAGCGAAGGCGGCCGAGATCATCGAGGCCGGCGGCTTGCCGCCGGAGGCAGCGGCCGAGGCCACCGTCCTCGCCGAGCGGCTCTGGTCGGTGTTCGCCGACGAGGACGCCACGCTGGTCGAGGTCAATCCCCTGGCGCTGACCGAGCAGGATCATGTGCTCGCCGTGGACGGCAAGGTCACCCTGGACGACAACGCCGCCTTCCGGCAAGAGCACGCCCGGTTCGCCGACCCGGAAGCTGCCGACGCGCTGGAGGCTCGGGCCCAGGCCAAGCACCTCAACTACGTGAAGCTCGACGGCCAGGTGGGGATCATCGGCAACGGGGCCGGGCTGGTCATGTCCACCCTGGACGTGGTGGCCCAGGCCGGCGAGGAGTTCGGCGGGGTCAAGCCGGCCAACTTTCTCGACATCGGCGGCGGCGCCTCCGCCGAGGTGATGGCCAACGGCCTGGAGATCGTGCTGTCCGACGCATCGGTCCGCAGCGTCCTGGTCAACGTGTTCGGCGGCATCACCTCATGCGACGAGGTCGCGAACGGCATCGTTTCGGCGATCGGGATGCTCGGTGCTCGCGGCGAGCAGGTGGGGCACCCGATCGTGGTGCGCCTGGACGGTAACAACGCGGCCGAGGGACGGCGCATCCTGGATGAGGCGGGCCTCGCCGTGGTCGAGCAGGTCGCGACCATGGACGACGCGGCGCGCCGCGCCGCGCAACTTGCCGCTACCGGGCAGGCTGACACGCCGCACAGGGCCGGCGCGCCCGCGACAGGAGCGTGAAATGGCGATCTTCCTGACCGGCGAGAGCCGGGTCATGATCCAGGGCATCACCGGCTCGGAGGGCACCAAGCACGGGCGCAGGATGCTGCGCGCCGGCACCAAGGTCGTCGGCGGCACCAACCCGCGCAAGGCCGGCCAGACGGTCGACCTCGGCGGCACCGCCGTGCCCGTGTTCGGCACGGTCGCCGACACGGTGGCGGCCACCGGTGCCGATGTCTCGGTGGTGTTCGTCCCGCCCGCTGGCACGAAGGCAGCGGTGATCGAGGCCATTGACGCGCGGGTGCCACTCGTCATCGTGATCACTGAGGGCATCCCGGTGCACGACACCGCCGTGTTCTGGGTATACGCGGGCGCCCTCGGGCACACCACCCGGATCGTCGGGCCGAACTGCCCGGGGATCGCCTCGCCCGGCAAGTCGAACGCGGGGATCATCCCGGCCGACATCAGCGCCGAGGGCCGGCTCGGGCTGGTATCCAAGTCCGGCACGCTGACGTACCAGATGATGTACGAACTGCGTGACATCGGGTTCTCCACCGCCGTCGGGATCGGCGGCGATCCGGTGATCGGGACGACGCACATCGACTGCCTGGCGGCCTTCGAGGCAGATCAGGAGACCGACGCGATCGTGATGATCGGGGAGATCGGCGGCGACGCCGAGGAACGTGCCGCGGCCTATGTCGAGGAGCACGTCAGCAAGCCGGTGATCGCCTACGTGGCCGGTTTCACCGCACCCGAGGGAAAGACCATGGGCCACGCGGGAGCGATCATCTCCGGGTCCGCGGGCACCGCCCAGGCCAAGAAAGAGGCGCTGGAGAAGGTGGGGGTCCGGGTCGGCCGGACACCCAGCGAGACCGCCCGCCTGGCCCGCGAGGTGATGCTGGCCCGCTAAGACCCCGGCAGCGCCCAGCCCGGTTCCGCCCGCCCAGCCTGGGGTGGCGCCCCGGCCGGACGGCGCGCCTCCACCTGGCTGGGGCTTCGGGTGGCCAGGATTGGGCATTGTGACCGCTTCCGCCCTGCCTGCCGAACGCACCGGTGGCAGCGGCGGCACCTGGTCGTCACCAGGGGGCGGGCGCCCCCTGGTCATCACCGGGGCGATCGCGGCCGTCGCGGCCGCCGGCAGCGGGCTCGTGGTGCTCACCCTGCTGGTACTCGCGGGCTGGATCGCGGCGCCGCATGCCGGCCTGGGCCTGCCCGGGGTGCTGCGCACCGCAGCGGCGCTCTGGCTGGTCGGCCACCATGTCGGCTTTGCCCTGCACGGCGCGGGGCGGATCGGCATGCTCCCGCTCGGCCTCGTCCTGCTGCCCGGCGCCTTGCTCTGGCGCGCCGGCCGCTGGGTGGTACGCAAGGGCAAGGTGTCCAGGCTCGCCGAGGTCGGCTACGCCGCCCTGGCCCTGGCCGTGCCCTACGCCCTGCTCGCTGGTGCGCTCGCGCTGGCCAGCCGTTCGTCACTGGCCGCCCCGTCGTTGCCGCAGGCCGTGGTGGCTGGGTTCCTGCTGGCGCTGGTGGCGGGCGGGCTCGGCGGCGCGCGCGCTCTCGCCCCCTGGGGGCGGCTGGTGCGGCTGCTGCCGCCACGGCCGCGCTGCCTGCTGCTGGGATCGGTCGGCGCCCTGGCCGTCCTCATCGGAGCGGGGGCGATACTCGCGGGTGCTTCGCTCGCAACCAGCCTGGGCAGCTTCAGGGCGGTGAACAGCGCGCTCGCCCCAGGTGCCGTGGGGGCGGTGCTGCTGCTGCTGATCCAGGTCGGCTACGTGCCCAACGCGATCGTCTGGGCGGTCTGCTTCGCCTTGGGCCCTGGGTTCGCTTTCGGGACTGGCACGGTGGTGGCGCCGACGGGGTCCGCGCTCGGGTCCTTGCCGATGCTGCCGATGCTGGCCGCGCTGCCATCAGGGGCGCATTCCGCCGTCCCCCCGTGGGCGTCCGTCGCGGTGCTCAGCGTGCCGTACCTGGCGGGCGCGTTCGGGGGTCTGCTGACGGTGCGGATCGCGCCGACCCCGGCGATCGAGATCGCGCCGCTGTGGGGGTTCGGGTGCGGGGTGGTGACCGGCTGCGCGATAGGTGTGCTCGCTGCTTTCGCCGGCGGCCCGCTCGGCAGCGGGCGGCTCACCGCGGTGGGGCCGTCGGGCTGGCAGACGGCCCTGGTGACCACGCTGGAGGTGGGCGTGGCCGCCGCGGTCACCGCGGGCGTTGTGAACTGGCTGTGGCTGCGCCGGGAGCCGGCCCCGGCAGGTGGGTTCGATGGCGCGGCGGCCTGGGCAGAGGGCCCCGGCGACGTGGTGGATGATGGTGCGGACGACAGCGGGCACCGGATCTATCTGGATCCCTGGGCCGATGACAAGGACGGGGAACAAGGCACCTCCCCGTCGGCTCCCGGTCCCGCGTCCCTGCCGTGACCTGGTGGTCTGTAAGGGAAGTCTTCTTTGGCTGCACGTCGCCGTTCGCTCAAAGAACCCCTCACAGACCATTCGCAGGCCTCATTGAGTGGGTCGCTATCGTGCCTGGCTATCGGCTGGAAGCCCGGCCCTCTACCGCGTGCACCAACTGGTCCTTGCAGGCCTGTTGGGCCGCGATGGTGTTCGCGCCGCTGAGGCACTGGGTGTAGGTCGCCACCTGCTTGCCGAAGGCCGCAAACCCGACCAGCAGGAGACCGCTCAGCAGCACGCCGATGGCGCCGATCGCGATCGCAGTGACCGACGATCTCGGTGACATGGTGCCGCCGCGCCTGGCCCGGGAGATCGAGGTGCTGCCGAGCCAGACCGCCAGCGCGCCCGCCACCAGGGCGAAGGCCGCGATGGGAATGCCACGCTGGAGATTATTGAGCCCAAGCAAGCCAAACAGGCTCAGCAGCGCCAGGAAGAGCGCCGCGACCGCGCGCTGCCGGGTGGCAGCGTCGGCCGGCGGCACGGATCTGGCCTTCGGCCGCGCCGGGATCGCCGCTGGCGGCGGGGCAGTCGGCTTGGCCGCAGTCGGCTTGGCCGCACCCGGCTCAGCCGCACCCGGCTCAGCCGCACCCGGCTCGGCCGCACCCGGCTCAGCCCGTGATTGCTCGGTACCTGATTCCTTGGCGGGTGGCGGCGCGGGATCTGGAGGTGCGGGATGCGGGGGGGCCATCGGCAGTTCTCCAGGGGGCTCGCCGGGCGGTGGCTGGCAGCTAGCAGATCCAGACACAACATCTTAGTCTGGCCTATACCGCTATCTAGGCCCATCGAGATCCACCGGGGCCAGCCTGGCCAGGCAATTCTCCCATCGCCGGGCACCTGAGGGATGCCCGCACTGACTGTCTGCGGCGTTATGACGGCACGCTCAGCCGCGTCCCGCCATTAGGCGCTCGCGAGTCGGCTAGCTCGCCGGGGTCTCCCTCTCGCCGATGAGCGTGGCGGCCTGGGCCGTCGGCGGGGGCCTGGGCCGCTTTCTGCGGCGGCGCCGGGACGGCCGGGGCAGGCCTGGGCGCCGTCACGGCCGGCACGGGCCGGGGACGCGCTGGCTGGGGACGCACGGCCCGCCTCTCTTGAATTGCCTGCTTCCTGGATAGGTGCACCTGAATCGCGAAGAAAGCCACTATCGCGGCCACGAGCACCGATGTGGCGATGAGGATCGCGTTGAGCACGTCCTGGATGGCCGTCGCCGTCCCGCCGGCCAGCACGATGACGGCGAAGGCGACGAGGATGACTCGCACGAGGTTGCTGCGCAGCGTGCAGCCGCAGACACGACGAGCACACATCATGACCACCGGTCCCTGTCGGCACTCGCCGGATCGTTGATCCTCCAGTTGACAAGGACCGTGCCTATCGGTCCCTGTGTTCCGCTCGCTTCCATCGGCCCGTCCTTCCGCTCGCACGGCCCTGCGCCCGTGCGCCCGGTCGAAGATGCGGACCCCGGCCGGACGCATGGGCGGCCCAGTTCCACAGTGACGTGCCGCGCCGGGATTGTCGGCCGGCCGGCGGGAGAGGTTGAGCTTGCTGAACGTTGGACTATTGGTGTCTTTACAGCGAGCCGGCATTGCCCTACTATCAGCCGGCTTTATCCCTTCTGACCAGGTATATTGCAGTGAGTCTTGCACCAAGCATTGCAGGGTCCCGGCCAACAGCGGAGCGCCGCGACGTTATGGTGGCCGCATGCCCGCACGCCTGGTCGTTCTGGTATCGGGTGCCGGAACCAACCTGCAGGCCCTGCTCGACGCGTCGGCCGATCAGGCGTACGGGGCGGCGGTCGTGGCGGTCGGTGCGGACCGCCAAGGCATCGAGGCACTGGACCGCGCGGAGCGCGCTGGAGTCTCGGCGTTCACCCACCGGGTCAAGGATTTCCCGTCCCGGGCGGACTGGGACGTGGCGCTCACCGAGTCCTGCGCGGCCTTCGAGCCCGACCTGGTTGTCTCGGCGGGCTTCATGAAGATAGTGGGCCCTTCGTTCCTTGGCCACTTCGGCGGCCGTTTCATCAACACCCACCCGGCCTTGCTGCCGGCCTTCCCTGGCATGCACGGCGTGCGGGACGCCCTAGGGTACGGGGTGAAGGTGACCGGGTGCACGGTCTTCCTGGTAGACGAGGGCACCGACACCGGCCCCGTGATCGCGCAGGTGGCCGTGCCTGTGCATGACGACGATGACGTGGCGACGCTGCATGAGAGGGTGAAAGTGGCCGAACGTTCCCTGCTGGTGGAGACGGTGGGCCGGATGGTCCGCGAGGGATGGTCCGTCCAGGGCCGGAAGGCGAGGGTCGGCCGGTGACGAGGGTAGCGATCAGGCGGGTGCTGATCAGCGTTTACGACAAGACCGGGCTGGTGGATCTGGCCCGCGGGCTGCACGCCGCTGGCGTCGAGATCGTCAGCACCGGCAGCACGGCGGCCGCGGTCACCGCGGCGGGCGTGCCAGTGACCCGGGTCGAGGATGTGACCGGGTTCCCGGAATGCCTGGACGGGCGGGTGAAGACCCTGCACCCGGCGGTGCACGCCGGCCTGCTCGCCGACCTGAGCCGGCCCGCGCACCGGGCCCAGCTCAGCGACCTGGGTATCGCGCCCTTCGAGGTGCTCGTGTCCAACCTGTACCCGTTCGAGGCCGCAGTGGCTGGCGGCGCCCCTCCGGAGGAGTGCGTCGAGCAGATCGACATCGGCGGCCCGGCCATGGTCCGGGCTGCGGCGAAGAACCACCAGCACGTTGCGGTCATCACCGACCCGCTGATGTACGGGGCGCTCCTGGAGGCGGCGGCGGACGGCGGATTCACGCTTGAGGCGCGGCGCAGGTTCGCGGCACGCGCCTACGCGCATACCGCCGCCTACGACTGTGCCGTCGCCTCCTGGTTCGCGTCCGCCTACGCACCGGACGAGACCGCCCGCGAGACCGGCTGGCCGGACGTGACCGGTGCGGTGTGGACCAGGCGCGATGTGCTCCGCTATGGGGAGAACCCGCACCAGCGGGCCGCCCTCTACCTCAAGGGCAGAGCGGCTGCCGCCGCGGGTGAGGGCACCGGGATCACCGCCGGAACCCAGTTGCACGGCAAGGCGATGTCCTACAACAACTACGTCGACGCCGCGGCGGCCTGGC
>DASWFT010000675.1:0-2569 GCA_036394075.1 Streptosporangiaceae bacterium
GAACGCGTTTGACCTGCGCGGATGCCGTGATCGGCGAGGATCTGGGCGGGCATTGGGCACGCGCGCGTTGCTGGTGCGTGGTCGTCTGGCTATGGGAGCGCAGTTCAGCTGGTTTGAAGACGGCGCCGGCCTAGGCCGAAGTTGCCGTAGCTCTCTGTAGGCGTTGCGTCCTGAACTGCGGCTTCGGTGTGATCTGCGTTCAGAGTGTAGTCAGAATTTCTAGCGTGTCATCACCGGCTTCTGTGCGGATGTACCAGTATGATCAGGCTGTGGCGCGAACTGATGGGAAAGTCCACGTAGTCAGAGTCAGCAAGGCCGGCTACGTGGACAAGCAGGGCCGCCGGCGGGACTACTCCTCGGCCTACCTGCGGCGCACCTACCGTGACGGCGGCAAGGTCAAGAACGAGACCGTCGCCAACCTGTCCGCGCTGCCGGACCACGTGATCGACCTGATCGACGCGGGCCTGAAGGGCCAGCGGCTGGTCCCCGCCTCCGAGGCGGTCACCATCACCGGGTCGCTGCCGCACGGGCACGTCGCCGCCGCGCATGCGATGGCCCGCACGCTGAGCCTGCCCGGGCTTTTGGGCCCGGAGGGCCGGCAGCGGGACCTGGCCCTGGCGCTGATCATCTCCCGGGTCGTCGCCCCGGCCTCCAAGCTGTCCACCCTGACCTGGTGGGCCGACACCACCCTGGGCGCCGACCTGGGCGTGGCCGCCGCGTCCACCGATGACATCTACGCCGCGATGGACTGGCTGGCGCACCGGCAGGACGCGATCGAGGCCGGGCTGGCGGCCCGCCACCTGGCACCGGCGGCCAACCCAGCGCGGATGGCGCTGTTCGACCTGTCTAGCTCCTGGATGGAAGGCCGGAACTGCCCGCTGGCTGCCCGCGGCTACTCCCGCGATGGCAAGAAAGGCAAACTGCAGATCGAGTACGGGCTGCTCACCGACCCGGCCGGCCGGCCGGCCGCCGTCCGGGTCGTCCCCGGCAACACCGGTGACCCCACCGCGTTCACCGGCATCGTCAAGGTGGTGCGGGAGACGTTCGGGCTGGCCAAGATGGTCATGGTCGGGGACCGGGGCATGATCACCTCGGCCCGCATCGAGGCCCTGCGCGAGGCCGATGACGGCTACGGATGGATCACCGCGCTGCGCGCCCCGGCGATCAGGAAGCTCATGGCCGAGGACGGACCCCTCCAGCTCAGCCTGTTCGACCAGCAGGACCTCGCGGAGATCACCTCCGATGACTTCCCCGGCGAGCGGCTGGTCGCCTGCCGCAACCCGGCGCTGGCCGCCGACCGCGCCCGCACCCGCGAAGAACTCCTGGCCGCCACCGAGAAACTGCTCGCCCCGATCATTGCCCGCGTCCAGGCCGGCAAGCTCACCGGCGCCGGCGAGATCGGCGTCGAGGCCGGCAAGGTGATCAGCAAGTACAAGACCGGCAAGCACTTCCAGATCACCATCACCGATCACAGCCTCACCCTGACCCGCAAGCAGGACCAGATCGACGCCGAGGCCGCCCTGGACGGGTTCTACGTGCTGCGCACCCCCATCCCGGCAAGCGACCTGGACGGTCCCGGCGTGGTCACCGCTTACAAGAACCTCAAATACGTCGAGCGGGACTTCCGCCACCTCAAGGCCGACGACCTGGACCTGCGGCCCATCTACCACCGCCTCGAAGAGCGCGTCAAAGCCCACGTGCTGATCTGCATGCTCGCCTGCTACCTCACCTGGCACCTGCGCCGGGCCCTGGCGTCACTGACCTTCACCGACGAGGACCCGCCTGTCCCTGGCAGCCCGGTCGCCCCGGCCCGCCGCTCGACGGCCGCCCAGGCCAAGGCGTCTTATCAACACGACCCGGCCGGCCGCCCCTACCGCAGCTTCCGCGGCCTGCTGGATCACCTGGGAACCCTGACCCGCAACCAGGTCCGGTTCGCCGGCACCAGCGCCACCGTGCCGATGCTCACCGAGCCGGCCAGCACCCAGCGGGAGGCCTTCGATCTCATCGGCGTCCCGATCCCGCTGACCTTGAAGTAGTCAGAACACGACCCGGTCAAGCCAGGAAAAAGACCAGGTCAGACCCGAAGTTGCCTACCCGAACCGGCCGTAACTTCGGGTTAACGAAGCCAGCGGGGCGTGGCATCTCTGGCTGACGGCAGGCGCAAAATATCCGCCTATGGGCTGCTCCCGAGCGTGAAACTGTCTACAGTTGTGGCCGCGCATAACAGGTTGTTCTGTCGCGGCTGCCCGATGTCCACCCGCGCTCCGCGGCTGCGGGTTGGGACGTACGTCAAGTGGCAGTAACGGTCGCCGTTCCCTCGCTCGGAGGCGTTTACAGGCCTCCGGCGACGTCGAGCGTCGCGCCAGTGACGTAGGAGGCGTGTGGGGAGAGCAGCCACAAAATCGCGGCCGACACCTCGTCAACGGTCCCGATCCGGCGCATGGGTACCTGGGTGACCAGTTGCCGGACGTAGTCCGCACCCTGCGATCGGCGCGTTTCTGTGTCGGCTACCCCTACGCGGACGACGTTGACGCGGATCCCCTCCTCCGCCAGATCCGCGGCAAGGCCC
>DASWFT010000676.1:0-3557 GCA_036394075.1 Streptosporangiaceae bacterium
CCCGGGCCTTCGAACTACTCGGCGCCCGCGTCCCCCTTGCCCTCAAGTAGCCACTCAACCGGACGCCGCCAGCCCCAGGCACGCGACATCACCACCGGTCAGCAGGCCTACGACCAACTCCAAGATCAAGTAAGTTCGGCCTAGCCGGTGTTCCCCTCCGTAGTACCTGCCGCGTCCCGGCCCGCCCCGGCGGCCGCGGCCGCGGCCAGCTCGGCGATGGCCCGGAGCGCGAGCTCGTAGGACATGAGGCCGAACCCGGCTATCGTCCCGTCCGCCACACCCGCCACAACGGACGTATGGCGGAATGTCTCGCGCGTCGCGGGGTTGGTGAGGTGCACCTCGACCAGGGGCGCGGTGCGCATGGCCAGTGCGTCCCGCAGCGCGTAGGAGTAGTGAGTGAACGCGGCCGGGTTGAGCACCACAGGCGTCCTCGCGTCGATCGCCTCGTGTACCCACTTGATCAGCTCGGCCTCGTCGTCGGTCTGCCGGACGTCCACGTGCAGGCCCAGGGCACGCCCGGTCGCCCGGCACGTCTCGACCAGGTCATCGAAGGCCTGGCTGCCGTAGACCTCCGGCTCGCGGGAGCCGAGCCGCCCCAGGTTCGGCCCGTTCAGCACGAGCACCTCCCTCACCGGGCACGCACCTCCTCATAGGCGCCGCGCAGCAGGGCCTCCTCCGGGCCATCCAGGATGGATGGCCGCGCGATGCCCTCCAGGATCACGAAACGCAGCCGTGCACCGCGCGCCTTCTTGTCTACCGCCATGGCCTCGCGCAGCGCTGGCCAGGCGCCGGAGACGTAGGCCGTGGGCAGCCCGCACGCGGCCAGCACGCTGCGATGCCGGTCCACGGCCGCCCCGTCAAGCCGGCCGGCCAGCCGGGCCAGTTCCGCCGCGTACACCATGCCGATCGCGACGGCATCGCCATGCCGCAGCTGGTACCCCTCCACCCGTTCGATGGCGTGGCCGAGGGTGTGACCGTAGTTGAGGATTTCCCGGCGTCCCGCCTCCCGGAGGTCGACGGAGACCACCTCCGCTTTCATCCGGACCGCCCGCTCCACGAGCTCGCGGGAATGGCGGCCGTGCGGGACCACCGCCCCGTCCGGGTCGGCCTCGATCAGGTCCAGGATCACCGGGTCCGCGATGAAACCCGCCTTGATCACCTCGGCCAGCCCGCTGACGTAATCCGCGTGTGGCAGTGACTCAAGGACGGCCAGGTCGGCGAGGACCCCCGCCGGAGTGTGGAACGCGCCCACCAGGTTCTTGCCCTCGGGGATGTTCAGTGCCGTCTTCCCGCCGATCGCGGCGTCGGTGACCGCCAGCAGCGTGGTCGGCACCAAGACCAGCCGGACACCTCGCAGCCAGCTGGCCGCCACGAACCCGGCCAGGTCGGTTGTGGCTCCTCCGCCGACGCCCACGATCGCATCGCTGCGGGTCATCCGGTGCGCGGCCAGGCGCGACCAGAGCCGGGTGGCCACGCCGATGTCCTTCGCGGCCTCGCCTTCCGGCACCTCCTCGGCGTGGACCAGGTAGCCCGCGTCGGTAAGCACCCGGCACGCGGGGCGGGCGATCTCGCCGACCCCCCGTGGATGAATCACCACGACGCTGCGGGCGTCCTTGCCCACAAGGGCCGGCAGCTCGCTGAGCACGCCGGCGCCGATGACCACCTCATACGGCCGCTCGCCGCCGACCGGGATGCGCGTGACGGTCACCGGGACGGCCCCGCCGGCTCGCCGTCATCGTCGGTGTCGCCGTCGCCCCAGCTGGCGCCGGCGCCCTCACCGACCTCAGCGGCGATCCGGCCCGCGATCGTCGCGGCGATCTCCTCGGCGATCTCCTGCGGGTCGCGGTCGTCGGTGACGGCCGTGACCCAGGCCAGGCCCTCATACACGGGCACCCGCTCCTCCAGCAGCGCTTTCATCCGCGCCCGGGGGTTGCCGAGGAGCAGCGGGCGCGGCGCGTCCAGGCCAGTGCGCCGCGCCGCCACCGCGAACCCGGTCTGCAGGTAGACGACCCGCTGCCCGGCCAGCAGCCGCTGCGTGCCGGGGTCGAGGACGGCGCCTCCGCCGAGCGCCAGCACGCCCTGGTACCCCTCGACCGCCTCCGCCACGGCGGTGCGCTCCAGGGCGCGGAATGTCGCCTCGCCGTCCTGGATGAAGATGTCGCCGACCGGCTTGCCGGCCGCCGCCTCGATGACGCTGTCAGTGTCGAGGAAGGCGACGCCGAGCAGGGCGGCGAGCAGTGGCCCGACGGTCGACTTGCCAGCGCCCGGCGGCCCGATCAGGATCGCCGTGGTCATGTGATCACCAGGGAGTTCAGGTAGCCGCGGTGGTTGCGGCGCACTTCAGGCACCGAGTCGCCGCCGAATTTCTCCGCCGCGGCGTCCGCGAGCACCAGCGCCACCATCGCCTCGGCGACCACACCGGCCGCGGGCACCGCCGTGACGTCACTGCGCTGGTTGATCGCCCTGGCGGGCTCGCCGGTGCTCACGTCCACGGTGGCCAGCGCGCGCGGCACGGTGGAGATCGGTTTCATGGCGGCCCGCACGCGCAGCACCTCCCCGGTGCTCATGCCGCCCTCGATCCCGCCTGCCCGGTTGGTCTTGCGGCGGACGCCACCGGCCGCCGGCTCGATCTCGTCGTGGGCCAGCGACCCGCGGCGGCGCGCCGTGGCGAACCCGTCACCGACCTCGACTCCCTTGATCGCCTGGATGCTCATCAGCGCGGCCGCGAGCCGCCCGTCGAGGCGCCTGTCCCAGTGCACGTGGCTGCCGAGGCCGGGCGGCAGGCCGTAGCCGACCACCTCGACCACGCCGCCGAGCGTATCCCCGTCCTTTCGCGCCGCGTCGATCTCCTCCCGCATCGCCGCGCTCGCCGCCGGATCCAGGCACCGCACCGGGTCGGCGTCGACCCGTGGACCGTCCAGCGGACCGGGCAGCACCGCCTCGGGCGCGCACACCGCGCCGATCGACACCACATGACTCACTACTTCGATACCGAACGATTGCCGCAGGTACTGCCGAGCGACCTCGCCGAGAGCCACCCGGGCGGCTGTCTCACGCGCGCTCGCGCGCTCCAGGACCGGGCGCGCGTCGTCGTGCCCGTACTTCTGCATGCCGGCCAGATCGGCGTGTCCCGGCCGGGGGCGGGTCAGCGGGGCATTCCTGGCCACGTCGGCCAGGTCCGCGGGCGGAACGGGATCTGGTGACATCACGGTCTCCCACTTGGGCCATTCGGTATTGGCGACCCGGATCGCGACCGGGCCGCCGAGCGTGCGGCCGTGCCGGACCCCGCCGGTGATCTCGACCTCGTCCTGCTCGAATTTCATCCGGGCGCCCCGGCCGTATCCGGCCCGCCTGCGGGCCAGCGCGGCGGCGACGTCGGCTGTGGTGACCTCGATCCCCGCCGGAAGGCCCTCGCAGATCGCGACGAGCGCGCGCCCGTGCGACTCCCCCGCGGTCAGCCAGCGAAGCATGCTGAAGATCCTCCCACGCCAACGGTGCCGCCGGGCGACCCCACACCCGCGGGCGCGCGCACGGCGGGCGCGGTCACAGCGGGCGCG
>DASWFT010000677.1:0-38677 GCA_036394075.1 Streptosporangiaceae bacterium
CCCGGCACGAGGGCCAGGTCACCCGGCGCAAGCTCCAGCGCGGCTCTCGGATCTTCGAGCCATAGCCATGCGCGGCCCTGGACGACGGTATGCAGAGCCAGCTGGATCGTCCCGGGCAGGCGCAGTCCCCACGGGGGCCGCACTACCGACCGGGCGAAGACGCCGCCCGATGCGCGCGCTCTGGTGAGGTGATCCTGCAGTATGTCCACGACGTGAGCGTATCTCGTAACGAAATGAGCGTATGACGCATTGATTAGCTCGGTCACGGGTCAGAAGATGGAGTCATGCTGACCTCAACTTCTCTTACACTTGTACTCGGCGCTACCGGCAAGACCGGCTCACGCGTCGCGAACAGGCTGCTCTCGCGTGGCCTGCCTGTTCGCACTGCGGCCCGCTCTGGTGCCGATGCACATTTCGATTGGGACGACCCCGAGACCTACGCTCCCGCGCTCCATGGCGTCAACCGGGTCTATCTCCTCGGACCGGTCATGCGGACGGACTTCGCTGACCAGGTGTCGATGTTCCTCGACCAGGCCGAGGCCGCCGGCGCCAGGCACGTCACCTATCTCAGCGCCTACGGCATCGACTCGGCGCCACCCGAGACGGCCATGCGCAGCGTCGAACTCGACCTGCTCGGCCGGCAGGGCCTCACCCACGCAATCCTGCGACCGGCGTGGTTCATGCAGAACTTCAGCGAGACCTTCCTCAAGCCAATCGGCGGCGCGATCGTGGTTCCGGCTGGTGACGGCGCAGAGGCCTTCGTCGACGCGGAGGACATCGCCGCAGCCGCGAGCGCGACACTGGCCGACCCGGAGGCTCATGCCGGCGCCCAGTACGCACTCACCGGTCCCGAGGCACTCACGATCGCGGAGGCAGCCAAGATCATCAGCGACGTCAGCGGCCAGGCTATTGACCACACCGACATTGACCGCGGCGAATGGGTCGCCGCCGCGGTAGCAGGAGGGGTACCAGCCGAGTACGGGGCGGTTCTACGCATGCTGACCGAAACCATCGCATCCGGTCACGGCTCGCGGCCCAACAGTGACGTGGAGAAGGCGACCGGCGCGGCGCCGGCAAGTTTCGCTGACTTCGCGCGGCGCACGGCCGCGGCCTGGGCCGTGGACGTGGCCCGATGACGGCGGTCGGAAAACTCGCCGACTTCCAGGCCCTGGACCCGTTCTTTCGGATCATCGAGGAAGGCGTGGCCGGGCTGGTGGACGGTGAGCACTTCTTCGACCTGCTCGCCGAGGACGTCGTCTTCGAGTACATCATCACGGTCCCGGGCTACCCGCGCCGTGTCGAAGGACGCCAAGCCGTAGCCGAGCTGTATCGCCCGTATGGCGCCACATTCTCCCTCGATCGCTGCTATGACCTGGCCGTCCACCACGACCAAGCCACGGGCGTTGTCGTTCTCGAATACGCCTCGCAGGGCCGCGCCATCCCGACCGGAACCGCCTACAGCAACCGCTACATCTCGGTGCTGTCGATCGTCGACCGCAAGATCGCGCACTGGCGGGACTACCTCGACCCGGTAGCAGTCTTTGACGCGATCGGATGGCCCGCCGCGGCACGAGGCAACTACTGACTGGTCACGCCGACCGCGTGATCAGCGGGACTGGCCCTGGCCTTCCGCGTGTCGGGCTTCGCCGCGTTGAGCCGACGGGCTCGACCGGATGATCTGCGTCATCTTCCGGCTGCTCAGTGGCGGCTGGTCCGTGCTCGCTGGCTGGTCGGTGAGTCCGGCCAGTACGAAGCCCAGGTGGCGAGGCCAGGCATTGATGGGCAGACCGCGAGTGATGTCGAGGATGCCGTGGATGGCCCACAAGGCGGGAATCGACCTCAGGCCCGCGCACCGCGGGCCCGCCTTCCGCCAGGACACGCGACAGCAACCGCATGCGACCCCGGGCCAGCGGGGCGCCAGTCTGCTCGTGCCGGCACCGCACTCCGCAGCCTCCAGTGGCACCGGTCCGTGGTTGCAGTTCTGGTTGCAGTCCACCAGGGTCCACCAGACACCAGGCCGGTACATACGCCCAGGCCAGAATCCGCCTGGACCCACCCGAACGGTAGACAACCGAGCTTTTAATCCGTGGGTTCAGGGTTCGAGCCCTGGCGCCTCACCGCGACATCGGTATCCCTTGCGACCGCTCCCAACTGTTGCTTCGCCATCTATCGGGTTACTAATCGAGGGCCTCTGCTTCGCGGGTACCGTGTAGATATTGCTATCGATGTATACGGCGCAGTACTATCGTATACATGAAGACGATGATCGACCTGAACGACGAGGCGCTGGAGCTAGCGGCCAAGGAACTGGGAACCACGACAAAGAAGGACACTGTGAACGCGGCGCTGCAGTTCGTGGCCAGCAGGCGCCAGCGCATAGACCAGTTGCTCGATGACCCGTATGCCCTCGGAGTGGGTCCTGATATCGCGGACGCGGAGGTCATGAGGCAGGCCCGCCGGTGACGTTGCCGGTCGGCCCGGGCCAGCTCTACCTGATCGATACCTCCGCGCAGGCCAGGATCCGGCACTCCGCGGTACGCAAAGTAATCGCGGGCCTCATCGTGGACGGCGCCGCCGCTACCTGCGTAACAGTTGACCTGGAGGCCGGTTACTCCGGTCGTGACCTAGCCGACGTCCGCCTGATCGCCGAGCGGCGCAGGAATCTTTACGTCGTACTGCCGATCACCGCGGTGATTGCCGGGCGAGCCCGGGATGTCCAGATCCGGATGGCTGCCCGTGGGCACCACCGGGCGGCCGGTGTCATCGACCTGCTCACTGCAGCCGTCGCGGAGCACCACGGCGCTGTCGTTCTTCATTATGACGCCGACTTCGAGCACATTGCCGCCGTCACCGGCCAGCCTCACACCTGGGTTGCGCCGCGCGGGGGCCTCGCCTGATAGTAAGTCGGGCTGATGAGCCGAAGCGCCCGGAGCGACTCATCATGATCCTTCTTCAACGCGTGAGCTGCGTAGACGCACCGGCAGTGGTCGTCGGCGATCAGGACTTCGTGGTTCGCATCGTGGCAGATCTCCGCGTGCTGGTCTCCTGGGCTGGCGCCGGGTCGGCGTTGTCCGGATCCTCAGTCGGCGGATGCGCGGCTTATTGCCCGAGCGGGCGGCTTGTGAGGGGCGTGAGTTGATGAATGTCGTGGCGGCGCCGTAGCGCTGCGACCTCGGCTTGGTCTGGTGGTCCTCCGGCGGCAAGCAGGTCGGTGAGTTCCTGGAGGTAGATCTCGTGGCCGGCCGGGGATACGAGGAAGAGCATCCGGGCCGGCTCGGGTCCTGGGTTGAAGAAGGCGTGCGGGCAGCCGGCGGGAACGAACATGAAACTTCCCGGTCCGCCCCGGAATACCGTGGCGCCGGTCGCCGACTCCCAGGTGCGCCAGTCGCCGCTGGCCTTGGCAGCCGGTTGGAAGGCGAGCAGGTCGAGTTCGCCTTCTAGCACGTAGAACATCTCTTCGGCCTGCTGGTGCAGGTGCGCCCCGACGTCGAATCCGGGGGCTACCTCGGCCTCGAACGCCGACCAGATCGTCGACTGTTCGGCGCCCGCCTTCAGGGTCATGGTCTGGATTCTGCGGCCGCCACCGGGCGGTAGGAGCAGTCCGTCGGTCATATCTGCTCACTTTCTGCGCTCAGGGTTTCCATCCGGTCGCGCGCAGCCAGGTCTCCAGTCGCATCAGGCCCGGGTGCTCCGCCCGCAGCGCCGAGAGGCCGGCTAGTTCGGAAGGGTGCTCGTTGAAGAACGTGAACATCTGGGCCAGTTGCGCGTCGAAGGCGCGGATCTGCTCGATGGGCGTCTGGCGGAAACGTGCCGGCAGGCCGCAGACACGGGCGAAGGTCTCGGCGATCTGCGGAGGCGTGAGTACGTCTCCGGCGATCTCGACGGTCCGGCCGAGGAACTGGTCCGGCCGGTCGAACGCGATCGCCGCGAACGCGCCGATGTCGCGCACCGAGATGAACTGCATCGGAAGCTCTGGCCGCACGGCGAGGCTGACCACGAGCTCGCGGTCCTCCAGGACCGGGCGATTGTAGGTGGCGAAATTGTCCATGAAGGAGACGGGGCGCAGGATGGTCGCCGGAAGCCCGAGCGCGCGGATGTGCTCCTCGATCCGCGCCTTGCTTTCGTAGTAGGGGATTCCTGAACGGGCGCTCGCTCCATTGAGCGAACTGTACACAAGATGCTCGATGCCGGACTCCTGGGCGAGGTCGGCCACCGCCTTCCCCCGCCGTTCTTCCGCCACCACGCCTTCCGGGCTGATCTTGGGACCGACCATCATGGTCAGTACGAGGAAGACTCCGTGCGCGCCTTCCATCGCCGTCCGCAGCGAAGTCGGGTCATCAAGGTCACCCACGACGAGATTGGCTCCTGCACGCTGCAGCGCGTTGGCGGCGGGCGAGGCTGGGTTGCGCACCAGGGCGCGGACCGTGCGATCACCTTCAAGCAGGTGCTGCGCGGTCGCGCCGCCCTGCTGCCCGGTGGCGCCGATGACCAGCACTGGTCCCTTATGATCCGCCATACGAGCTCCTCTTATCAGGCCCCGGGTGCATGGCCATGATCGCCAGGATAGTGAGACATGACCGGCCGGTCCGGGTACTGATACTGCTAGCCTGCGGCCCTGTTAACCCACTCCGCCACGGAGTCAGGTCGGCGTGACGAATGGCAAATGAGACCCCGCAGTCAGCGCGGCGTGCGGAGCTGGCCGCCTTTCTCCGCGCTCAGCGGGCCCGGCTGCGGCCGGTCGATGTGGGCCTGCCGGAGGACTGCGATTCCGGCCGCCGACGGACTCCCGGCCTCCGGCGCGAAGAGGTCGCCCAAATCTCCGATGTCAGCGTCACCTGGTACACCTGGCTGGAACAAGGCAGGAACATCTCGCCGTCGGAACAGGTGGTCGAAGCGCTGGCCCGAGCGCTGCTACTCGACCCCGACCAGCGTCGGCACCTCCGTGGCCTGGCCGGTCTCTCCACCGCGACGGGCAAGACACACATCGACGAGGTGCTTCCCCGACTGCAGCGGCTGGTCAACGCGGCCGCCCCCAACATCGCCTCCATCTATGACATGCATTTCGACTACGTCGTGTGGAACACGCCTTACCAACGGCTCCGGAATGACCCTGCGCTGCTCCCCGCCGAGCGGCGCAATCTCTTGTGGATGATGTTCAGCGACGCGGAGAACCGTGCCCGCATGGTCCGCTGGGAATCGGCCGCGCGCGCGGTGCTCAGCCAGTTCCGAGCCGCCGCCGGCCAGAGACCCGGCGACCCGCGATTCGCCACGATAACGGCGGAGCTGACCGAGGCCAGCGCGGAATTCCGCGAATGGTGGGCGGAGTACCCCATCCGCGACTTCAGACCAGCAACGATCAGGATTGATCACCCCGAGATCGGGCGGCTTGACCTAGAGATGTTCCAGTTTCGCCCGGTCGAGCACCCCGACATGCTCATGGTCCTGCAAGTACCTAGGAGCGTGGATGATCTGCAGCGGGTCACTTCGCTGCTTGACGCCCCGGACCGGAGGCGATGACCTCACTGCCGTGCCACCAAGGGGACCGGCCGCCCAGTGCGCCGGTCGGCAGCAGCAGGTGCGGGCGCGGGTCATCGCGCCGCCTTCCTGGCCGGTGACCTGCGCAGACGTACCGGCAGCGGGTCACCTTCGACCAGCATGTCGCGGTTCGCATGCTGGTACGCTCGGCCCACTCGACCGATGACGATGCCATGCATGTTTGCTGGCTCCCAGGTCGCCCATTGCGCGAACCGGCTCGGCGGGACTGGGCTGGTGTCAATCAGCTTGCGGCATGTCGCGGATGGTGCGTTCTCGCACATCGGGGAGGTAGCGTGCGGCGGTCGCGAAGTCGTTGTCGTCGTGGAGCACTACTAGGTCGTGGTGGGCTGAAGAGGCGCAGATCAGCAGGTCCACGGCCGACAGGGCGCGGTGGGCTCCGTGGCGCAGGAGCCGGTACTGCGCGGACTCTATCCACCGCCATGCACCTTTGACGACTGGGACGTCTGGGTACAGCGCATCGAACATCCCCGACATCTGCTCGTACTCGTCGATGGTGCGAGCCGAGCGGCGGAATTCGACGCGCTGGGGATGGCAGGAACCGACCACGCCCACAGACACGACCTCGGCCCAGGCTGCCCGCAGCGTGGCGTCCCGCAAGAGACGCCACAGGGCGGACGAGTCGAGCAGGTAGCGAATCACGCCGCCGGGTCTTTTTCAGCCGCCCGCCGGTGCTCCCATCCTTCGAAGTCCCACCCCGCCGCCAGCGTCGCGTAGTGCTCCAGCGCCGCGATCCGGCGGTGCCGGGCAGCAAACTCCCGCAGCGCCAGGTTGACGGTGTCCTTCTTCGTCTTCGCACCGGATAGCCGCATGGCCTCGGCGAGGGCGTCCTCGTCGATATCGATCTGCGTCAGCGCCACCATTCACCTCAACCGGTAGTTGATGATGTACATTACTAATGTACATTATCAACATCGCCCCCGCGCTCGGCGGCCGTGACAAGGTGGACACCGGCCCGGCCAGCAAGCTCGCGGTGCTTGACGTCCCTGACCTGCCCAGACGCAAATGGCAGCGGGTCACGAGCACAGAGCAGTTCGCGGGTCGCATGCTGGTGGTCCGGCCCGCCCGATGAGTGTTCCTACGACGGGACGGCACCGTCGATGTAGGTGACGGTGTTCGCGGGGATAGCGGGGATGCGCGGGCCGGGCAGCACGATGCTGGTGAGGTTGAGGGGGTCGGCGGCGGAGATCTGGACGGGCTCGCCAGTGGGACGCTGCTTGCGGATCGCGCGCAGGACGTCGATGGCGTCGGGATGCGCGAATTGCTCGCCGCTGAACCCGGCGACGAACCTGCCGCCGCGGATGGTGCCCCTGGCCTCCATGCGCCGGAAGGCCCACAGGATCTCGCGCCAGGGCACGGCGAGATTCTCCCGGGCCATGAGGTCGCGGAAGACCACGCCCCAGCGGGCAACGAGCTGCTCGGCGACCGCTTCGGCCAGCTCGTCCCGGTCACCTGCGTCCGACGGGCTCGGGAGCAGCGACCACCGCCCGGCCGATCCGGCGCCGCCGTTCAGGCCCTGCCGCAGCCCGCGCAATCCGGACGGTCTGGGCCGCGGGCCGCGGCGCAGCAGTGACCGGACGGCCCGGAAGCCGTCTGCGGTGACCAGCCCGCGGGCCACGCCGTCCCACAGTGCCTCCTCCACCTCGCTCGGCAGGCGGCCGGTTGCCGCCGCGAGGTCGGGGCGGAACAGCGCGCCGTGCTGGCGGAGGGCGTCGAGCACGTCGCGGGTGCGGCCGGGTCCGGGCTCGGCCGGAGCCTGGTCGCCGCGTGCGGCGCGGAGCAGCCAGGGCAGGTCGTCGCGGATGGTCAGGGTGATCGGCGTGGCCCGGGATGGGACCAGGCCGCTGCGCCGGGGCGCCGGGTCAGGCTCAATGTCGCGCACCGACAGCCGTCCCCAGGTGACCTGGCCCGACAGGCACGCCTCATCCAGCCACTCGCGTCGGTAGCCTTCCACCCGGGCGGCAAGGACGGCGTTCTCCCATGCCCCGGCGGCCAGCTCGTAGCCCTGCAGCTGCTCGATGACGGTGAGCACGCCGCGCCGGCCTTCGCCCCTGGTGCCAGGCGCGATGCGCTGCCAGCGCAGCAGGAACCGCATGAAGTCCCGGGCGGTGACTGGCTCGATCTCGCGGCGTTGCCGCTGCCGGGTGTAGACGTGAATGCGGGCGAGCAGCCGCCGGGCGCAGAACTCCTCCGCACCGCCCGGCCCGGTGAAGCGGCCGCGGATGGCGAAGCCTTCCTCTTCCAGCCGGGCCAGGGCAATTTCAATGACGGTGTCCGGCAGGCCGGTTGACTGGGCCAGGTCCGCGATGGCCGATGGGCCGCGGCAGTCCAGGTGGCCGCGGAGCATGTCGGCGGCCGCGACGTCCGGGTCGGCCGGTGCGGCTCGTGCGGCCGGGACCGGGCATGGGTGATCGGGGACCACGGCGGCATCCGGGAACAGGGCCTCGATGGCGGGGCGGCGTTCCACCGCGCACCAGAACACCCCGGCCGGGCCGTAAATGCTGACGGCGCGGCGGTCGCGGGTCAGCTCGTCGAACCAGGGCCGCCAGTCTTCGGCGGGGCGGACAGCGGTGAGGGTCATCAGCAGGTCATGCAGCTCATCGGGGCCGCGGGGGTCGGGGCGGACCTGCCCGGCGACCCGCTCGATGGCGTCGGGGTCGAGCCTGCCCAGCTCGTGGGCTTCTACCGGCAGGCCGCGTCGCAGCGGCACCGCGCGGCTGCGGCGTTCCTCCAGCGGGGCGTCGTCAAGATAGGTGAACGGCCGCCCGTTCAGGATCTCATGCGCGAGCACCGATGGCTCCGTGTTATCCCGCACCACGACGGTGATGCGGCCGGACTCGATCCCTTCGACCAGCTGTTTCAGGCCGTCGATGTCCATGGCCTCACGCAGGCAGTCCTCCAGCGTCTGGCGGACCAGGACATGATCGGGGATCTCCAGCGGGCCCGGCGCGACGTTTTCCTGGCAGGCTGCCAGCGTGGGGAATACGGCCGCCATCAGGTCGTCGGCTTCCATCCGCTGGATCGCAGGCGGGTTCTTCTTCCCTCCGTGCATCCGCAGCACGGCCAGGGACCGGTTCAGGTTCCACCGCCACCGGGCCGCGAACATCGGCGAGGTGAGGACCGCCTGCCGGACTACGCCCTCCACGGTCTTGGAGGCCAGGAATTTCGGCACCCGTTCTAGCGGGAAGCTGTGCTGTGGCCCGAGGGACAGCAGGATCGCGTCATCGCTGGCCGCGGCCTGCAGCTCGAAGTCGAAGGTGACGCAGAATCGCTTGCGCAGCGCGAGCCCGAGCGCCCGGTTGAGCCGGGCGCCGAACGGCGCATGCCCAACCAGCTGCATTCCGCCGCTGTCGTCGAAGAACCGTTCCAGCACGATGGTGTCCATGTCCGGGAGCACCCCGAGCTGCGCCAGCCCGGTGCCCAGGTACGCCGTGATCGTCTCCGCTGCGGCCTCGCCGATCCCGCACTCGGCCCTCAGCCAGCGGGCCGCGTCGGCCGGCCCGCCCGATCCCAGCCGTTCGGCTACCGCCTTCCGGATGGCGCAGACCTCCTCCGACAGCTCCATGGTGCGGCCCGGGGCCTCGCCGAGCCAGAACGGAACCGAGGGCGGCGCACCGTGGGCATCGACCACACGCACGATGCCTGGCTCGACCCGGCGGATCCGCCACGAGGTGGTGCCGAGCAGGAACACATCCCCGGCCATGGACTCGATCGCCCAGTCCTCGTTCACCATCCCGACCAGGGTGGCGTCGGGCTCGGCCAGCACCCGGTAGTCACCCAGCTCCGGGATCGCCCCGCCCGAGGTGAGCGCCGCCAGGCGGGCGCCCCGCCGGCCGGCCAGCCGCCCGGTCACCCGGTCCCGGTGCAGGTAGGCGGCCCGGCGGCCGCGGCCGGTGCGGATCCCGTCCGAGACCAGCTCGGCGACCTCGTCGAAATCCTCGGCCGACAGGTCCGCGAACGGGGCCGCCCGCCGGACCAGAGCCAGCAGGTCGTCCTCGGCCCAGTCCGCGGCCGCGCACTCGGCCACCACCTGCTGGGCCAGGATGTCCAGCGGACAGGCCGGAACCTGCAGCGTGTCGAGCCGGCCGGATCGCACTCCGCGCAGCAAAGCCGCGCATTCCACCAGCTCGTCCCGCGACGTCGGATATAGCCGCCCCGCCGGGGTTCCGCCGCGGGTGTGGTTGGACCGGCCCACCCGCTGCACGAACGTGGCGAAGCTGCGGGGCGAGCCGATCTGGCACACCAGTTCCACCGGCCCGACATCGATCCCCAGCTCCAGCGACGCTGTCGCCACCAATGCCCGCAGGTCACCGCTGCGCAACCGCGACTCGACCCGCTGCCGCCGGTCCTTCGACAGGCTCCCGTGATGCGCGGCGACGTGGCCTTCACCCAGCCTCTCGCCCAGCTGGTGGGCGACCCGCTCCGCCATCCGGCGGGTGTTCACGAACACCAGCGTCGTCCGATGCTCCAGCACCTGCCCGGCGATCAAGTCCAGGATCTCGGCCATCTGCTCCGCCGATGCGACAGCGCCGAGCTCATCGCTGGGCAGGTCCAGGGCGAGGTCGAGCTCACGGCGGTGGCCGGCGTCCACGATCGCGCAGCGCGGTGACCCGTCCGGCGCCGACCGGCCAGCGCCCGCACCCACCAGCAGCCTGGCAACGGCCTCAATCGGGCGCTGCGTCGCCGACAGGCCGATCCGCTGCACCGGCTGCGCGGCCAGGTGCTCCAGCCGCTCCAGGGTCAAGGCCAGATGGGAACCGCGCTTGTTCCCCGCGACCGCGTGGATCTCATCCAGGATGACCGAGCGGGCCGGTGCCAGCATCGCCCGAGTGCGCTCCGCTGTCACCAGCAGATACAGCGACTCCGGAGTAGTAATCAGGAAATCCGGCGGGCGCTTGAGCATCGCGGCACGTTCGGCTGCGGCTGTGTCTCCCGTCCGCACCGCCACCCGGATATCCGGCGCGGCCAGCCCCAGCCCCGCGGCCACCTCCGCGATCCCAGCCAGCGGTGCCTCAAGGTTCTGCCAGATATCAACGGCCAGGGCCTTCAGCGGCGACACGTACACCACCTGCGGCCCGGCCGCCTGGTCAGCGCCCGCCTCCAGCGCGCGGTAGATCCGGTCGATGCACACCAAGAACGCAGCCAGCGTCTTCCCTGACCCGGTCGGCGCCGCGATCAGCGTGTGACGCCCAGCCGCGATCTCCCGCCAGCCTGCAGCCTGCGGGGTCGTCGGCCCGGCCGGGAACCGACGGGCAAACCAGGTACCAACCGCCGGGTGGAACGAGTCCAGCACCCAGCCACACTAACCCGCGCCACCGACACCCCGGCCCCGCCTGCTGACGCGTATAGCCGGCCGATCATCCCACGGGTATGTCGAGCAACGCGCGGCAGACATCTCCGATGTCGACCATCCCGATGAGGGTGGCGTCGTCACCGACGACCGGCAGGTGCCGGAAATGGCCGGTCGTCATGGTTTCGGCCGCGTCACGGATGCTTGTCGTCGTGGTGATGACGACCGGGCGGGTGGTCATCAGGTCATGGATCCGGACCTCGTTCGGGTCCTTGCCATCCGCCACCAGGTGGACGATGTCAGCCTCCGTGATGAGACCTACCGGCCGCCTGGTCTGCTCATCGTCCAAGACCACCAGAGCCGACGCACCAGCGTGCTTCAGCAGATACGCGGCGGCGGCCACATGGTCGTTCGGTTCCACCGTCGTCAGCGGTGGCTGCATAACGTCTGCGACGGTGGCCGCAGCACGTGGCCGCGAGGAGGGTTCCGGCGCAGGGGCTTCCGCCATGATGTACTCCGCTTCCGGGATCTCAGCGAGATCCCCTAAAACCCAACCATGCCCAACGAAACCGGCATGAACCGTGCGGCATTCCGCCCGCCGGGACGGTGGGATACACGGCCATGTTGCCAGTGTCTACACGAAGTGCACCTCGGCGTGCGGCGATTCGTCGTCGACGAGAATGTCGCAAGTCGGGCAGTACCATCGCGCCTCAATGGGGGTGCCGCACGCAGGGTGCCGGGGCGCAATGGATGGGTCGGCGTGCCCGGCTGCCCAGTGCGCCAAGAGGCGGAGCGCGCCGGCGAGTTCCTTGCCCTCGGCGGTCAGCTCGTACTCAGACCGTGGCGGCCGCTCGGAGTAGGGCCGGGCCACCAGCAGCGCTTCCCGCTCAAGCCGCTTGAGGCGCTCGGACAGGATGTTCGCCGCGATGCCCGGAATCTGGTCGAGGAGATCGTTGAACCGGCGCGGCCCGCTGAGCAGGGACTCCACCAAGAGCAGTGTCCACCGGTCGCCGACTCTGGTCAGCGCCTCGGCAAGCGGCGACGGGGCGTGTTCCCGTTCGGCCATACGCCGATCCTAGCCGTCATCTTGACATGTAGGTGGTAGTAGGTAGTAACTTGCAAGTCACTACCTACTAAGGAGGCACGGCGGCGATGACAATCCTCGACGAGATACAAGGAAGCATTAGGCAACTGGCGGAGGGTGCCGGTCCCTCGGTCGTCGGCGTCGGGCAGCGCTGGGGCATCGGCTCGGGCATCGTGCTCGGCGAGGGGAGGGTGCTGACCAACGCGCACAATGTGCGCGGCGATCAGGTAATGGTCACCTTCGCCGACGGACGCACGGCCGAGGGGACCGTAGCGGGACGCGACATCGACGGGGACCTCGCGGTCATAGACGTCGACACCGGCGGGGCGCCGGCGCTCCCGTGGGCGGCCAGCACGCCTGCCGGCATCGGAACACCGGTCTTCGGCTTGGCCAACCCGGGCGGGCGTGGGCTGCGCGTGACGTACGGGTTCGTCTCCGGCGTCGAGCGGACCTTCCGCGGCCCTCGTGGCCGCCGCATTACCGGCAGCGTCGAGCACACCGCTCCGCTCCTGCCCGGATCCTCGGGCGGCCCGGTCCTGGACGCCGGCGGACAGCTGCTCGGAATCAACACCAACCGCCTCGGCGAGGGCTTCTATCTGGCCATACCTGCCGACGAGACGCTCCGCAGCCGCGCCGATGCGCTTGCCCGTGGTGAGTCCGCGGCGCAGCCGCAGCTTGGTATCGCAATCGCTCCCGGGCACGTGGCCAGGCGGCTCAGGCGCGCCGTGGGCCTCCCCGATGCCGAGGGGGTGCTTATCCGGGATGTGACGGAAGGCAGCCCGGCCGCACGCGCCGGCCTGGCCCAGGGGGACCTGATCGTGGCGGCCGGGGGCCAGCCGGTACACGCGGTCGATGACCTGTTCGACGCGCTGCCGGTGGCACGCGGCGGCACTCTCGAGCTGAGCGTCATCCGCGGCGCCGATGAACGGACGATCCAGGTCGTGTTCGGCGAGAGCAGCGAGGCTGAAGAGCAAGCATGAGCTCCTCAGGTCGGCCGATAGCGCCTGCCTCAACAGCCAGGTCGTCCTTTCGGCTCCTCAGCTGGTGCGGGGGCCGCTCCCTGAAGTAATCATCTTCTGTTACGACTATGCCATGGAGAATCCCGCCAACACCCAGCCCGGCCCGGCCGCGGAGGTCAATCTCAGCGCTGAGGCGGCAACCCGATTCGTGGCCGGTGCCGGCCTCGTCGTGGATTCAGCCGACGGAACCCGCGTGGCCGGGCACATCGACCTCGGGCCCGATCACCACACCCCTTGGGGCGTGGTGCACGGCGGTGTCTACACGACCGCCGTCGAATCCGCCGCCAGCATCGGCGCCAGCCTGGCGGTGCGGGACCGGGGCCAGTTCGCGGTGGGTGTTCACAACGCGACCGATTTCCTGCGCCCGGCCACATCCGGCCGGGCAGAGGTCATTGCCGAGCCCCTGCAGCAGGGCCGCGTGCAGCAACTGTGGCTTGTCACCATCACGGACGAGCGCGGCAAGGTGCTCGCACGTGGCCAACTGCGGCTACAGAACGTCCCGCTCCCGGACGCCGCCACACGCTGACGAGCGGCCCCGCATGACGGGGCGCACAACCTGGGCTTTCAGGGAGCACTGGGTGGATACGCTACTGGGCGCTGGATGAGGATCGAGGGTCCCGGCGCAGAGGATGGTCGATGGGGATCTCGACGAGAACAATTTGCACCCCGTCGGGGTCTTCGATCCACATCTCGATCAGTCCCCAGGGCTCGGTCTGGGGCTCTTGGAGCACACGGACGCCAGCGGCGGACAGCCGCTCATGCTCAGCGTGGACATCGCGGACCTGGATCCAGATCATCACCGACCGTCCGGGAGTGCCGGGACCGTGGCCGGAAATCTCCAGGAACCCCGAGCCGAGGAAGAACACCAGTCCAGGATCGGCCGTGGGGCCGAACTCTCGGTAGATCGCCAAGCCCAGCACGTCGCGGTAGAAACGCCGGCTCCGATCCAGGTCGGCGGGCCGCAACAGGATTCGGCTGCTCAAGACGTCCATGCCTCGATCCTGACAGTTCGCCGCAGCCGTGCGGGCCGTGAGCCACTTGGCGGCGGGCGCAGCCGTGGGGAACCTGGTTGACGGAGTGGGCGCGGCAATGGCCCTGCGAGGAAGTCTGGAAGGCCCGCAAGTCATACTGACCGGCGCGGTTCCCAGACCAAAGTCATGACGGTTCCGGCCTGCTCATAGGCTCTGCCGGGTGTGGCGGCGGATGAACATCTGCTCATCGAGGCGCCACGTCTGGCGGCCGTCCTCCGAGACCTCTCCGGTCCAGCGGAAGTAGTTGTCCGAGATGTCGCGGAAGCTCCAGCGCTCCGGCGGCTCGTCATCGAGCCCCTCCAGCACAATGTCGCCGCCGTCCGGGCGGCCGATGAAGCGACGGACACGGCCGTTGATCGGATCGATCCACGTGGAACGCCATGCCGTGATCGACGGGTCATAAAAGCGCAGCGTCGTCCCGTGGAAGGGACGCAACGCGGCTGGTGCCTGCCCCGATGCGGGCACCTTCCACACGTCCTGGACCGCGCGCCCGCCGAGGACCCACCCGAAACACAGTTCGCCGGTCATGGTGGCCGGATGACCATCCCGGTCTGTCCCGTGCCATTCGACGTCCCAGGCACCGATGAACCGGCCGAACAGGTTCATCTGCTCCGCCTGGCCGGGATACGGGCCCGCCGCGTGGAGCGCGGCGGCCAGGTCGCCGGGCCGGCCGGCCTGCTCGCCGGGTGAAGTGCCCATGCCGCAAACATACGCAACGGGCGCGGGCGTGCCGGGTCTTTTATATAGCTCGGGCCAGGATGAGGCTGTGCCCCGAATCTCCTTCGGGGATGAAGCGGTGCCAGATCGGTGCCATCCCTGCTGCCTGGAGCCAGCGAAGATAGGAATCGGTGGCCGCGTGGTCCCAGAACATGTCGGCGCCGAGGTAGCGTTCGGTCGCGGTCCACTTCTCAGCACCGACAATGGCCAGGAAATGACCGCCCGGCCGCAGCCAGCCCCGGATGCGGGGGAACAGGGCCTGCTGGTCGGCCAGCGGCACATGGATCAAGGCGTAGAAGGACACCACAGCATCCAGGCTGGCGGGCCGCAGCCGCAGTGCGGTCATATCGGCTTGCACCAGGCTGGCGGCCGGGACGAGCCGCCGCGCCCGGCGAAGCTGGACGGCGGAGAAATCAACGCCCATCACCTGCAGCCCGTGCGCGATAAGCTCGCGGGTCGCCGGTATTCCGGCCCCGCAGCCCAGATCCAAGACCCGAGCGCCAGAAGGCAGCAAAACGGCCAGCTCCGCTACCCACTCGGCATAGCGGCTGACATCCTCCGCCGACGACTGGGCCGCCCCGCCGTCATCGTTACGGTAGGTCAGCGAAATCGCGTCGTATCCACGCCGGACAAGCTCTCGCTGGCGCGCCTGCGCGGCGTCATCATCTGTCTCCACTCTGGCATCCTGCCCGACACCATGAAAACGAAGCCGCCGCCAAACGGCCGCCGACCGGGACGATCAGGAAGACCAGCGACGCTGCGAGGCGGCATAGTCGTCCAGCCGCCATGCCATCGCTGACTGCGGCCTGATCGCGTAGACGACGTCAAAGTCAGGGTCGGCGCCCGGCAGGTACTGCTGATCCTGCGGCCTGGTGTATTTCGCCGCGAGCGCCGCGACCACGGACGGAACCAGGCAGGGTGCTCCGAGGTCTTCGACCGCGCCGCGCACGATCACGACGTCCTCGCCGCTCTCCAGGTGCACGACAACTCGCGGATCTGCCGCGATGTTGCGGGCCTTGACGGTGCTCCGCTCACTGTAGAGGTAGAGCGTCTCGCCGCTCACCACTCCCCAGACCGGCGCTGCGTGCGGGGCACCCGACGGCGTGGTGGTGCCCAGCCAGTACGTGCGCGCCGCAGCAAGCCGCGCGGAAACCTCAGTCCACGTCATCGTGTCGTCCTGCATGTGCCGATGATCGCACCAGCCGCGCTTGGCCAGGCCACAGAACGGCCAGCGTGGGAGAAGGCCGCAGCGGAGACCCGGCCGGCTGCGGGCGCGCTCGGCGAGCCCGAAATCCGGTGTCGGCTAGGGGCAGGTCAGGACGCCGTGCACCGCACGTTGCCCAGCGAACCGGGAAGGCTGCCGCTTCCCAGAAGGCCGAAAGTGGCCGAACCGCCTTTCGCTATCGCACCGTCGTAACTGGCGTTGGTCACGCTGACGTAATACGCGCTCGGATCGTAGGTCGACAGCGCGGTGTGAATCTCAGCCGCCGCGGCGGGAATGTTGTCGATCAACTCCATTATTGACTGAACGCTCTCCGTGGGCGTCCCGTTGATTGGATACCAGTGGACGTCGGCGCAGTTGATGTCGGCCGCGTCGGCCTGGAGGATCGTGTCGTTCCAGGTCTGGAAGCCTGCCACGCCGGCGCCAGGGGCCAGGGTGCCGTCCATCGCGTAGTCATAGCAGATCTGTGCGCTGGGGTTAGCCGCCTTCATGGCCTGCATATACGGCAGGGCGTTGGTCGCGTACGACGACGCCGTGTGGGGGTTGGAGTGGGTGTCGGTCTCCCAGGACCCGTACACCTCGTTGCCTATCTCCCAGAGCGCCACGCCCTGGCCGGAGGTCGCCGACTGCCTGACCCAGGCGCCCGCGGCCTGCGGGGTGTCGGAGCCGTAGTCGATCGTGACGAACTTCTGCCCGCCGGATATGGCGTTGACCTGGTTTGAGTACTGGGCGAAGTTGACCGGCTGCGCGGCGCCGTTGACGGTGTTGGCCTGCCACAGGTACTGGTCGGCCCACGAGCCAGCGGCGATGTTACGTCCGGCCATGCAAAAGTCAAGAGCCCGCGAGCCTGGTTGGCCGGAGCGTGGGCCGAGATCGGGTGGGCCAGGGACAGCGGGAATTTGGTGCGTCAGAGACTGTCTCGCTGGTGCTGGAGGAAGGACCGCTCGGCGCTGTTGGCGGTGCGGGCGATGGCTGCGTCGTATGCCGCCGTGGCGTCATCCCGCCGGCCGAGTCTGCGCAGGAAGTCTGCGCGTGTCGAATGGAACAAGTGGTAGCCATCGAGGCCGAGCTGGTCGACGAGTTCGAGCGCGAGGGAAGGACCGCGGGTTTCGGCGACGGCGACGCAGCGGTTGAGGGCCACGACGGGGGTGGGCGTAAGCACGATCAGCTGGTCATAGAGCGCAAGGATCTGCGCCCAGTCTGTTTCTGCGGCCGTGGGAGCATCGCTGTGCACGGCGTTGATCGCCGCCTGGATCTGGTAGGGCCCAGGGCGGTTGCGGTGCAGGCATGCCCGGACGAGATCCTGGCCCTCGGCGATCATGGCATGGTCCCATTGGCTGCGGTCCTGGTCTGCGAGCAGGACCAGCGAACCGCCGGGCGTGGTGCGGGCCTGGCGGCGGGCCTCGGTCAGCAGCAGCAGGGCCAGCAGGCCCAGGGCCTCATGCTCGTCGGGCATCAACTCGGCGAGCAACCTCGCGAGGCGGATGGCCTCGGCGCACAATTCGGAGCGGACGAGGTCGTCGCCGGACGAGGCCGTGTATCCCTCGTTGAAGACGAGGTAGACGACGGCCAGCACGAAAGGGAGCCGGTCGGGCAACTCCGCGTCGCGCGGCACGCGGTAGGGAATGCCGGCGTCGCGGATCTTCCGCTTGGCCCGGACGAGACGCTGGGCAATCGTCGCCTCGGGAACGAGGAAGGCGCGGGCGATCTCAGGCGTCTGCAGCCCGGCGATGAGCCGCAGAGTAAGAGCAAGCTGGGCCTCGGCGGCGAGGGCCGGGTGACAGCAGGTGAAGATCAACCGCAGGCGGTCATCCTGCACCGGTCCCACCTCCAACGACTCGGTGTCGGCGTGCAGCAGGGCCGCCTGTGTCTCGCGGCCGTAGCGGGAGGACTCCCGCCGTAGGCGATCCAGTGCCTTGTTGCGGGCCGTGGTGACGATCCAGCCGCCCGGGTTGGGCGGCACCCCCGCGGTCGGCCAGCGCTGCGCGGCCACCGCGAAGGCCTCCTGGACCGCCTCTTCGGCGAGGTCGATGTCGCCGAAGAGGCGGGCCAGGGTGGCCACCGCACGCCCCGAGCTCTCCCGGTAGGCCCGCTCGATGGCCGCGGCGTCCGCGGTGTCTCCCGCTCGCCTCCGGGGCGCTTTGGGGCGCCGCCTTCCCTGGTCGCTCGTTCCTCGCTCCTCAGTCCAGGCGGCGCCGCGCCCCTCCGGCTCGCTCATGCGCACGGCACGATCTACTCCTCCGGGGCGTCGTCCTGGAACGGCCGGACCTCCACCGGCCCTCCGCAGGCCTCGGACCCTTTGGCCGCCCACTCCAGCGCCGCGTCCAGGTCCTCGGCCTTGATCACCCAGAAGCCGCCCAGCTGCTCCTTGGTCTCCGCGAACGGCCCGTCCGTCGTGACCACCTGGCCGCCCTGCGCCCGGACCACCGTGGCCGTGGAGGACGGGTGCAGGCCGCCAGCGAACACCCACGCCCCAGCTGACTGGACCTCGGCATTGAAGGCGTCGACCGCCTTGTACATCTGCGCCGTCTCCGCCTCCGAAGGAGCGGGTGCCCCCTCGACCATATGCACCGCAAGCATGTACTGCCTCATGTCGGTTCTCCTTCGACCCGGGCCGGCCCCATGCCGGCCTCTCATCCCTGTTCACGAACGAGAACCGGCAGAATCGACACTAGTGGTCGGTAAGAAGAGTCTTCTTTGGCGCCGTTCCATGATCACGGTAATCTCTCAGCCGCCGCGGCTGAACGTGTTCCGTCATCATGGAACCTGTCACCGCGCTCCTGAACGGCGCCGGCCACCCATCCGCAAGCGAAACGCGAGCACGAGAGTAACCTGCGCCGGCAGCAGTCCGGAGCAGATGCTGGTAGCCGGGTCCCCTCCAGGCGGAGGCTCAGAGTTTCCCCTGGTTCCTGGAGGTGAGGATGATCTGGGTCACCAGGTATGGGCTCAGCCTGAGCTTCTGCGCTATCTCATCAGGCCGCATACCCTGCGCGTTATAGAGGAGCGCCAGCCTTTCCTGCGACTTGCTCCACGCCCGAGGGACAGATTTTACCGAACGACGGACCGGCGCTTCCTGACGGCGAACGGGCTGAGCGGCGGCCGCCGTACGAGGAGCCGCCTCGGCACCGGATGAGGGTATAGGACCGAAGGAACCCCGCCGCTGATCGTGGTACTTGCCGTTGGCTAGTTCCTCGCGAGTATGCTCATCCAGGATCAGGTACTGTTCCGCCGCCTTGTTAACCCCGACGGCGACCATGGTCAAGCCTTTGGCATTCTTCTCCTGGCACTCACGCGCCATGCAGTAGTTGTATTTCCGGGCTCGATCGGGATGCAGCTCAGACCCGCACGTGACGCACTGCGACATCGTCTTTCCATCGTTAAGCTAACTGAACATGATTGTCAACGTCAGCGGTGCATGCCATGTTCCCAGCGTGCTTGCATGCTGCCGCCGCTGAACTCGGACCAGCCTGAACCACCCGGGCCGCTACCATCCGCACAGCGACACCCGCTCGGTGTACCAAGCGGACGGGCGGGCAGCACAGACCCTCATGAGCCGGGACGAGCCTGGGTAGACAGGAAGCAAGGACAGGAGGACAGCGATGTTCGAGGCTGGCGACATCCGGGAGTGGCGCGGCCATGACGTGGTCGACAGCGGCGGCCACAAGATCGGTACGCTCGAATCGGTCTACGTGGATACCGGCACCGACCAGCCCGCGTTCGCGACCGTCACGATCGGCCTGCCGACGCGGCACCGGCTCGTGTTCGTGCCGCTGACAGGAGCGACTGTAGGCCCCGGGTATCTCAAGGTCACCTACGACAAGCGCCAGGTCAAGGACGCGCCGTCGATCGGCACCGACGGGGAACTGCCTGCGAGCGACGAAGAGGCAATCTTCAAACACTACGATCTGGCTTACCAGCCCGGCGGCGGAGGCGAACGGCGCCTCGCGCGTCGCTGATGCCGGGAAGATCGGAGAGCGCGCGATGGCGCTGTTTCTACTGCTGATCATTGTGGCAATCGCGCTGGGGATCGTCGGCGCGGTGGTCAAGGGCCTGCTTTATCTCCTGATCATTGGCGTGGTCGTCCTCCTGGCCGACCTCGTCCTGGCCGGCGTACGGCTCCGCCGCAGCGGCAGGCGCCCGACCAGGTAAGGTCCGGCCCGGGCCGATCGTGCCCGGCTTGACCGCGTGAACCCTTTCGATGGCGCATAGCGTGTTATCCATGCGCGGGCTGACACGGCGGATGAGAGCCGGATGATCAACCGGTTCACCAGCCTCGCGCCCCGGCGAAGGATCCTCATCGCCGGGGTCGCGCTGCTGGTAATCGCCGCTGCCATCACGGTGGCGGTCGCCGCGGCCGGCGCCGGGGCCGGCCGCGGCGCCGCGACCAGCCAGAACGCATCCACCCGTTACCCGCCGCAGGACCGGCCCGGGCCGGTCCTGCTGGTGCCCGGCTACGGCGGCGGCACCGGCGCACTGTCGGCGCTGGCCGGCCGGATACGGTCCAGCGGCCGGCAGGCCACCGTCGTGCATCTGCCGGGCAATGGCACGGGCAGCCTGGTCCAGGATGCCATGGTGCTCGACACCGCGGTCGCCCGCGCGCTGCGCGGCGGGGCACCGTCGGTCGATGTGATCGGCTACTCGGCGGGCGGGGTGGCCGCGCTGGTGTGGGCGCGAGACGATGGCGGGAACCGCAAGGCGCGGCGCGTGATCACGCTCGGTTCGCCGTTCCATGGGGTCTCGATCGCCGCCGCGGCCGAGGGTTTCGTGCCCGGCGCGTGCCCGGCCGCCTGCCAGCAGCTCATCCCGGGCAGCAGCCTGCTGGCCGGACTCACCCCGGGGCCGCCCGGCGGGCTGCGCTGGCTGTCGCTGTGGACCACCGACGACCAGACGGTCACGCCACCTGACTCGGCGCGGCTGGCTGGCGCGATCAACGTGCCCATCCAGTCGGTCTGCCCGGGTCAGCAGATCAGCCACTCCGAGCTGCCGACCAACCCGGTGGTCACCAAGATCGTGCTACAGGCGATCGGCGCCGGCCCGATCAGGCACCCGGCCAGCGCCGATTGCCGCGGCTGATCAGGCACCCGGCCAGCGCCGACTGCCGCGGCTAACCCTGGCCGAGCCCGTCAGCTCGTGATGTCCTTCGTCGCGAAATGGGCCCAGGCGGCCGCGAGGAACACGGCCACGTACACCGCTTGCACCGCGAATCCTCGCTCGATGTTCCGCCACAGGATCGGCTGGCGGAAGAAGTCCACCCAGGCCAGCCAATACCGGGTGGGCAGGTAGGGGTTGATCGACGCGGCCGCGTTGAGGGTGACAAGCACCTCGCTGGTGATCAGCGCAGCCAGTGCGCCCAGGGCGGCGCCGAGAGAAGAGTCGGTGACGGTCGACAGGAACAACGCGATCGCACCGACCCCGAGCATCGACACCCCGATGAACGCGACCGCGCCGAGCGTCCTGATCAGCAGGTCGGCGGGAGTCAGCCCGCCGCCCGACAGCGAGGTCGCGGCGACGCTTGAGGCGCTCAGGCCGCCGCTGCCGGAACTCACGGAGGCGACCGGCTGCGAGCCGAACAGCAGCGTCCCGGTCGCGTACGCGGTGAGCGCGACCAGCACGACAGCCGCGAGTACGTACACGATGAGCGCGACGAGCTTGGCCGTGAGCAACCTGGTCCGGCCGACCGGCCTGGCCAGCAGGTATCGCAGCATGCCCGAACCAGCCTCGCCCGCGATGGAGTCACCCGCCACGACCGCGACCGCGACGGGCAGGAAGATGGGCAGCACGATCGCGAGCGCCGCGGCCGGATACAGCGATCCGCTGGACAGAACCGCCGACAACAGGGCTGGGCCCTGGCCCGGCGGCGGGGCCAGGTGCGTGACCGCGACGAACACCGCGACCAGCGCCGGGAGGCCGCACAGCAGCGCGACGCTGACCCAGCTCCTCGGCCGGCGCACCAGCTTCACCAGTTCAACCCGGATCACCGGGGTCACCACCCTCCGCCTGCGCAGTGCCGTCGCCGTCCGCGTGATCGACCGCGCCGCCGTCCGCGAGCCGCACGCCGCCATGACCGCCGGGCGCCGACCCAGCATCCTGGCCGCCGCCCGCGGCCGGCCCGCCGTCGCCCGCCCGGTCGATGCGGTCGGAACCGGAGCCGGTGACGGCGAGGACGAGTTTCTCCAGCGAACGGCGCTCCGGGCCGATCTCGGTGACCCGCACCCCGGCCGCGACGAGACGCAGGTTGAGCGCCGCCGAGTCCGCCTCCGCCACCAGCAGCGTGTCGTCCTCGACCCGCTCGACGCGCCCATCCAGCACCGCCACGGCGCGGTCCACGTCGGGACTGCGCACGATCACCCGCCCGGTCGGCCCGCGCAACTCCTCAAGATCCTCCTGCACAACGAGCCGTCCCCGGTCAATGACGCCGACCCTCGTGCACAACTGGTCGACCTCAGCCAGTTGGTGGCTGGACAAGAAGACCGTCGTCCCGGCCTTGTTCAGCTCGATGAGCAGGTCGCGAACCTCCCGGATGCCCTGCGGGTCCAGGCCGTTGGTCGGCTCGTCGAGCACCAGCAGCCGCGGCGTGCGCAGCAGCGCGGCGGCCAGGCCGAGCCGCTGGCGCATGCCGAGCGAGTACCTCTTCACGGGCCGGTTGTCGATCCCGGCCAGGCCGGCCCGCTCAAGCGCCTCGGCGACCCGGGCGCGGCGGGTCCGGCGGGCGCCAGCGCGGCCTGCCGCGTCGATCAGCGCGAGGTTGGCGCGGCCGGACAGGTGCCCGTAAGCGGACGGGCCCTCGACCAGCGCGCCGATCTGCGGCAGCACCTCGGCGGCACGGCGCGGCATCGGCTTGCCCATGAGCTCGATCTCGCCGCTCGTCGCGTAGACCAGGCCGAGCAGCATCCGGATCAGCGTCGTCTTGCCGGAACCGTTCGGCCCCAGGAAGCCGTACCTGTCCCCGTCGCGCACGTCCAGGTCGACCTGGTCCACGGCGAGCAGATCCCCGAACCGCTTGGTGAGTGACCTCGTGACGATCATGGGCGCCTCCCCCGGCCCGCCTGCAGGCTGGCGCCCGCACTCTCCAGCAGGGCCGGTGTCACGGCGCCGGTGAGAATGTAGGTCTCCCTGCGGAACCCGGCGTGCAGCATCAGCACGGTGAGCAGCGGCGTGCGGATCAGGACGGCGGTCCCGCCCGGCAGCGACACGGTTCGGGCACCGGCCTGGATCGCGGCGTTGAGCAGGTTTGCGCCCGTCCCGCGGGGCAGCGGCAGCAGCACCAGGCGGGAGAATCCAGCGCCGTAAGCGGTCACGCCGTTGAAGCCGCCCGGGATCGGGACGCGGCTCAGCCCGGCGAGCTGGCCGGGAAACGCAGTGCCGTCGTGGTCCCCATCACCGTCGCCGCCCAAGACGCCGTCGGCGTCGGGCAACGAGAATGAGCTCACGACGACGCCCGGCGCGGGATTCGGTATCACGGTGGGCAGCGCCGGGCGTTGCTCGGTCACCTGGAGGAAGGTGGTCACCAGAACGGGCTTGCTCGCGCCGCGGCCGGTGACCGCGACGTCGAGTGGCAGGCCGCTGGCCGGATCGGCCCAGATGTCGATCGCCCCGATCGTCGTCGACGGGTCTGCGGGCACCAGCCGCAGGCCTGCCGCGTCCACCCCGGCCACCCGCCGCGACGGCAACCGTGACAGGTGATCCGCGGGCGAGGCAGCAGCCAGCAGCCTCCGCGCCAGCGCGGGAGGCAGCAGGTCAGACGCCCGGGGCAGCCGGGCCGGCTCGGGGCCGACGATCCGGGTCAGCACGTCGTGGCCGTAGTCCCAGAGGTAGGTGAACCGACCCACCTGGTAGATGTCGTTCTCGCCGGTACCGGTGATAACCGCCGTCCGCCAGCTGGCGGGCGAGCGGTACCAGGCGTACTGGTCCGTGGTGCCGTCAAAGAGCGTGCTTACGTCCTGAAATTCCGGCAGTCCCGGCAGCCCGAGGTTCACCGTGCTCTCGGTATACCCCTCGTAGGGCACGCCCGCCGAGGCGATGATCCGGGCCCGCAGTGTTGCCGCGCTGATCGGCAGGCCACCGGCCGGCAGCGCCGCGATCACCGCGGGGAGCGCGCAGAGGAGGGCGATTCCGCATAGAACGACGGACCAGCGGCGCCGAGCCTGAGCGCTGACGACGCTCACGGGAGCCTGCTCATCGCGCGCCTGCCACCGTTTCAAGGTACGTTGACCGGACCGCGGACGCACAGGCCGGCGGCGCCCGCAGGGTGACGGTCTTCTTACGGCACGGGCTTCTTACGGCACGGGCTCGCCCCGGTCAGGCCGTCCGGTCTTTGTCCCCCTGATGCTGGTGCGGTCCGCGTTTGTCCTTCTCGTCCTCGATCTGGCGGATCATTTCCTTGCGAACCTCGATCAGTGCGCGGTCGAGGTCGCGGTCGCTCGAGCTGGCTACCAGCGGCGACCACTTGGGCAGCCATGCCTCGAAGGTGACCTTCTGCTCGGGACCCCGGCGGTCCTTGACCGAAATCTCAAGGTCCACCTGCTCCGGGTTCCACCTCGCCAGATGCCGCTCCAGACTGGACAGAAGCTCAAGCACGTGGCTGCGGTCGGCAGCGCCGAAGCCGAAGCCGAGGCGCAGCCGGTCCCCCAGGATCCGTGTCGAGCCGTTCTCGGCGTCGCTCATAAGCACACCCTGTCACAGCATTAACGGACCGGTCACCGAAGGCTGCCCAAGAGCACGTCGAGCAGGGCGACCTGCCTCGACTCGGGGACGCGGGCCGGGTAGAGCACCGCCTCGACGCTCAGCCCGTCGATCAGCGTGACCAGCCGGTGGGTGGCTTCCTCTATGTCAAGCCCGGCCGTCATTATCGTTAGGAAATCGTCGAGAGTCCGCAGGTTACGGCCTGCTGGAGGTAGGCATGGCCGACCGGAGCCAAGACCCCGAACACGAGGCGTTCGCCGCCGAGCGCGCAGACCTGGTGGCCTTCGGGCGGCGCATGGTCGCCGATGGCCTCGTGGACGGCATGTCGGGCAACCTCAGCGTGCGGGCCGCCGACAGCGGCCTCGTCGCGATCACCCCGTCCGGGGTCAGCTACGACGACATCGGGCCGGCCGACATCTGCCTGGTCCGCCTCACCGACGGGAGCACGGACCCGCCGCTCAGGCCGTCCACGGAGACGCCGATGCACCTGGCGATCTACCGGGCGACAGGCGCCTGCGCGGTGGTGCACACGCATTCGCCCTTCGTGGTGGCCCTGTCCGCGGTCCTGGATGTGCTGCCGGCCGTCCACTACGCCATGGCCGACCTCGGCGGACCCGTCCGCGTCGCTCCGTACGCGAGGTTCGGGACCGAGCAACTGGCCCGCAACGCGGTCGCCGCGCTGGCTGACCGCACCGCCGTGATCCTCCAGAACCACGGCGCGCTGAGCTACGGCCGCACGCTCGGGCAGGCGTACGACCGGGCGCGGACGCTCGAATGGCTGGCCCGTACGTACTGGCACGCGCGCCTGGCGGCAGGCGGGGGGGCCCTGAGGCTGCTCGACGAGGCCGCGCTGCACGAGGTCCGCGAGGCTGCCCGCGCGATCGGGTACGGCGAGCCGAAGCCGCGTCCATGACCGGCGCCACCCTACGCCCCGAACGTGCCCGAATCCGCACAGGGCATCTCCCAACAACACCAGATCCGCTCCGGGCTCGTTGGGAGTACAGCGCCCGCCAGGCGCTAACGACCCAGGAGCCACTCCGGGCTCATCCCGACGAGGCCTAAGCCACTCCGGGCTCGTCGCCGGCGGCGGCATCGGCCAGGAAGTGGGCCAGTTCGGCGGCGGTCGGCGCGGTGGCGGGGCCCCGCCTGGTCACCGAGAGCGCCGCGGCGGCGTTGGCGGCGCGGGTGGCGGCCACCTCGCCCGCGCCGCCCGCCAGCGCGGCGATGAAGGTACCGGCGTGCGCGTCGCCTGCGCCGTTGGTGTCCAGCACGTCGACCCGGAACCCTGGCACGGTGACCGGGTCGCGTTCCCGGTGGCCGATCAGGCACCCGGCCGAGCCGGTTCTCACCAGCACTCCCCGCCGCCCGGCCCGCCCGGCCAGTGCGCGGGCCGCACAGCGCGGGTCAGCCAGGCCGGTCAGCAGCGTGGACTCCCGGGCGTTGCAGGTGACCCAGTCACCGCGGGCCAGCACGGCTTCGAGGACGTCGGCCGGGATGGACCCCACGAGCGGCCCGGGATCGAAGAACACCACGGTGTCCTGGCCGAGCCGCCCCAGCCAGCCGCGCAGCGCATCGGTGTTGCTGGGGTGCAGCAGCCCATATCCGGACAGGTAGACGGCGTCGCGCGGCGCGGGGGTCAGCCCCGCCAGGTCCTTGGCGGTCAGCGCCGCCTCCGCGCCGCGGCTGGTCAGGAACGTCCGCTCCCCGGCAGAGTCCACAACGGCGATCACGAACCCCGTGTCCAGGTCTGCCTTCGGCGGCTGGAGGATCTCGATGCCCGCCTCCGCCAGTCCCGCGCGGGCCAGGGCGCCGAACGGCCCGCTGCCGTGCGCGCCGGCGTAGGCCACCCGCAGCCCCTGCCGGGCGGCGGCGACCATCACGTTGAAGCCACCGCCCGGGGTCGTCTGCGTGCGATCGGCCAGCACGTCGCCGCCGCGTTCAGGCAGCGCGGGCACCTCGAGCACCACGTCGACAACGACGTTGCCGAGGTGCAGCAGCCGGTCGAACGGGCCCGTCACCGAGCCCGCCTGCGCAGCGCCAGCAGATCCCGCGCGATCTCGTCCAGCCGCAGGCCGTTGACCCGCGCGACCATGCCGCGCGCGCTCTGCGGAAACGCGTCCACCCCATGACACGCTCCGCCGATCGCGCCGGCCATGGCCGCGATGGTGTCGCAGTCGCCGCCGAGTGAGGCGGCGATCCGGCACGCCAGCCACGGGTCGTCCGGGGCGGCCGCGAGCACCGCGAAGGCGGCCGGGACGGATTCCTGCGCGGCCAGGCTGGTCCCGACCAGCGAGTACACAATCGCGATCGTCGTGTCCGGGTCGCGCCCGGCGGCCAGGCCGGTCGCCCAGGTGATCCGCGCCGCCACGTCGGCGGCGGCGACCCAGTGGCCCCGCCCGGCCGCCAGCGCGGCGGCATCGACGGCGGCCCGCGCGGCCTCGGGCACCGTGGCGCCATCCACGCCCGCGCTGACTGCCGCCGCGACAGCCGCCGCGCCGGCCAGGGCGACCCCCGTGTTGTGTGTCACCCGGCTGGCCTCGACCACGCGGTCCACCAGGAGGTCGAGGTCCGACCAGGGCGTGGCGATGCCGACCGGCGTGATCCGCATGGCCGCGCCGTTCGTGCCGCTGAGCCGGCCCGCCTCATCGACATCCGCTCCGGCCAGCAGCGCCGCCAGGGCCCGCTTCGTGGAGGGCCCCAGCAGGTCCAGCGAGCCGCGGGCCCGCATCGACTCCTCCCACGCGAGCAGCCGCCGGACCAGTTCGGCCGCGTTCACCACGCCGCCGCCCTCGACCATGAGCGTGGCCAGCAGCATGGCCTGCTCGGTGTCGTCGGTGACGGCTCCGGCGGGCAATCCGGCCGCGAGCGGATGGCCGGGCGGACCCGGCTCGAACCTGGTCAGCAGCCTGCCGTACCTGGCCACGATCTCGGCCCGCGGCAGCGACTGCGTCGGCATGCCGAGCGCGTCGCCGACCGCCAGCCCGTACAGGGCACCGGCCGCACGCGACTGCCCGGCAGTCATCGGACCAGGACGTCGGCCAGGCTGACCACCTCGATCAGCGGGCCGTAAAGCCGCATGATGTCCAGCGCCTGGCCGTGGCTAACGTCGTTGACGCCGGCGCACGCGTCCGCGACGACCTGGACCTCGGCGCCCGCGTCCGCCGCCGCCAGCGCGGTGGACAGCACGCAGCAGTCGGTCGACACGCCCGCCAGCACCAGCCGCCCGCCGTCACCGACCCGTTCAGCCAGTTCCGGCTTCCATTTACCGAACGTAACGGCATCCAGCGTCTGCCCCCGGTCAGCTGCGAAGTCGTCGACGAGCTCGTAGATCCGCGCGTCAGGTGGCTGCAGCGCGAACGGCCACAGGTCGTAGTAGCGCTGCCACGCGCCCGCGGGAACCGGCGGGGCGATGAACCTGGTGAAGGTGACCCGGGGCCGGAACGCCTCGACCAGCTCGCGGACCGGGCCGACGATCTCGCCGAACCGCGGGGCCAGCCAGGCGCTGCCGGTCTCGGCGAACACCCGCTGCATGTCGATGACCGCCAGCCACCCCGCCGCCGACCCACCGCGCCCCGGCGGCTCGCTCATGCGCTGCTCCCCGCTCGCCTCCGGGGCGCCTTGGGGCGCCGCCTTCCCTCGTCGCTCGTACCTCGCTCCTCAGTCCAGGCAACGCCGCGCCCCTCCGGCTCGCTCATGCTTGGGCCGTGGCCGTGGGGGGCGCCAGCACCGGGGCCGACTCCTGGGCCCGCACCGCCGCACGGCCGAACGCCCAGGTCACGACCAAGCCGATGGCCAGGGCGACCAGCACGCCCAGGTTGGCGAAAGCCCAGGCGCCGGTCTTCCCGCCGAGCCCGAACGGCTGCAGCAGGTAACCCTGCCAGGTAAGCCAGCTCGCGTTGCCGTTCGTGACCAGGCCCCAGCCCACGACGGTGCTGACGACGATGACAGCCAGCGGAAGGAGCCGGATATCGCCGTAGCGTCCGGTCCGCTGATAGAGCTCGGGCTCGGCGTAGTTCTTCCGGCGCAGCGCGATGTCGGCCAGCATGACGCCGCACCAGGCGGCGATGGGCACGCCGAGCGTGATCAGGAATCCCTCGAACTGGATGAGGAAGTTCTTGGCGATGAACACAACGTAGATCGTTCCCAGCACCATGACCGTGCCGTCGATGAGCGCGGCGACGTACCGCGGCGTCCGCAGGCCAAGGGACAGCAGCGCCAGGCCGGAGGAGTAGATGTCCAGCACCGACCCGCCGACCAGCCCGAGCACCGCGACGATGGCGAACGGCACGAGGTACCAGGTGGGCAGCAGCAGCGTCAGCGCCCCGATCGGGTCGGCGGAGATGGCGCTGCTCAGCTTGGCCGACGAACCGGCCAGCAGCAGGCCGAAGATGATCAGGAAGATCGGTGCCACCGAGGACCCGAATGTGGTCCAGCCGATCACGCCGCGGCCTGACGAACGCCGCGGCAGGTACCGCGAATAGTCAGCGGCCACGTTCACCCAGCCCAGCCCGAAGCCGGTCATCGTGAATACCAGGGCGCCGATGACCTTCTCCGCGGAACCCGAGGGGATCGCCGCCACGGTGTGCCAGTGGATCTTGTCGGCGACGAGAATGATGAACCCCACGGTCAGCACCGCGGTCACCACGGTGATCACGGTCTGCATCCGCATGATCAGGTCGAAGCCCATGACACCGCCGATGACTGTCAGCGCGCTCACCACGATCAGCGCGATGACCTTGGTGACGGTGCCGCCGCCCCACCCCAGGTGTGCGAACACCGTCGCGGTCGCCAGGGTCGCCAGGATGATCAGCACTGTTTCCCAGCCGACCGTGAGCAGCCAGGAGATCGCGGCGGGCAGCTTGTTTCCGCGCACCCCGAAGGCGGCCCGGCTGAGCACCATAGTGGGCGCCGATCCGCGTTTGCCGGCCACCGCGATGAACCCGCAGAGCAGGAAGGAGACGATGATGGCGACCAGCCCCGCCCCGACCGCCTGCCAGAACGAGATGCCGAAGCCCAGGACGAACGCGCCGTAAGCCAGGCCCAGGACCGAGACGTTGGCCGCGAACCACGGCCAGAACAGGTCGCGCGGGTGACCCTTCCGCTCGGCGTCGGTGATCACATTGATCCCGTTCATCTCGATCTGCAACGGACGCGGTTCCGCGGTGCCGACCGAGGTGCTGCCTTCTGCGCGCTGATAGTCAGCCATGGCTAAGCCCCTTCATGCGGGTGATGCCTGAGCGGGTCGTTAGGTAGCGAAAGGGTGCGGGACCTGCGGCGCCGCAGGGCCAGCGCGGTGAGCAGCAGCGCCGCGCCGAGCAGGGCCGCCGCCGCCGCTCGTTTCGCCGCCGGGCCTGGCCGCCTGGTGACAGCAGTGGCGCGGGCCCCCGCCTGGCTGGCCAGCAATTGCTCGACGTTGCCCGCGAACTGCTCCATCAGGCGCTGGCCCACCGGGCCGATCGCCCCCGGGGCGTACTGGGCGACGTTGCCGCGGATCAGCAGATCGGCGCTGATCAGCACTCGTGCGGTGGCGCCGTGGGGCTCGACGCGGACGGCGACATGCGCGTCGGCGCTGCCGTGGCCGGCCTGTTCGCGCCCGGATGCGCGCAGGGTCACGGTTCCAGCCTCGCGGTCGGCCGCGTCGAGCTTGACCGTGCCCGCGTAAACGGCATCGATCGGGCCGATCCTGAGCTCGATCTGGCCCGCGTAGGTGCCGTCGGCCACCTCGCCGATCAGCCGGCTGCCGGGCAGGCACGCGGCTACCTTCCCGGCGTCCAGCAAGGCATCGTACACCTCTGGGGCCGGACGACCGATCCGGACCGCACTGGTGAGCTCCACACTCACTGCCCTATCTGTCCATGATCGCTTTGCGCTGCGCCCCGTCCACCGGGATGTGGGCGCCGTTGATGAAGCTGGCCCGGGGCGAGGCCAGGAAGGTGACCAGCGCGGCGACCTCCTCAGGCTCGCAGATCCGGCCCACCGGGATCGAGGCCTCGGCCAGTTCGTGCGCCCGCTCCTGGGTGACGCCCTTGTCGCGGGCGAAGGCCTTCTCCAGGGTGTCCCACCGGTCGGTGTTCACCGGGCCCGGGTTGACGGTGTTGATCCGCACACCGTAGCGGCCGTACTGCTCCGCCACCGAGGAGGCGAAGTTGATGTCGGCCGCGTTCGCCACCCCTGCCGTCATCTCCCAGTAGCTTGGCTTCAGGCCGTCGTTGCCCACGACGAGCACGATCGAGCCCGCGCCCCGTTCTCGCATATGCCCGATTACCGCGCGCACCGACCGGACATAGCCCATGAACTTCAGGTTCAGGCTCATCATCCACTGCTCTTCGGTCAGGTCCTCCAGCAGGCCGCCGGGCGAGCTGCCGGCGCAGGTGACCAGGATGTCAATCGCGCCGAACCGGCCCATCACGGCATTCACGCAGCGCTGGACATCTTCCGTGACGCTCATGTCGCCGGCCAGCGGCACGATCACCCGCCCCGTGGCGGCCGCGATCTCCTTGGCGGTGACCTCCAGCGGCTCCCCGGTGCGCGCGGTGATGGCGACATCGGCGCCCTCGCGCGCGAGATGCTCGGCGACGTGACGGCCGATGCCCTTGCTGGCGCCGGTGACGAGGGCCACTTTCCCGTCCAGCTGCAGATCCACCGCGTGCCCCTTCCGCCTGTGCTGGATAGTACGGGCCAGGATGGTACGTGTGCAGGATGGTATACCAAATATCAACCAGGTGGAAGAGTGCCGGTGTGGCACTGAATCACCCTGTTCCTTCCCGGCCCCCGGGTGCGCAGCCCAGCCGCCCGGTCCCCGCCCGGTCCCCGCCCGGTGAGCGGCCGGTGAGCGGCCGGGTCCCTGGCTGCCCACGCTGTAGCCAATTGATTATTGGTGAATGTTTTTGCCCCGGGCGGGGCAAAAACATTCACCAATCTTCGTTTTCCACAGCCAGCGTGGCGCGATCGGCCTTGCCGAGGTGATTGCGCGGCACAGCCGCGATCTCGAAGACCCGCTTCGGGCACTTGTACCCAGCCAGGACCACCCGCGCGTGTGCTATCAGCCCATCCTCGTCGAAACGGCACCCGGGACGGATCGCCACCCAGGCGGTCACCTGCTCGCCCCACCGCGCGTCCGGGACTCCGGCCACCACGGCCTCGGCCACCGACGGATGGCTCTCCAGTGCGACCTCGACCTCGCGGGGGTAGACGTTCAGTCCGCCGGTGATGATGAGTTCCTTTATCCGGCCGCGAATGACCAGGTGCCCGCTGGCCTGATCGACGCGGCCGATGTCGCCGGTGCGGAACCAGCCGTCCTCGGTGAAGGCCGCCTCGGTCGCGGCCGGGTCACGCCAGTAGCCGCCGAAGATCTGGGGACCGCGCAGCTGGATCTCGCCGTCCGTCCCATCATGCGCCTCGTTCCCGGATGACCAGATCCGGGTCAGCACGCCGGGCAGCGGCACGCCGACGGTGTCGCCTCGCGGGTCGTCGCGGGGATTGGAGACGTCGAGGCCGGATTCGGTGGTTCCGTAGCGGATCAGCGGCAGCCGGCCGAGCAGTTCCGGTAGCTGCGCGGCCAGCGCCGGGCTCAGTGGCGCCGAGCCGCACACGGCCAGCCGGAGGCCGCCCATCGCCGGGTGATCCGGCCGTGCGGTGTCCAGCAGCGCCCGGTAGATGGTGGGCACGGCGAACAGCACGGTCGCGCCGCTCGCCCGCACTGTTTCGATCAGGTCGGCGGCATCGAACCTCGACCGGATGTGCGCCGTGCTGCCGGCGATGAGCGCGGCGTGGACGCCCCCCAGGCCGTGCTGATGGAACAGCGGCAACGCATGCACGAGCACGTCATCGGCGCTCCACCCCCAAGCCACCATGGCCGAACGAATCGATACCGCCAGCTGCCGATGGGACAGTGGCACGCCCTTGGGCCGGCCGGTCGTGCCCGAGGTGTACGCGAGCACCGCGGTGTCTTGCGGCCGCGGGCGGATCGTCCGGCCCGGTTCACCGCCTGCCCGCAGCGGAAGGTCGGCGACGTCGATCGTCAGCGGCGGGCCGGGCAGTTCCGCCAGCCGCCGCGCCGGACCGGGGTCAGCGAAGGCGACCGTGGCACCGGAATCGGACACCAGGTGCCCGAGTTCGGCGGCGGTGTACGCCGGGTTGGCGAGCACGACGACGGCGCCCGCCCGGAGCGCGCCGAGGTAACAGCGCAGGAACCCAGGGCTCGACGCGGCGGCGAGCAGCACCCGGTCGCCGGGTTCCAGCCGCCGGGCCAGCCAGCCCGCCACCTGGGCAGCGCCGGCATCCAGTTCGGCGTGCGTCGTGGGCTGGCGGTCGATCGTCACCGCAATGCGGTCAGGAACGCGCGCCGCTGAGGCGGCGGCAAGCTCGGGAATCGTGGCGCCGCCGAGCCGCTCGACCAGCGCGTCTAGCTCGCCATCGCATGCGGCGCCGAGGCGGCTGGTCCCGCCGCAAGGGTCCGCGCCGCGGGCAAGATGCGCCCGCCAACCCGCCCGGCTCCAGTCCTCAGCGCTGGACGGCCCGCTACTAGCGACTGTCACGGGAGTGGGTAGCCCGATTTGTAGACGGAACATGTCGCGGCAGCATCGCGGCAGCAGCAGCTAGCGTCCATGAACCAACGCCCACCGCCACCGCCGACGGCCAGCCGCTCATCCGGGACTCGAAGGGAGCGGATGCGCCCACGCTGCGCGGTTTGCGTCGCGCTCGGCGTGCAGCCGGTCGAGCAGGCCGCCGGCCGATGTCACCATCTTGACCTTCGCCAGCGAGCCTGCCGGGCGGGCCAGCAGGGTCTCGGCGAGCGTGGCCGCGACCTGCTCCGGCTCGTTGTCGACCTGGTGCAGCAGGCCGAGCCGGAGCGCCTCGGCGGCCCCGACCCAGCGGCCGGTCATTGTCAGCTCCATCGCGGCGCCACGGCCGACCAGGTCAGGCAGCAGCCACGCGCCGACCGAGAGCTCCCGGCCAGGCGGGCCGGCCCAGCACAACCTCGCCGCCGGGCCTGCGACGCGCAGATCGGCCGCCGTGGCCAGCTGGGCGCCGCCACCGACGGCGGCTCCGCGGATCACCGCGATCACCGGCCCGGGCCGGGTGATCATGACCTCGTAGCACTGATACAGCAGGTCCGACACCTCCGACCGCTGCGCGTCCGAGATGACCAGGTCAGCACCGGCGCAGAAGGCCCGGGGATCGGTGCTGCCGAGCAGCACCAGAGCCTCGGGCTCGGCGCCGAAGGCCTCCAGGAGGGCGCGGACCATGCCAGGATCCAGCGCGTTACGCCGATCCGGGCGGGAGAGCAGCAGCCGGAGGTAGTCGGCCGCGCTGCGCTCGACCACGACGTGCGGATGCGGCATGCACAGCTCCATAAGAAGGCCACCGGTCCATCAGAAGGCCACCGGCCACGTCTCGTGACATATGGTATACCAAATCGAGGAACTGCCAATGTGGCCGGCGCCGCGACGCGCAGCACCGCGAGCGCAGCACCGAAACTTGCAGCACCGAAACTTGCAGCACCGAGAGGACGCCGGTGAAGCCAGCCCCTTTCACCTATCACCGCACTCGCGATGTCGCGGAGACCGTTTCCCTGCTCGCCGAACTCGGCGACGAAGCGAAGATCCTGGCGGGCGGGCAGAGCCTGGTCCCGATGATGAATTTCCGGCTCGCCCGGCCCAGCGCGCTGGTCGACGTGACCCGCATCCCCGGCCTGGACTACTTGCGCGCCGGCGACGATGGCCTGCACGTTGGCGCGCTGACCCGGCACCGCAGCGTGGAGACCACCCGCGACCCCGCAGTGCTGTCCGGCTTCGCCGTCCTGCCGCGATCGGCCCGGTGGATCGGGCACTACCCGATCCGGGCCCGCGGCACGTTCGGCGGCAGCATCGCGCACGCTGACCCGGCCGCTGAGTGGTGCCTGCTGGCGGTGCTGCTCGACGCGAACGTCGTCCTGCGCGGCCCGGCTGCCCGACGGGTGGTCCCGGCGGCGGAGTTCTTCGAGGGTTTCTACACCACCGTGGCGCAGCCGGACGAGATGATCACCGAGATCTGGTTTCCGCGGCCGGCGGCCCGCGCCGTGCTCACCGAGTTCTCCCAGCGCCAGGGCGATTTCGCAGTGGTCGCGGCCGCCGTGTCAGCCGACCTCGCCGATGGCGTGTGCCGATCGGCCCGGGTGGTGCTGGGCGGCGTCGGCCCGCTGCCCTTCACCGTGGATACCGGGGCCCTGGCCGGGCAGCCGGCGGCGGCGGACACCTGGCGTGCCGCGGGCGAACTGGCCGCGGCACAGATCGACCCGCCCGCTGACGGGCACGGCAGCGGCGAATACCGCAAGAAGCTGGCGGCGACCCTGGTGTCGCGGGCGCTGGCCGAAGCGAGCGAGCTGACCGGGCCGACGACCGGTGCGGGCGGTGACGAGCGATGAGCGGCGCGAAGCTACTGCCGACCACCCAGTGGGTCGGCGCGGCGGTGCCGCGCAAGGAAGACCGGCGGATGCTGCTCGGCCGGGGCCGGTTCACCGGCGACCTGGCCAGGACGGGCACGCTGCACGCGGCGTTCGCCCGCAGCCCGTTCGCCGCGGCCCAGGTCGATGCCATCAACTTGTCAGCTGCACTCACGATGCCCGGGGTGCGTGCCGCGTTCACCGCGGCAGAACTCGGGCATCCCTATCTCCTGGCGATCCTGGAGCGCGCGGAGTTCACGGCGACCAGGATGCCGCTGCTGGCCGGCGATCAGGTCCGTTACGTGGGCGAGCCGGTGGCGGTGGTCATCGCCGACGACCCGTACATCGCGGAGGACGCCGCCGAGGTCGTGGAGGTCGAGTGGACGCCGCTGCCGGCCATCGCCGGCCTCGATGCCGCCCGCGTGGCCGGTGCCCGCCAGGTGCACCGGGAACTGGCCGGCAACTGCCTGGTGGACCTGACCATGTTCGACGACGACCGGCTGGAGGAGATCTTCGCCACGGCGCCGGTGGTCGTCGAAGGCGTGTTCACCAGCGCACGGGTGGCCGCACTGCCCATGGAGGGCCGCGCGTGCCTGGCCGACTGGGATGACCGGGACGAGCAGCTGGTCATCCACGTCTCCACTCAGGTCCCGCACCAGGTCCGGTCGGGCATCGCGCAGGCTCTCGGCGTCCCCGAGCGCCGCGTCCGGGTGATCGCACCGGATGTCGGCGGCGGCTTCGGACTGAAATGCGTGGTCGGCCGGGAGGAGGTGGTGGTCGCCGGGGCCGTGATGCGGCTGCGGCGGCCCGTGGCCTGGACCGAGGACCGCCAGGAGAACCTGACCGCCTCGTTCCATGGTCATGAGCAGCGGTACAACGTGCGTGCCGCCTTCGACGCCGGGGGCCGCCTCCTCGGGCTCGCCGCCGAGATCGACTGTGACGTCGGTGCCTATTCGGCGTTCCCGTTCACCTGCGCGGTGGAGCCGCTGATGGCGGCCACTGAGCTGCCCGGCGTGTACAAAGTGCCGGCCTACCGGGCGCGTGGCCGGGGCATCGCCAGCAACAAGCCACCCACCGCCCCCTACCGGGGGGTGTCCCGGCCGCAGATCGTGCTGGTCATGGAGCAACTGATGGAGCGGGCCGCCCGCCGGCTCGGCATGGACCCGCTGCAGGTGCGCAGGATCAACATGATCGGGCCGGGCGAGTTCCCCTATACCGGCGTCACTGGCGTCAGCTACGACGAGGGCAGCTACCGCGAGTCCCTGGACCTGGCCGAGCAGCGGGTGACCGCTGGCGGCTGGCCCGCGGAGCGCGACCGGCTCCGCCAAGCCGGGCTGCGCGCCGGGATCGGCTACTCCTGCTTCTCCGAGCGCACCGCCTACGGCACCCCGACCATGTCGCAGCGGCGGATGCGGATGACCCCGGGGTATGACACGGCGCAGGTGCGGATGGATCCGTCCGGCGAAGTCATCGTGACCACCGGCACCTGCGGGCACGGCCAGGGACACGAAACAACGTTCGCCCAGATCGTCGCCGACCGGCTCGGGCTCCATCCGGGCCAGGTCCGGCTGCGGCAAGGGGACACCGACCTGTCCTCCTATGGCTGGGGCACCTTCGGCAGCCGCTCGATCGTGATCGGCGGCGGTGCCGCCGCGCGGGCCGCGGAGCAAGTCGCCGGCCAGCTGCGGCAGGTCGCGGCGCACCTGCTCGAAGCCAGCGCCGCGGACATCGAGCTCACCGGCGGCTCGGCGCGGATCCGCGGGGATGCGGGCGCGGCCGTGCCGATCAGCGAACTCGCACGGGTGGTCTACTTCCAGGCCCATACTCTTCCCGAGCCCCTCCGCTACGGGCTGGAGGCGCGGGAGTCGTTCGACCCACCGGGCACGTTCTCCAATTCCTGTCATGCCGTCCTGGTCGCGATCGACCCGGGCACCTGCGAGATCCGGCTCCGCCGGTACCTGGTCGTGGAGGACTGCGGCGTGGTGATCAACCCGCTGGTGGTCGAGGGGCAGGTGCGCGGCGGCGTCACCCAGGGAGTCGCCGCCGCGCTGTTCGAGCGGATCCGATACGACAGCGACGGGCAGCCCGGCAGCGCCACCCTGATGGACTATCTGGCACCGACGGCGGCGGAGATCTGCCCCATCGACATCGTGCACCTGGAGACCCCGTCGGCGCACAGCGAGACCGGCGCGAAGGGAATGGGCGAGGGCGGCACGATCGGCGCCCCGGCCGCGGTGCTCAGCGCGATCAACGACGCGCTGTCCGACACGCCGGTCTGCTTCGGCCACATCCCGGTGCTGCCCGAGGACCTGCACGCCGCGCTCACCAGGGAAGGCGCCGCATGAAGGACATCCACCTGATCCGGTTGCGGGTCAATGGCCGCGAGCATGAGCTCGCGGTGGAGTCACGGCGGACGCTCGCCGACATGCTCCGGCACGACCTTGGCTACACCGGCACGCACCTGGGCTGCGAGCACGGCATCTGCGGCGCGTGCACCGTGCTGGTCGACGGCTCCCCGGCCCGTGCCTGCCTGATGTTCGGCGTGCAGGCCGACGGCAGCGAGATCCGCACCGTCGAGGGGCTGGCCGACGGTGAGCAACTGTCGGACCTGCAGCAGGCGTTCAGCGATCATCACGGGCTGCAGTGCGGATTCTGCACGCCGGGCTTCCTCATGCTGGCCGAGGCATATCTATCCGACGCGGCGTCCGATGGCACCGGTCCGACCGAAGCGCAGGTGCGCGAGCTCGTCGCCTCGAACCTGTGCCGGTGCACCGGCTACCAGGGGATCGTCGAGGCAGTGCTGGCCACCGCCTGGTCGCGCCGCTCGGCAGGTGCGCCATGACCGCGGCCGGCCGGGAGCACGCACCAGCGATCGGCGCCCGGCTGCCGCGCAAAGAGGACCCGCGGCTGCTGCGTGGGCTCGGCCGGTTTGGCGACGACTTCACCGCCCGCGGCCAGCTCTGGGCGCGGATGGTCCGCTCCCCCGTCGCCCATGGCCGGATCCGGTCGGTGAACACGACGCGGGCCCGCCGCGCCGACGGCGTGGCCGCTGTGGTGACGGCAGCCGATTTGCCCGCCGGCCTCGCGATTCCGGTCCGCTTGAAAGTCCAGAACATTGACCTTAACGACTACCTCCAGCCGGTCCTCGCGACCAACCGCGTGCGGTATGTCGGCGAACCGCTCGCCGTGGTGCTGGCCGAGGATCCCTACCTGGCCGAGGACGCCGCCGAACTGGTGGACATCGACATCGACGAGGCGCCCGCGGTCCTCGACGCCGCCGCCGCGACGGCACCCGGCTCGGACCGGCTGTTCGCGACGGGCAACGTCGCGGCCGACTTCACGCTCGGCTACGGCGACGTCGAAACGGCGTTCGCCCGGGCGGCACGGGTCGTGCAGATCGACGTCGAGATCGGCCGGCACAGCGGGGTGCCGCTGGAGCCGCGCACCCTGCTGGCCGATGTCGACCCGCTGACCGGCGCGCTGTCCATCTTCGGCATGACCAAGGTCCCGGTGTTCAACCGGGACGTGCTCGCGTCGCTGCTCGGCATCGACGAGACCCTGATCCACGTGCATGCCGTGGACGCTGGCGGCGGGTTCGGAGTGCGCGGCGAGTTCTACCCAGAGGACTTCCTGGTGCCCTGGCTGGCCCGCACGCT
>DASWFT010000678.1:0-15037 GCA_036394075.1 Streptosporangiaceae bacterium
CCCACCAAGGCCGGGGCACCCACCGAGCCCCGGGCACCCACCGAGGCCGGGCCAGCGACGGTGACCGAAGCCGCCCCAGGTGAGGACGACCACCCCCGGCTCACCCTCAGCCGGGCGGTGCTTGACGCGATCATCCACGGCAACTCCGTGGTGGTCACGGTGCTCGCGATCGTGGCGGCCATGGTGATCGGCGGGCTGCTCATCGCCTTCACCGACCCGGTGGTGCTCACCGCGTGGGGCCGGCTCTTCTCGGCGCCGGGCAGCGCGATCGCCGCGGCGTGGCACAGCGTCACGGCGGCCTACTCGAACATGTTCGAGGGCGCGATCCTCAACCCGCACACCGTCTCGGCCGCCTTCCACGGCGGCTCCGTCGCCGCCGTGTTCAACCCGCTGTCGGAGACCGCGGTCAACGCGACACCGCTCATCTTCGCCGGGCTCTCGGTGGCCCTGGCCTTCCGGGCCGGGCTGTTCAACATCGGCGGCACCGGCCAGTTCATCGGCGGCGCCCTGTTCGCTACCTGGCTCGGTTTCGGGGTTCACCTGCCGGTGGTCATCCACGCCGTCGTGGTCCTGCTGGGCGCGTTCGCCGGCGGCGCCGTCCTCGGCTGGGTCGTGGGCGCGCTCAAGGCGTGGACCGGGGCGCACGAGGTCATCGTCACGATCATGCTCAACTACGTGATGATCTACCTGCTGTCCTGGCTGCTGGGCACGAAGGCGATGCAGCGCCCCGGGCGCAACGACCTGATCAGCCCGTTCATCGACCCCAACGCGCAACTGCCGCACATCGCGGGCCCCAACCTGCGGCTCAACGCGAGCTTCCTCATCGCACTCGCGGCGGCGGCAGGCGTGTGGTGGCTGCTGGGCCGCAGCACGCTGGGCTTCGAGTTCCGCACCGTCGGCGCGAACCCGCGCGCGGCCCGCAGCGCGGGGATGAACGTGGCGCAGACCTGGATCGTCGTGATGCTCATCGCGGGCGGGCTCGCCGGGCTGGCGGCTTCCGCGGTGATCCAGGGCACCGACCACTCACTGAACTTCCAGAGCTACGGCACGTACGGCATCGACGCGATCACCGTGGCCCTGCTGGGCCGGGCCAGGCCGCTGGGCACCGTGCTCGCGGCGCTGCTCTTCGGCGCGCTGGACGCGGGGGGCATCGCCATGCAGGGGGTCACCCAGATCCCGGTGGACATCGTCAAGGTCATCCAGGCGCTCATCGTGCTCTTCATCGCCGCGCCGCCGCTGGTCCGCGCCATGTTCCGGCTGCGTGAAGCCAGAGCGGCCGGCGAGGGCCAGGTTCTGGCCAAGGGGTGGAACGGGTGAAGGCGGCACCGATGACATGCTCGGGCCACGCCGGCGGGGGGCACCGATGACATCGCTGGCCGGCGCCGTGCGCGCCCCGCTGGAAGCAAACCGCCGCGTGCTCGCCGCGGGCACGTTCGCCCTGCTCGGCCTCATCGACATCGTCTTCGGGCACTTCGCGGCCCGCGGCGACGCCACCTTCGCGCTTTCGCTGGCCAACGCGTCCGTGCACGTGCCAAGCGTGCATGCGCCCGCCGCCGCTACGGCGTACGCGGCGGGCGCGGTATCGCTGGCCCTGGCCGCTGTGCGGGCGGCCGTCGACCCGGGCCAGCGCGCCAAGCGGGCCATGATCGCCGCCGTTCTGCTGTGCTTCCTCATCGCCCTGCTGTGCTGGGCGGACGCCGGGAAGATCCCGCTGAGCCTGGTCAACCTGCTGCAGAACACCGTGGTCGGATCGATCCCGCTGATCCTCGGCGCGCTGGCTGGCTGCCTCTGCGAGCGATCCGGCGTCATCAACATCGCCATCGAGGGCCAGTTGCTGCTCGGCGCGTTCGCGGCCGCCGTGGTGGGAAGCGCATTCGGCGTGCTCTGGCTCGGCCTGATCAGCGGGTCGCTGGCCGGTGGCCTGCTCGGGTTGGTGCTCGCGGTGTTCGCGATCCGCTACCTGGTCGACCAGATCGTCCTCGGAGTGGTGCTGAACCTGCTGGCCTCCGGGCTCACCGGGTACCTGTACGACCGCGCGCTGACCACGCACCAGAACACGCTCAACTCGCCGCAGACCTTCTCCGCGATCAAGATCCCGCTGCTCGGCGACATCCCGGTCATCGGGCCGGTCTTCTTTGACTCGACGATCTTCCTGTACATCACCTACGTCATGATCATCCTGGTGCAGGTCGGGCTGTTCAGCACCCGCTGGGGGCTGCGTGTCCGGGCCGTCGGGGAGCACCCGACCGCGGCCGACGCGGTCGGCATCCGCGTGCTCGCGACCCGCTACCGCAACGTGATCCTCGGCGGCCTGGTCGCCGGGATCGGCGGTGCCTGGCTCACCATCGGGTCGGTCGGCGCGTTCGGCAAGGACATGTCATCCGGCATGGGCTACATCGCCCTGGCCGCGCTGATCTTCGGCCGCTGGCGGCCACTCGGCGCGGTGGCGGCCGCGCTGCTCTTCGGCTTCACCGGCACGCTGCAGTCCATCCTGTCCACGCTCAATGTGCCGATCCCGTCCAACATCCTGCTGATGACCCCTTACGTCGCCACCATCGTCGCCGTGGCCGGCCTGGTCGGCCGGGGCCGGCCACCGCGGGCGGACGGAAAGCCGTACATCAAGTCATGACCGCGAATCCGGGCACGCCCGCGCCGGCCCGGCCGGCTGGCGACCCCTACACCGCGGCCGCGGCCAGCGCCGCGCGGCTGGCCCGGCTGACCGGCATGGCGGGTCATGACGTGGCGGTGGTCCTGGGCTCGGGCTGGGCCCGGGCCGCGGACCAGCTGGGCGGGGCCGTGGCCGAGGTGCCGCTGGCCGATCTGGGCGGGTTCCCCGAGCCGACCGTCGGCGGTCACGTGGGCAGTGTCCGGTCGGTGGTGCTGACCAAGGCGGCCACCGGCCCCACCCGGGTGCTGGTTTTCCTCGGCCGCAGCCACCTGTACGAGGGGCATTCGGCCGCGACCGTGGTCCACGGCGTGCGCACCGCGGTCGCCTCGGGCTGCCGGGTCATCGTGCTGACCAACGCGGCCGGGGGGATTCGCGCGGGCTACCGGGTCGGCCAGCCGGTGCTCATCAGCGACCACCTCAACTTGACCGGCCGCTCACCGCTGGCCGGGCCGCCGCCGCCCGAGGGGTACCCGTCCCGCTTCACCGACCTCACCAGCCTTTATTCGCCCCGGCTGCGCGCGCTCGCCCGCAACGCTGACCCGGACCTGACCGAGGGCGTGTACGCGGCACTGCCCGGCCCGCACTACGAGACCCCGGCCGAGATCAGCATGCTGCGCACGCTCGGCGCCGACCTGGTGGGCATGTCGACCGTGCTCGAGGCGATCGCCGCCCGCCACCTCGGCGCCGAGGTAGCAGCGATCTCGCTGGTCAGCAACCTTGCGGCCGGCCTGGCACCACACGGCCTCGACCACGCCGAGGTGGTCGCGGCGGGCCAGGCCGCCGCCGGCCGGATGGGCGCGCTGCTGGTCAGCGTGCTCCCCTGGATGTGACGTGATACCCGCCGATCTGCGGGCCCGCGCGGAAGCGTGGATAGCCGAGGACCCCGATCCAGCGGACCGGGCCGAGTTGCGGGCGCTTCTCGCCGACGGCGGCGGAACGGATGAGCGCAGCCAGGTCGCCCGGGCCGAGCTGGCCGACCGGTTCGCGGGCCGGCTGGAGTTCGGCACCGCCGGCCTGCGCGGCGCGGTCGGCGCGGGCCCGAACCGGATGAACCGCGCAGTCGTCCGGGCCGCGACCGCCGCCCTGGCGGGCTGGCTGCGGCAGCGCCGACCCGGAGCGGCCCGGGCCGGCGTGGTGGTCGGCTGGGACGCACGGCACCGGTCGGCCGAGTTCGCCGATGAGGTCACGTCCGTGCTCACCGGGGCGGGCGTCCGCGTCCACCTGCTGCCCAGCCGCAGTCCCACCCCGCTGCTCGCGTTCGCGGTCCGGCACCTGTCGGCCGCGGCCGGCGTAATGATCACCGCGAGCCACAACCCGCCGGCTGACAATGGCTACAAGCTCTACCTCAGCGACGGCGCGCAGATCGTGCCGCCTGCCGATGTGCAGATCGAGGCGGCGATGCGCGCTCTCGGCCCGCTGACGCAGATCCCGGCCGGGCCAGCCACCAACCCGCTGGTCGTCCACCATGGCGACGAGGTGGCCCAGGCCTACCTCGATGCCATCGTGGCGAGTTCACCTGGAGCCGGCTCAGGTCGCGGCGGCGCGCCGCTTCGCGTCGTTTACACGCCGCTGCACGGCGTCGCCGGCCGGCTCGCGGTCCGGGCCATCTCCCGGGCGGGCTTCCCGGCGCCGCACATGGTCGCGGCCCAGGCGGACCCCGACCCCGACTTCCCGACCGTCGCCTTTCCCAACCCGGAGCAGCCGGGAGTCCTCGACCTGGCCGTGGCGGAGGCCCGCAGGCTCGGTGCGGACCTGGTGCTCGCCAACGACCCCGACGGCGACCGCCTGGCCGTGGCGGTACCCGACCCGGCCGCCCCCGGCGGCTGGCGGATGCTCACCGGCGACCAGGTCGGCGGGCTGCTCGGTGCGTATCTTCTGGCCGAGGCGGGGGAATCGCGGAGTCGGCTGGTCGCGACGACAGTGGTCTCCTCCACGATGCTGTCCAAGATCGCCGCTGCGGCTGACGTCCGCTACGTGGAGACACTCACCGGCTTCAAGTGGATCGTGAGGGCCGGCGAGTACGCGCCGGACAGCCGTTTCGTGTTCGGCTATGAAGAGGCGCTTGGATACGCGGTCGGCGACACGGTCCATGACAAGGACGGGATCAGCGCTGCCCTGGCCGTGCTCGCGCTGGTCGCCAGCGCCAGGTCGGCCGGGCAGTCCCTGCTGGAGCGCTGGGACGCGCTCGAGGCCAGGTACGGCGTGCACCTGACCGCGCAGCTGACGCTCGCCTCCCGGTCCCCGGCGGATGTGATGGCCAGCCTGCGGGCCGCGCCGCCGGCCGTGCTGGCGGGCCAGCCGGTCATCTCGGCCAGCGACCTGGCGGGCGGCGGCCGCGGGCTGCCACCAGCCGACGTGCTGCGTTACCGGCTCCCGGAAGCTCGCGTCGTGATCCGGCCGAGCGGCACCGAGCCGAAGCTCAAGGCATACCTGGAAGTCGAAGAGCCGACCGCGGGCGTCGGCCTGGTGGCAGCCCGGGCGGCCGCCGCCGCCCGCCTCAGCGTGCTGCGTTCCGCCGTCGAGACACTGATCACCGGGGAGCCGGGCGCGGTGGCCTCCATCCCAGCGAAGCCGGGCCGGTAGTGGTCTGTCAGGGAGATCCTCGGGGCGGACGTGCCGCCAAGGAAGGCTCTTCTTGCCGACCACCAGCCTGGTCGGCCGCGATGGTGCTGGCCAGCAGAAGCGGGAGCCGCACCGTAACGGTCGTTCCCACCCCCTCCGTCGAATGGATGGCCACCTCACCGCCGTGCTCGGCGACGATGGTGCGGACGATGGTCAGGCCCAGGCCGGTGCCGGAGATGGACCGCCGGACCGCGTTCGATGCGCGGAAGAAGCGGCCGAAGACGGCCTCCTTGTCCTTATCAGGGATGCCGATACCGGTGTCGCTGACGCTGATGACCGCGGTATCGCCATCCCGGGCGGCCGTGACGTGGATCCGGCCGCCCGGGGAGGTGAATTTCGCGGCATTGGAGAGCAGGTTCATCACCACCCGGTCGAGCTGGCTGAGGTCGCCGTTGACAGCCAGGCTCCCGTCGGGGCATGTCACGGTCAGGGTAAGCCCGGTGCTGGTCACCATGGGCTGCAGGACCTGGGCGGCATCGCGGACGATGTCCAGCAGGTTCACCGGGCGCGGCACGCTCTGGGAGGTGCCCGACTCGATCTTCGTCAGGGTGAACAGGTCTTCGATCAGGTTCCGCAGCCTGGTCGTATTGCGGTCGATCGTCTCCAGCATCCGCTCCTGCGCGGCGGTGGTCTGGCCGCCATCTTGATCTCTGAGCATCTCCACGTAGCCCTCGATGCTGGTGAGCGGCGTGCGGAGCTCGTGCGAGACCGTCGCGAAAAAGTCGGATTTCGTCTGGTCCAGGGCCTTCACCTGCTCCACGAGGCTGTTCTCGGCCTCGTACATGCGGGCGTGCTTCAGCCCGCGCCCGATGTCAGCAGCTATCGACTCGATGGCGTCGACCTCGGCCTCGGTCCATGGGCGCCCCGGCCGGGTTCGCTCCAGTTCCACGATTCCGTACAGCTCGGAGCCGCTGCCAAAGGGGGTGGCTATGTGCGACACCACCCCGGAGCGGAGCAGGATCTCGCGGACGCTGGGCGGGAGGACCTCGCCTTCCGGGCCGGGCACGTCCTGGATCACCGTGCTGGACTGGCTCGCGAGCAGCCGGTGCGCCCAGGCGTCGAAGTCAGGGGACAGATCCGTGAGGAAGTTGACCGGCAGCCAGTCTTTGCGGGCACAGTCGGCGTACCGGGGCTGACCGTCCTCGACCAGGCGCAGCACGGCCAGATCGCTCTGCACGCACTCGGTGATCGCGGTGGATGCCTCACGGAGGACATCCTCGGCCCACAGCGGCTCACGGACGCGGATGCCTGCTTCCCGGGCCAGCGCCCGCAGCCGGGCATGTTCCTGCTCCTGCCCGCGCAGGCGATCGTTCTCCTCCGCCATCGTGTTGACCGACGCCGCCACTTCACGCACCTCCGCGGATCCCGTCACCCTCGCGCGGGCCGCATGCTCACCTGAGGTCAACCTGCGCACGGCGCCGGCCAGGCTGCGCAGTGGTCCCGTCATGCTGCGGATCGCGGTGACCGAGACCATCAGGAGGAGCGCCACGGCGAGGGCGGCCGCAGCCGCGCTCCAGGCCAGGCCGATGCTGAGAGCATGCTTGCGCTGCCCGGTGAGCCGCCTAAGGTCCGCGGCGATGCGCTCCTGCATAGCGGAGTTGGCCAGGTAGAAACTCTGCGCGATGCTGGTCGTCCCGCTGGCGAGCCGCGCGGCCGAGGCCGATGCCGGCGGGAGCTTAGCGATCGCGACGGCCACGGCGAAGAGCTGTGTTCCGGCGCGGGCCTGCGGGGGGAGCAGGCCCGCCATGCCCGGCGAGACATTCCGCTCGAGTACCGCGAGGTTCACGGCGAAGCCCGCGCGAGAGCTGCCGATCGTCGCCAGGGAAGCCGGGCGGCCGGACAGCGCGAAGCTGGTGATGGACAACTGGCTGATGGTGAAGAACTCCTGCATCTGGCCTGCCGCCTGCTGGAGGAGATAGTCCTGCCCGGTCAGCTGCTTGGCCGCGGAGTTCTCATGGGCCAGCCGGGCGTAGCCGACCACAGCAGCGATGGCGACGAGGACGGCGAACGCCGACAACACCACGAGAAGCCGGCCGATGATCGAGCCGCCGAGCCTCATGACCGCGCTCCCGGCGCCGGCGCGGCGCGGCGGACACCAGCGTCGTGGTACGCCGGCTCCGGGGGAGCGGATTGCGCCGCGGCGGGTTCCGCGAGCGGGAGCCGCACCCTGACCGTCGTCCCCCGGCCTTCCCGCGACCGGAGGTCCATGTCACCGCCGTGGCCGTCGACGATCGTCTGGATGATGGCCAGACCCAGACCGGTACCCGGAATCGCTCGCTTCGCCGCGTTCGAGGCCCGGAAAAAGCGAGTGAAGAGATCCTTCTTGTCGGTGTCCGGAATGCCGATGCCGGTATCCGCGACGGACACCACCGCCCAGCCATCGGCGGCTTCGCCCGACACGTCGATATGACCACCAGCGAGGGTGAATTTCACTGCGTTGGAGAGCAGGTTGGCCAGCACCCGCACGAGTTGCTGGCTGTCCCCGTTCACGACCAGGCCCTCACGCGGACAGGTTGTCGCCAGGGTCAGGCCCTTGCTCGAGATCGCTGGCGCAATGTCGTCCACGGCCTCAGAGATGATCTCCAGCAGGTTGACCGGCCTCGTCACCATGGTGAACGTGCCCGACTCCATCGACGAGAGGGTGAGCAGGTCCTCGATCAGGTCCTTCAGCCGGGTCGCGTTCCGGTTGACCTTTTCGAGCGTGCGCTCCTGCTCGGGTTCGAGCTCCCCCAGGTCCCCGTCCAGCAGCATCTCGATGTAGCCCGTGACGCTGGTGAGCGGTGTACGGAGTTCGTGCGACACGGTCGCGACGAAGTCGGACTTCGCGCGGTCGACCGCCGTCAGCTCCTCGACCAGACGGTTCTCCTCCTCGTACAGGCGGGCATGATGAAGCCCGCGCCCGAGGTCCACCGCTATCGACTCCACCACGCCGACCTCGGCATCCGTCCAGGGCTGGCCGGCGTGCAGCCGTCCCGCGCTGATGATCCCCATCAGCTCATTGCCGACACCGAACGGTGTGATCAGCTGTGACACGATTCCGGCCTGGCGCATGGGCTCACGTATCTCGGGAGGAAGCTGATCGCCTTCGGGGCCGGGGACATCCTGGATGACCCGGCTGACGCGGTTTCTGAGCATCTCCCGCAGGCCCAGGAGGACTTGAGGCGGAAGGCTGTCCATGAAATCGGCGGGCAGCAGCCAGTCCTGCTCGTGGCCCTCCGGCGGCCCCAGCTTTCCGGCCCGCATCACGTGCAGGTACACGACATCGGTGTCCAGATGCTCCTCCAGCGCGGCGCGCGCCTCCCCGATGATGTCCTCGGCGTGCAGATGCTCCCGGATTCGCAAGCCCACTTCGCGGGCCATCGCGCGCAGGCGGTTGCTCAGCGCCTCCTGCTCGCGCAGCCGATCGCTCTCGTCGGCCAGCGCGTTTATCGACAGCGCCACCTCGCGGGCCTCCGACGCCCCGGTCAGGTTCGCGCGGGCCGCGTGATCTCCGGCCGAGAGGCGGTGCACCGTGGAGGTCAGGCCGCGCAGCGGCCTGGTGATGCCGCGTATGGTGCCGAACGCGGCCAGCAACGCGAGCAGCATGGCGAGCGTGGCGACGGCGGCGCTCCAGGCCACGGTCTGGGTGAGCACGTGCTCCGCGCTGCTGATCGCGCGCTGGCTCGCCGCCCGCACCTGGGCCAGCATCCGGAAGCTGACCGTGTAGAACGCGATCGCGCTCGGGTAACTCTCGAGCGAGATCCTGGGCAGTGCGGGGCTGCCCGGCGGCAGGGCAAGTACCCGGTCGGCGAAGGTCAGCCACGTCGCCAGCGTGCGCTGCTGGGTGATCACGTCGGGCTGCAACTGCTTCCCCGCGCTGCGGCGCGCCTTCTTGAGCGCCAGATCCAGCTGACTGAGCGAGCTGCGGTAGAAACCGAGGAACTGCGGCGTCCTGGTCAGGATGTAGGCACCAAGCGAGGACTGGATCTGGGAGAAGTCGGCCTGGATCTCGAGGCAGGTGATCTCCAGGGGATGGATGTTCTGCACCTCGTTGCGGATCGCCGCGTCCTGGTACCTGACCCCGCTGTAGATGAGTGCTCCGGAGCCGACTATGAGCAGGGCGAACACGACGCAGCCGCGCCACAGCCGGCTGGCCATGGAGCTAGGCGATCTCATCGCAGGCCTCCACTCCCCGGCCGGCCCCTGGTCGGGGCCTCATGACCGCGTTCCGGGCGCGGCGGGGGCACGGTGTCGGGCGGCTTCGTGGTGGGCGGCTTCGTGGTGGGCGGGTCCGGCGGGCGGAACGGGTCCCGCCAGCGGGAGCCGCACCGTGACCGTGGTCCCCTTTCCCTCCTGTGACTGAAGCTCCATGTCACCGCCATGACCGGCGATGATCGTCTGGGTGATGGCCAGGCCGAGACCGGTACCTGGAATGGCCCGTTTGGTCGCGTTCGACGCACGGAAGAACCGGGTGAACAGATCCTTCTGGTCCGTGTCGGGAATGCCGATGCCGGTATCGGTGACGCACACGACCGCCCAGCCGGCGGCCGCCTCCGCGGTCACCCGGACCTGGCCGCCCGCGGGGGTGAATTTCACCGCGTTGGACAGCAGGTTCGTCATCACCCGCGCGAGCTGATTGGCGTCCGCGTTCACGACCATCCCGCCATCGGGACAGGCTGTCGTCACGGCGATCCCCTTGCGCGACGCGGCTGGCTGAACGTCCTCGCTGGCTCCGGAGATGATATCCAGCAGGTCGACCGGCGTGGTCTCCGTCGTGAAGGTGCCGGACTCCATCCCCGACAGCGTGAGCAGGTCCTCGATCAGGCTCTGCAGCCGGTTCGCATTCCGGTCGATCGTTCCCAGCATGTGCTCCTGCTCGGGGTTGAGTTCCCCCGGGTCCCCGCCCCGGAGCATCTCGATGTAACCCGTGATGCTGGTCAGCGGCGTGCGAAGCTCGTGCGACACCGTCGCGACAAAGTCAGATTTCGTCCGGTCGACCGCCTTCAGCTCCTCGATGACGCGGTTCTCCTCCTCATACAGGCGGGCATGATGGAGCCCGCGGCCGAGATCGGCCGCTATCGACTCCACCGCGTCCACCTCGGCAGCGGTCCACGGCTGGCCGGCGTGCGTGCGCTCGGCCGCGATGACCCCCAGCATCTCGGAGCCGACCCCGAAGGGCGTGGCCAGATGGGACACGATGCCGGCCTGGCGCAACGGCTCACGTATCTCCGGCTGGATCTGGTCGCCCTCCGGGCCGCCCACATCCTGGACCACCACGCTCGACTGGGTCTTGAGCAGGTCGTCCAGTATCCGGAACCTGCTCGCGGGAAAACTGTCCAGGAAGGTGTCCGGAAGCAGCCAGTCGTCTTCATGACCCTCCGGAAGCCCCAGCTTCCCATCCCGCATCAGGTGCAGGGTCACGATATCTGCGTCCAGATTCTCCTTGAGCGCCGCGCGCGCCGCAAGGAGGACATCCCCGGCGTGCAGAGGCTCCCTGATGCGGACGCCTGTTTCCCTGGCCATCGCGCGCAACCGGTTGCTCTCGGCGTCCGCCCGGCGCAACTGGTCGCTCTCGTCGGCCAGGGCGTTGACCGCCACGGCGACCTGCTGGATCTCCGCCGCCCCGGAGGCCTCGGCGCGGGCATCGTGGTCACCCGCCTTGAGCCGGTTAACCGTCGCGGTGAGACCGCGCAGCGGCCCGGTGGTGAGGCGCAGGGTGCTGACCGCGATGGCCAGCGCCAGCCCGATCGCGACCGCGAGCGCGGCGGCGCTCCAGACCAGGCCGACGCCGAGAGTCCGGTTGCTGTTGCCGATGAGGTGGCTGATCGAGGCGTTGATGCGCCCGGTCATGGCGCGGTTGGCCGCCGTGAAGGCCTCGTTTGTGAACCACGCACGGTCTGTCCGTTTCGTGTCCGCGCCCGCGGAGGCCGCCGCGGAGGAGTCCGTGGAGGAGTTCGTGGGACTGCCCACGAAGGCGCCGCCGGGGTGGTCGATGATCTGCTGCGCGATCGTGAACCACGCCACGCCGGCCCGGTCCTGCCTGTTGATGAGATCCCGCATGCTGCTCGGTGCGGAGACCCGCATGAGTGACAGATCGGACTGGAAAAACTCGCCGTCACTGTAGTAGTCGCTAAGGAAACCATGATCGCCCGTGAGCTCGAAGTTGGCGATGGCCAGCTGGCTGTCGGCGAAGTAGGAATTCAGGTCGCTGTTGAGATGGCGCAGCACATAGACCTGGTCGTTGAGCTGCCTGATCGCCCCCTCCTGGCGCGCGAAGCCGGCGTAGACGAACGCGCCTGCGGCGGCGAGGAGGATCGCGAAGAGGCCGAAGCCGGTCCGCAGCCGGCCGCCTATCGAGCCGGGGCGTCTCACGGTCGCTCGCCTCCGTCCGCCGCCTCTGCGCACAGCGGTAACCAGTAGTTACATATAAGGTACCCTTCGTGATCAAAACCCAAGACTTCGCCAAGCCAACCGGGGCGTGGCAAGCTCGGCAGCATGACCGACCCGATCGATGATCCGTCCTGCGGCGCCGCCCACGGCCATGTCCCGCCTCCGGGCGACGCCGCGCATCGCCAGGCCGCGTCCCCGGACGCCGCCGCGCACGGCCATGCCCCCTCCCCGGGCGACGCCGCGCATCGTCAGGCCCCGTCCCCGGACGACGTCGCCCATGGTTATGCCCCGTCCCCCGACACGGGGCGCACGCTCGTCGCGGTGTTCGCCTCCCCGGTCGCCGAGTACCTGCTGCGCTACGCGGGTGACGCGGGCTTCCGCCCGGTGCTGGTCGAACCCGACCCGCAGCGCGCCGCTGCGGCGGGTGGCCCCGGCGTCACCGTGGTCAGCAGCGCCGACGGGTACCTGGACGACACGAGCGACGTCGTGCTGACCGATCACCACCGGCCGGAACTGGGCAACGTGCTGCGCGACGTGCTGGCCAGCAAGGCGCGCTGGGTGGGCATCATGGGCAACCCCCGGCACCCGGCGCCGCACATCCCGGCGCTCACCGAACTGGGTGTGCCGGAGGCCGAGATCGGGCGGGTGCACCGGCCGATCGGGCTGAACATCGGATCCCGGACACCCGCCGAGATCGCCGTGGCCACGCTGGCCGGTCTGATCGCCGACCGCAATGGCCGCCCCGGCGGGTTCACGTTCTGACCCCGGTCGCGCTGTCTGGCTGACCGTCCGCATGTGAGCGGTCACAGTTCCTCACGACATCTGGGAAGATAACGGAGCGGCGTCCGCCCGGAACGGACACACAGGCAGGTCAGGTGCCACAGGCCGAGGCTGGCAGGGCAGGATCGGACATAGCAACCAGCCGGAGCGGCGAGACTGGGCTGCGAGACGGAGGGAGGCAGGCGTGGCACCAACCAAACGCTGGCCGGAACGGCCACCGGTCATGACCGATGTCGCGCGGCTGGCCGGCGTCTCACACCAGACGGTATCGCGCGTGCTCAACGACCATCCTAATGTCCGACCGCAGACCAGGGAGAACGTCCTCGCCGCGATCAGCCAGCTCGGGTACCGGCCGAATGCCGCCGCTCGCACCCTGGTCACCCGGCGGACCCATACCCTCGGGGTGATCAGCTTCGACACGACGCTCTACGGGCCAGCCTCGATGCTTTACGGCATCGAGGCCGCCGCACAGGACAGCTACTTCGTCGCCATCGCCAGCCTGCCCGCGCTCGACCGGGGTTCGGTGCTTGAAGCGGTGGACCGCTTCGTCGGCCAGGGCGTCGAGGGGATCATCGTGATCGCGCCGCTGACCTCCGCCGTGGCGGCGCTCAGCGACTGCGCGGGTGACGTTCCGCTGGTCGCCGTGGGCTGTGGCACTCACGCGCCGCTCACGTCGGTCGCGGTGGACAATGCCGAGGGAGCCGCGCTCGCCACCCGGTACCTGCTCGAACTCGGGCACGAGACGGTCCACCATATCGCCGGGCCGCGCTCCTGGCTCGATGCCTACGAACGCATCGCCGGCTGGCGGCAGGCGCTTCAGGAGGAGCAGGCTCCGGAGCCTGCCATCCTGCCCGGCGACTGGTCTGCGGCCTCCGGCTATGAGATCGGCCACCAGATCGCCGGGGAGCAGGACGTGACGGCGGTGCTGTGTGCCAACGACCACATGGCGCTCGGCCTGCTGCGCGCGCTGTCCGAGCACGGCCGGCGGGTGCCCGACGACATCAGCGTGGTCGGGTTCGATGACGTCCCGGAGTCCGCGTACTTCCTGCCGCCGCTCACCACCGTGCGGCAGAACTTCGGCGAGCTTGGCCGGCGGGCACTCGGCGCCCTCGTGGACATGATTCATGGCCGCGACCCGGCCGGCTCGCTCGAACCGGTCGCCCCGCGGCTGGTGATCCGATCCAGCACCGGCCCGCCGCGGAGCTGACGCCGCGGACGTAACCATGCAGAACCCCGCCGCCGAGGTAACCAGTGGAGAAGGAGCACACGGAGTGAAACAGGCCGACAATGGCTGTTAGCGCTCACAGCCAGGACCGATACGTCATCGGGGTGGATTTCGGCACGCTGTCCGGGCGCGCGCTCGTGGCGCGGGTCAGCGACGGCGCGGAACTGGGGTCGGCCGTTCACGACTACGCCCACGCGGTCATGGACACCAAGCTCGCCGCCACCGGTGAGCCGCTGCCGCCGGACTGGGCGCTGCAGGACCCGGAGGACTACCGCGACGTGCTGCGCACCGCCGTGCCCGCGGCCCTGGCCGATTCGGGAATCGACCCGGCCACGGTCATCGGCATCGCCACCGACTTCACCGCGTGCACCGTCATGCCCACGACCGCCGATGGCACCCCGCTCTGCCAGCTGCCCGGAATGGCCGGCCGCCCGCACAGCTACCCCAAGCTCTGGAAGCACCACGCCGCCCAGCCGCAGGCGGACCGGATCAACGCGCTGGCCCACGAGCGCCACGAACCCTGGATCGCCCGGTACGGCGGGAAGATCTCCTCGGAGTGGCAGTTCGCCAAGGCACTCCAGTTGCTGGACGAGGACCCGGAGATCTACCAGCAGGCCCGGCGGTGGATCGAGGCCGCCGACTGGATCATCTGGCAGCTCAGCGGGACCGAGACACGGAACGCCTGCACCGCAGGCTACAAAGGCATATTCCAGGACGGAACCTATCCAGCCCGTGCCTTTCTCGCCGGGCTCGACCCGCGGTTCGCCGACTTCGCCGCCGACAAGCTGGAGCACCCGGTATCCCCGCTTGGCGCCCGGGCCGGGTCGCTGACCCCCCAGGCCGCGGCCTGGACCGGGCTGCCTGAGGGCATCGCGGTCGCGGTGGGCAACGTGGACGCGCATGTCACGCCGCCCGCCGCGGACGCCATCGCACCCGGCCAGATGGTCGCCATCATGGGCACCTCCACCTGCCACGTGATGAACGGGGCGGCGCTCGTCGAGGTGCCCGGCATGTGCGGGGTGGTGGACGGCGGCATCGTCGCCGGGCGGTGGGGATATGAGGCCGGGCAGAGCGGCGTCGGGGACATCTTCGCCTGGTTCACCGACCATGCGGTGCCGGCCGGCTACTCGCGTGAAGCCGCGCGCCGCGGCATCTCCCTGTTCGACCTGCTCTCCGAGGAGGCAGCCAGCCAGCCAGCCGGCGCGCACGGCCTGATCGCCCTTGACTGGCTGAACGGAAACCGCTCGGTACTTGTCGATCATCACCTGTCCGGCGCCGTGCTGGGACTCACCCTCGCCACCAGGGCACCGGACATCTACCGCGCGCTGGTCGAGTCGACGGCGTTCGGAACGAGGGTCATCATCGACGCGTTC
>DASWFT010000679.1:0-2905 GCA_036394075.1 Streptosporangiaceae bacterium
AGCTTCCGTGTCGTGCAGCTGGACGGCAGCCAGTACACCGACGTCGCAGAGCCGGAGGGCAGCGACTACACCGACGTCGTGCAGTTGGACCGCAGCGAGTACACCGAAGTCCGCTGACCTGCTACGCCGACCTCAAAGCCCTCCTGGACGCCGACCGTGTCGAACTCACCCTGACCTCAGCCGACGGGTACTCCGTCAGCGTGCAGGCGTAGGAAACAGCTACGACTGCTGAGCGTGGCTGCCGGTTCATAGAAGAGAAGTACTTCCCTGACAGCACACCCGGCGACTAGGCCTGGCATGGTCCGTCGGCCGAAGCCCTCCGCTGTCGCGGCGGTCCTTCCTCATCCATCACGGCGAACGTGCGCACGGCCTGAGCCCTCATCCGAAGCCGTACCACAAACCACAACCCACAGTTGTTCATAGGTAAACATTCAGCCCATTCACGTGCGGTGATGGGTAGCGCGGGTTACGGGGAGAATGCCTGCGCGGGCGGTCGCCAGGGGTTGCCGGTCATGAGGTCGCACAAGACGGTGAAGGCGTTGCGGCCGTGCTTGCGGGCGGTGTCGATGTAGCTGCGGATGTCGAGCCGGTCCTGGGTGACGTCGTCGCTGGTCAGGCGGCCGGATATCTTCTGCTGGGTTTTCAGCGGGCGGACTCCCCGCTCGCTGATATTGTTCGTGGGCCAGACGCTGGTGCCGGTGGTGAACCGCAGCACGTCGTCGCGTCGGTCGCGGCAGAACTCGAGCAGCTGGCGGCCGGGCCGCTGCTTCGTGCTGTTCTTGGGGCCGGGGATGCGCGGCACGCTGGCGAGGCCGGCCAGGACGGCGTGCCGGAACTCGTGGACGAGCGGCCCGGCTGCCCCGGCAGGGATGGCGGGAAGGCCCTGCTCGCGTGCGGCGTGCCAGCCATGGATGAGGCCGCGCAGCGCCCGCTGGGCCTGCACGGGCCAGATGGCGGCGGGGTAGGTCTCGGCGCAGTCCTGGTAGTCACGCAGGATGTGGGCCAGGCACGCCTGGTTCCCGGCGATGTGCTCCCACCGGGGATGGAAGTAGTTCTGGTACCGGTCGGAGACCACGATCCCGGTGAAGTCCGGGAGGATCCCGGCGTCTTCCATGGAGTCCAGGCTGCGGGCGCCCAGCCAGAACGCGGAGTACTCCTCGGTGAACGCGCCGTGGACGTATTTCTTCTCCCCGGCCGGGCCGGACCGCAGCGTGGTCTCGTCGAACCCCGCCACGGGAGCGGCGGTGATCAGGGTGCGGATCAGCCGGACCACGTCCGCGGCCAGGCCCGCCGCCTGCGCCAGGCAGGAATGGATGAACCCCGCCGACACGGCCGCGCCGGTCACGTCGGCGATCAGGTCCCGGCACCGCTCCACCGGGACATGCTGGAGGACGACCAGGTAAACGGCCAGGGCACGCAGCCGCGGCCCGATCGACAGCGCCGAATCCGGGACACCCGCCGGGCGCGCCGCGACATGCGTCCTGCCGCACGCGCACTTCGCCTCGTGCAGGTCGTGCTGCACCCGCTCGGCCGGCGAGACCGGGATCTCCTCCTGCTGATACGACCGCGCAACCCCCAGGTCGGCGGCGTCCGCCAGGTCCCTGCCGCACGCGCAGTCCCCGTGCGGGTAATGATCCTGGGTCCGGTCCGGGACCTCCCAGGCCATCGCCGCGCCCGGGCTGCCCGGCTGCTTCCCCCGCTTCCGCTTCTTCTCCGCCCGCTCCGCGGCCCGCCGCTGCTTCCGCGGCGCCTTCCGCCCTGGCAGGTCATCCGACGACGGCGGCATCGACGAGTTCCCGCTGTTCCGCGACCCGGCGCGCTGTGCCGCGGCCAGCTGCCCCCGCAGGTCAGCGACCAGGGCCTCCAGCGCCGCGATCCGCTCCGCCTGCTCCCGGATCAGCGCATCACGCGGATCCGCGGGCGGATCCTCCTGCGGCGCACCAGTCACAGCCCGCAAGCATCCCGGAAACCACGCTAAGCAACCGCAGCAACACCACATCCGCCGCCAAAACGTAACCAACGGTCACTCGTCGCTACACCAAGCCCAAGACCCTGAATGTTTACGTTCATAGGTCACGCGGCATTGTTTGATTTCCCGGCTGAATGCCGATGAGATCCTGCTTCATGAACACCCCGAAACTGCCAGCTGCCGACGGCTACGGTCGGCGTCAGGTGCTGCTGATCCTGTCCGGGCTGCTGCTCGCCACCTTCGTCGCGTCGCTCGATCAGACCGTTGCCACCGCGGCGATGTACCGGATCAGGGAAAGCCTCAACGGGCTCACCGCCCAGGCGTGGGTGACGACCGCCTTCCTCATCACCTCGACGGTCGCCGTCCCGCTGTACGGCAAGCTGACCGACTCCCGCGGGCGCAAGCCACTGTTCCTGGTCGCGATCGCCGTGTCCTCGTCGGCTCGGCTCTGTGCGCCTTCGCCGCATCGATGCCGATGCTGGCGGTCTTCCGCGCCTTCCAGGGCATCGGTGCCGGAGGCATCTTCGCGCTGACCTCGGCGGTCCCGGGCGATATCGTACCGCCGCGGGAGCGCGCGAAATACGGCGGCTATTTCGTCGCCACCTACGCCGTGGCCAGCGTGGTCGGCCCGGTGACCGGCGGCGCGCTGGCCGAGCAGCGCGCGCTGCTCGGCGTGGACGGCTGGCGTTGGATCTTCCTGATCAACCTCCCGATCGGGCTCGCCGCCTGCGCCGTCGTGACCAGGGTGCTGCGCGTCAGCCGCCGGCGGCGGCAGCGCCGCGTGGATCTCCCCCGCACGGTGACCCTGATGATCGCGATGATTCCGCTGCTCACCGTCGCCCAGTTCGGACAGGCATGGGGCTGGGCGAGCTGCCCTCAGTGGCCTGCTACGTGACCGGGGCGCTGGGGACCGTCGCGTTCCTAGTCGCGGAACGG
>DASWFT010000680.1:0-17274 GCA_036394075.1 Streptosporangiaceae bacterium
GCGTCGCCCCTGACCACCCGTCGATCAAGTCGATCGCCGAATACCTGCGCAAAGTCCTGGAGCACCAGGACGTGCGGTTCCTCGGCGGCGTGCACCTGGGCGAGGACGTGACCCGGGAGGACCTGCTGGCCAGCTATGACGCCGTGGTCTACGCGACCGGCGCGATGCGGGACCGGCGGATGGGCATCCCCGGCGAGGACCTGCCCGGCAGCTACGCGGCCACCGACTTCGTCAACTGGTACTGCGGCCACCCCGACGTGAGCATGGACGCGTTCGCTCTCGACGCCGAGTCGGTGGCCGTCATCGGGGTCGGCAACGTAGCGGTGGACGTGGCCCGCATCCTGGCCCGGGACCCGGCTGAGCTGCGCCCCACCGACGTCCCGCAGCCGGTGCTTGAGGCCCTGGAGGCGAGCAAGGTCCGCGATGTCCACGTGATCGGCCGGCGCGGCCCCGCCCAGGCCAAGTTCACCACCAAGGAACTGCGCGAACTCGGCGAACTGAGCGGGGTGGACATCCTGGTCGACCCGGCTGAGATCGACTCCGGCGCGTTCGACCTGGCCGGGCAGAGCGCCCAGCTCGCCGAGGCTGACCGGCGGGTCCGCGGCAACCTGGCCGTGATCGGGGGCTGGGCGGGCCGTGCCCCGGCCGGGGACGTGCGCAGGCTGACCGTCCGGTTCTGGTTGCGCCCGGTCAAGGTCGAAGGCGCCGAACGCGTGTCCGGGCTGACTGTCGAGCGCACCCGCCTGGACGAGGCGGGCCAGCTGATCGGAACCGGTGAGCTGGAGACTGTCCCCGTCCAGATGGTGCTGCGCAGTGTCGGGTACCAGAGCGTGCCGCTGCCGGGAGTCCCGTTCGACGAGCGCACCGCCACCGTGCCCAACTCAGAGGGTCGCGTCCTCGGCCCGGACGGCGCGCCGCTGCCGGGGGAGTACGTGGCGGGCTGGCTCAAGCGCGGCCCCACCGGCGTCATCGGTACCAACAAGTCCGACGCAGCCGGTTCCGTGAGGTCGCTGCTTTCTGATCTTGCGGGGGGCGGCGCGGGGGCGCGCAAGCCCACAGCGCAGCCTGGAGACAGTGGGCAGCCGGGAGACAGTGGGCGGCGGGCTCTTGAGGACCTGCTCGCGGCCCGTGGGGTGGCGCCGGTGAGCTACTCGGACTGGCTCAGGGTGGAGCGGGCCGAGGCGGCGCTGGCGGGCCAGCTCGGGCGCGGCGCCCGGGTCAAGCTGCCGAGCCGGGAGGCCCTGGAGCGCATCTGCCGCCCGCCCGCCTCCTGAGGGCGGCGCAGCGCCCGGTACAGCCCTATTAGTCGCAAAGTCTCCGCAAACCCCCCGGAGTCTTGAGAGAGCCGCCGCTGGGGACAATGGGGACATGAGCGTAGGCCAGGCGGGCTTCCAGCGGAGCGGTGACGCGGCGGGTGCGCGCCCCGCGCCGGGCGGCAAGAAGGCGCGCGAGGCCGAACGCAAACGAGAGGCTGAGCGGGCACTGACCGCTGAGGCGCCGGCCGCCGAGCCCGCCGCCGAGCCCGCGGCCGTGGCCCTGGCCGAGCCGGGCGGCGAGCCGGCGGGCACGTCGGCTGATCAGGAACTGCCGCCTGATCGCTACTTCGATCGCGAGGTGAGCTGGCTCCGGTTCAACCAGCGGGTGCTGGAACTCGCCGAGGACGAGTCGCTTCCGCTGCTTGAGCGGGTGCGCTTCCTGGCCATCTTCGCGAGCAACCTGGACGAGTTCTTCATGGTCCGGGTGGCGGGCCGGATGCGGCGGATGGCGACCGGCCTGCCGGTGGAGAACGTCAGCGGGCTGCCTACCGACCAGATACTTGAGCGCACCCTGGACACGGCCCGCGAGCTCAGCCTGCGGCACGCCGAGTACTTCACCGGCCACATCGTGCCGGCCCTGGCGGCGGAGGGAATCGAGATCCTGCGCTGGAAGGAGTTTTCCGCCGACGAGCAGGAGAGCCTGCACCAGTTGTTCCGGGACCGGATCTACCCGGTGCTGACGCCGCTGGTCGTGGACCCGGCTCACCCGTTCCCCTACATTTCGGGCCTCTCGCTCAGCCTGGCCGTCATGGTGGCCGATCCGCGGACCGGCGTGACCTTGTTCGCCAGGGTGAAGGTGCCACCGCTGCTGCCCCGGTTCCTGACCGTGGGGAAGTACCGGTTCGTGCCGCTGGAAGACGTGATCGCGGCGCACCTGAACGAGCTGTTCGTCGGCCTCGATGTGCTTGAGCAGCACGCGTTCCGGGTCACCAGGACCCGGGACCTGGAGGTGGACGAGGACGTCACCGAGAACCTGATGCAGTCGCTCGAGCGTGAACTGCTCCGGCGGCGGTTCGAGCCTGCCGTCCGGCTCGAGGTCGAGGAGTCGATCTCCGCCGAGGTGCTGGAGAGGCTCGTGACCGAGCTGGGCATCGACCGCCGGGCCGTGTACCACCTGCCGGGGCCGCTGGACCTCTCCGGGCTGAATGCGATCGCCGACCTGGACCTGCGGAGGCTGAAGTATCCGGCCTTCGTCCCGTCGGACTCGGCGGTGCCGCAGGACACCGACATCTTCAGCATGCTGCGCAAGCGGGACGTGCTGGTGCACCACCCCTACGACTCGTTCGCCAGCACCGTGGAGCGGCTGACGGTGGAGGCAGCCGCCGATCCGCGGGTTCTCGCGATCAAGCAGACCCTCTACCGGACCAGCGACACCTCGTCGATCGTGGACGCGCTGATCGACGCGGCCGAGGCGGGCAAGCAGGTCGTGGTGGTGGTGGAACTCAAGGCCCGTTTCGACGAGCGCGCCAACATCCTTTGGGCGCGCAAGCTGGAGGAAGCGGGCTGCCACGTGGTGTACGGCTTCGTCGACCTCAAGACGCACTGCAAGATCGCGCTGGTGGTCCGGGAGGAGCCCGACGGGACGCTGCGCCGCTACTGTCACATCGGCACCGGCAACTACAACCCCGCCACGGCGCGGTTGTATGAGGACTTCGGCCTGCTCACGGCGGACTCGACGGTGGGCGGGGACGCCACTGACCTGTTCAACCACCTGACCGGGTACAGCCTGAAGAGCTCCTACCGCCGGTTCCTGGTCGCCCCGGAGGGGCTGCGGGCCGGCCTGCTGGAGCGGATCGAGGCCCAGACGGCCCGGCAGCGGGAGGGCAAGCCGGCCCGGATCCAGCTCAAGTGCAACGCCATCGTCGACGAGGCGGTGATCGACGCGCTGTACCGGGCGTCCCGTGCGGGCGTGCCGGTCGACTTGTGGGTCCGCGGGATCTGCGCGGTCCGCCCCGGGGTGCCTGGCCTGTCGGAGACGATCCGGGTGCGCAGCATTCTGGGCCGGTTCCTTGAGCACTCCCGGATCTACTCGTTCGGTGCCAGGGTGGCCGGTGAGGGTGCGGGCGGTGACCGCGAGGTCTGGATCGGCAGCGCCGACCTGATGCACCGCAACCTGGACCGGCGCGTGGAGTTGCTGGTCCGGGTGACTGATCCCGATCAGCAGGCGGAGTTGCGTGCGCTGATCGACCTGGCCATGGACGAGAGCACATCGTCGTGGTGGCTGGCCAGCGATGGGACGTGGACCAGGCACCATCTGGATCCGGACGGGAAGCTCCTCCGCGACCTGCAGCAGTACCTGATAGAGACCCGCCGCGGGCGGCCCGTCGCGTCGCACCCTGAAGCCGATGGATGATGCGGCGGCCGATGGTGTGATCCACGCCGCCGGCTGCGTGCTGTGGCGCCCGAGCGACGGTGTTCGCGGCCGCGACCGCGAGGTAGCCCTGGTGCACCGGCTCCGCTACGACGACTGGAGCCTGCCGAAGGGGAAATGCCAGCCTGGCGAGCATGTGCTGGAGACGGCCATCCGGGAGGTCGCCGAGGAGACGGGGGTGGCGGTGGTTCTCGGTCGGCGCCTCCTGTCGACGAGTTATCAGCGGGATGGCAGGCCGAAGGTGGTGGACTACTGGGCGGCCCGGCCGGCCGCCGCGGGCCCGCAGGCCGGGTTCGTCCCCAACGAGGAAGTGGATCGCCTGGAGTGGCTGCCGATACCCGCCGCGCGCGGCCGGATGTCCTACTCCCGCGATCATTCGGTGCTCGATGACTTCGCGTCCGGCCCGGCCGACACGTTCCCGTGCATCCTGGTGCGGCATGCCGCGGCGGGGACCAAGAGCGCTTGGCGGGCGGCCGGGCACGCCGATGACCTGCTCCGGCCGCTGGATGCACAGGGAGTCCGGGACGCGGACCTGCTGGCCCGCCTGCTGTGCTGCTACGCGAGGGGCCGGGTGGTCAGTTCCCCGGCGGAGCGCTGTGTGGCCACGGTCCGGCCCTACGCCGTGCGGGCGGGTCTGGCCATTGAGATCGAGCCCTCCCTCGTGGCCAGCGCTGCGGGAGAGGCGCCGGCGGCCTGGATGCCCCCGGCCAGGCGGCGGATCGAGGAACTGGTTGACGGCCGGGTGCCAGCGGTCGTCTGCGCCCACCGGGAGAACATGCCGATGCTCCTGGACTGGGCGTGCGCCCGGGTGGGCGGTAAGGTCCCGGAAGGCCCCCCGCTTCACAAGGGCAGCTTCTGGGTGCTGCAGATCGGCGATGGCGCGCTGATCTCCACGGAGCGCCATCATCTCTCGGTGTTCTGAATCCCAAACCCGCCGTGGGCGCAGGCCGGATCCCAGTCCAGCGTGGCGGGCAGCGCGCCTTCGAAGATCAGCAGCCACCGCTTGATCTCGATCCCGCTGCCACCGCTGTATCCGCCGAGTCCCGTGCTGGCCACCACCCGGTGGCACGGCACGATCAGCGGCCACGGATTCGACCCCATGATCGTGCCGACTGCCCTGGCCGGCAGGTCCGGGCCACCTTCCCCGAGCCCCGCACGGCGCGCGAGCGATCCGTACGTGATCGTCTCGCCATAGCCGACCGTGTCGGAGAGCACCGAGAGCACCTGCTGCTGCGAAGGCGAGGCAGCGGACCAGTCGATCGGCAGGTCGAAGGCGCGCCGCTGGCCGGAAAAATACTCCGCCAACTGGTCCCGGGCGGCGCCGAGCAGGCCGCCCCCGGCTGACCGCCCGGGCGTGGCCGGCCGGGAGCTGCGGAAACTGACCCCGGCGAGGCCGGTGTCGCTGCAGGTCAATGACACGGGCCCGACGGGGGTGTCCATCGTGGCCCGGGCGAGTTCCATCACATCTCCATTCTCACCCGGATCTTCGTGGAGTTGGCCCGCGGCCGCGATCCTGGGCCCTGGGGTGTGATCTGCGCGGTGGCTGGCCTCACGTACCTGGCCTCGGTCGTCATCTTGTCCCGGCGGGGCTGATGCGCCCCGCCGGGTCATTCGGCACCCTGGCCTCGCAGGGTGCTAGCAGGCGGTTAGTGGCACCGGTGATTCTCGCGGTAGATTGCCCAAGACTGGGGGGGTGGGCCAGGGGCACCACGACCATTAGGAGGTCACTTGCCATGAAAAGGTCACCAGCCATGAAAAGAATCCGGCCGCTCTTAGCTGCTGCTGCGGCGGCGCTGGCCGTCGCTTCGGGGATCGCCGTGCTGCCGGCACTGACGTCGGCTACGCCGGCCAGCGCGGCCGTTTCCTGTACCGGCACCAGCCTCGTGGCCGACCGCGGCGGCCTCTTCGAGGTGCGGGTCCCAACCGTCGGTAATGGGACGGGGAACGACAACTGCCAACTCGGGCTCGGCAACGACAACGTGGCCGTGGGTCGGCTGCAGATAGCCCTGAACCAGTGCAACTCCCGCGCCTTCAGCCCACCTCTCGCGGTCGATAACAACTACGGGACGAAGACCCAGACAGCCGTCAGGAAGGTTCAGGCCTACTGGGGTGTCCCAGTCGACGGCATCTACGGGCCGACGACCCGCCATGCCATGGCCTGGCCAGTTGCTGGCAGCAATGGCGGCGTATGCACCTTTGTCGGCTGAGCCTGCTGCGAGGTGCGCTGAGGCTGAGTCGCGAGGCTGAGTCGGCGGAGTTATTGGTCGTCCTTCTCGGCCAGCCGCAGCAGGGCCTTGGCGATCGGCAGCGCGGTCAGGTCCACCTGCCAGGACCGGGCCCCATAGGTGGCCAGGTCGGCGGCCACGCTCTCCGGGCTGACCGGGTCCGGCGGCAGCCAGGCGAGCCTGCGCACCGCGTCGGGCTGGAGCAGGTTCTCGGTCGGCAGGGAGTGCTCGTCGGCCAGTGCCGCGACCACGGCCCGCACCGCCGCCAGGCGCTTGGCGGCCACCGGGTCGCGTTCGGACCAGCGGTGCGCGGGCGGCGGCCCGTCCGTCACCGGCCCGGACGGGCCGGGCAGCGTGACGTCCGCCTGAGCGCGGGCGCGCCGGATTGCGCCGATCCATTCCGCCGCGTGGCGTTTGGCGCCCCGGCCCCTGAACCCCGGGAGAGCGGCGAGCGCCTCGGCGGTGCCAGGCGCCGACCTCGCCGCCTCCACGATGGCGGAATCCGGCAGGACCCGGCTGGGCGACAGGTCCCGCCGCCGGGCGATTCTGTCCCGCTCCAGCCACAGTTCACGGACGATGGCGAGGCCCCGGCGGCTGCGAACGCGGTGAATGCCGGACGTCCGGCGCCAGGGGTCCGGCCGGGGGCCGGCCGGCTCGGCCGCGAGCACGGCGGCGAATTCCTGCTCCGCCCACTCCGTCTTGCCCTGCTCGGCGAGCGCCGCGGCCAGCGCGTCGCGCAGTTCCACCAGCACTTCCACATCGAGCGCGGCGTACAGGAGCCAGTCGGCGGGCAGCGGGCGGGTGGACCAGTCGTCGGCCGCGTGCCCTTTCTCCAGCGCCAGCCCGAGCACGGTCTCGACCAGGGCGCCGAGCCCCACCCGCGGGAATCCGAGCAACCGCCCGGCTAGCTCGGTGTCGAACAGCCGGCGGGGCCGGTAGCCGAGTTCAGCCAGGCAGGGCAGGTCCTGAGACGCGGCGTGCAGGACCACCTCGGCGTCGGCGAGTGCCGCGTCAAGCCCGGATAGGTCCGGGCAGGCCACCGGGTCGATCAGGACCGTCCCCGCCTCCTGCCGCCGTAGCTGCACGAGGAAGGCCCGGTGCCCGTAGCGGAATCCGGAGGCTCGCTCGGCATCCATCGCCACCGGGCCCTCACCGGCCCCAAGTGCGCGGATGGCCTCGTCGAGCGCCGCTGCGCTGGCCACCAGGGGCGGCAGGCCGTCACGGGGCTCGAGCAGCGGCACGACCTCGGGCTGCTCGGCCGGCAGCTCTTCGGCTGTCACCGCCGCCGCCGACTGGCGGCTGGCCGGCCGGCGGCTGGCCTGAGCGCGGTCACCCCGGCCGCCAGGGGTGGCAGTCCCGACGCGGCGCAGAGCGTCTCGCACCACGCGGCCAGGTGCCCGGCGAGATCGCCGCGCTCGACGATGCCCGCCAGCCCCCCCGTGGGGTCCGGTGCCGCCTCCGGATCGGCCGCCGTCGGCGACCACGACGCCCGCAACTCGAATTCGGTCGCCGCCGGCTCGCCGTCCTTCGCGCCGAATCCCTCGGTCACCACCCGCGTGACCGTACCGCTCGGCTCCGCATATCCCGGCGTGCGGCCTTCGAGCGCCTCGGTCAGCCAGCTCCAGCCGACCTGCCCGATGAGCGGGTCCGCGGCGATCTCCGGGTCGAGTTCCGCGCGGATATAGGCAATGATGCGCAGCGGCCCGGCCCAGCCCGGCTGGCCCGCCGGGTCATACAACAGCACCAGCCGGCCGCTGGCGATCTCGGCGTCATCCACCTCCACGGCGGCCGCGACCGCGCTCGCGTAAGGAGCCAGGGTCTTGGGCGCCGGGACGTCCTCGAAGGTAAGTTCCGGGCGTAGCGTGCCCAACTGGTCACACTGCGATCTCAGATCGGCGGCTGCGCGGCCGAATACCGCGGACGCCGACGCGCCGCCCGGATCCGCAGGTCTGCTGGCCGGCCTCATGATCTGAGCGTACGTCGTCGCCATCGGCCGTTCACGCGGCGGAGCCAGGCAACCGCGCGGCGTTGGCCTGCGGCCGGTTTCCCTCACATTCGGGACAGAAGCGGATCAACTGGCTCACGATCTGCGACCTCCTCACCGCCGGAGCCTCGGTCGGCAGGCCCGGGGGAGCGCCGCCACGACGCGAGGCCAATCATGATCATCGCACGGCGCGGCCGGTGAGCGCTGGATATACTGCGGCGTGTCCCGAGGTCACGTCGGCGATAGCAGGGGGACGGGGGACCAGCTTGTGAGACGATCGCTGGCGTGACTGCGACGGAGGAATCCCCCTTCCTGCGTGCCTGCCGCCGCGAACCGGTCCCGTACACGCCGGTCTGGTTCATGCGCCAGGCAGGCCGGTCGCTGCCCGAGTACCGCAAGGCGCGGGGCAGCCTGCCCATGCTGAAGGCGTGCGCCAGGCCCGACGTGATCACGGAGATCACGCTGCAGCCGGTGCGCCGGTACGACGTTGACGCTGCGATCCTGTTCAGTGACATCGTCCTGCCGCTCAAGGCGCTGGGCCTGGACATCGACATCAAGCCGGGCATCGGCCCGGTCATCGCCCGGCCGATCCGCGACCCGGGCGACCTGGCCCGCCTCCGCGATCTCGTGCCTGAGGACGTGCCGTACGTGACCCAGGCCGTCACGGCGCTCGTGGCTGAACTGGCCGCCAAACCGCTCATCGGCTTCGCCGGCGGGCCGTTCACGCTCGCGTCGTACCTGATCGAGGGTGGCCCGTCGAAGAGTCACGATCGCACCAAGTCGCTCATGTACGGCAATCCGACGATGTGGAACGCCCTGCTTGGCCGGCTGGCGGACATCGCGATCTCGTTCCTGCGGATCCAGATCGCCGCCGGGGCGTCTGCGGTCCAGCTGTTCGACTCGTGGGCGGGCGCGGTCGGCCCGGAAGACTACCGCGCCGCTGTCCTGCCGCACAGCAAGAGGATCTTCGAGGCGCTCGCCGATACCGGTGTGCCGCGGATCCACTTCGGCGTGGCGACCGGGGAATTGCTCGGCATGATGGGCGAGGCCGGCGCGGACGTGGTCGGAGTCGACTGGCGGGTCCCGCTGGACGAGGCGGTGCGCCGGGTCGAGCATGGCAAGGCGCTGCAGGGCAATCTCGACCCGGCGATCCTGCTGGCACCGTGGGAGGTGGTCGAGCGGCGGGCCAAGGACGTGCTGGGCCGCGGCCGGGCCGCCGAAGGGCACGTGTTCAATCTCGGGCATGGCGTGCTGCCCGACACCAACCCCGACGTGCTGGCCCGGCTGACCGACCTGGTGCACAAGGAATCGGTGCGCGAGACCAGCTGACCGGCGCCGGCGCTCACCCGGCCGCGGACGGCCCGGTGGCGGGCGGCCCGGTGACAGGCGAAACCGCCCTGCGCCGCAGCAGCCAGCGCCGCGCGCGGTAGGCACCGTAGCCCGCCAGCGCGGCCAGCGCGGCGAACGGCAATGCCGCCCCGACGCCGGTGAGCAGCAGCGAAACCAGGACGCGCAGTCCGTGCCAGCCTGCTTTCAGGCCGCCGAGGAAATCGCCTGCCAACTTCGGATGCCCCTTAACGACAGCACCTGGCTTACTCACCAGCACCAGCGTGACTGTCGCATAGCTGGTCTCGTGACTGAGAGCCCGCTGGCGGGACTGCAGCGATTCCAGGTCCGACTCTTCCTGGTTGATCTGGTTCTGCACGGTGAGCAGGTCGCTGACCGAGCCCGCGTGGGCCAGCAGGGCGCGCAGCTGGGTGATCGCGGCCTGGGCCGAGCTGACCCGGCTGGTCACGTCGGCCACGGTCTGGGTGACGTCCTGAGCCTGCTGTGACATGGAGATCCGGGTGCCGAGCGCGGTGGACAACGTGCCCAGCGTGACCGGGTAGGCCGCGGCCGGGATCTTGAGCTCGAGGTTGACCGTGGACTGCGCCGGGTGGGCCCGGTCGAGCAGGGTGTTCTCACTGGACACGTAGCCGCCGGCGGTACTGACGATGCGCGCGGCCTGCCCGGCGGCCTGGCTGACGTCCTTAGCCCGCACGGTCAGGCTGGCGGTGTACACAATGGCCAGGGCGGGCAGCGCCGCGGACTTGCCTGCCTGCGCCGAGCCGGCGGACGCTGAGCCCGCCCCGGCCGCATTTACGGCTCCGGGGGCGTGCGCCGGGGCTGGGGCGGCCATGGCGCCGTGCGCCGTGGAGGACGAACTGCCGGCGCCCGCCGAGCAGCCGGCGGCGAGGACGACAATCAGGCCCGCCGCCGTGGTGATCCAGGCGGCGGACCGGGGACGGACGCGCGCGCGGCCCGGCCGGATGGCGATATGCAGGTTCATTGGCGCTTTCATGCCGCTCCGACGCGGCGCGCGGAATCCCGGTTCCGTCCGCCAGATCACGGCTTCGCATCGGCCGCATCCGGACTCCGAGGGTGTCCCGGGGCGCAGCGTCGACCAGGCCCCTATCGGCCAGAATCCCCGGAGCCAGACCCGACCCCTGGATCAGACCCCGTCGAGCAGATCGGTCTCGGTGATGCCGGGTCCCTGGCCGTCGCGGATGAACCACTCGGTGCCGAACGCATAGCGGAATGCCTCGTCCGGCATAGCCAGGAAGAATGACTGGTCGCTGATCTGGCTGGCGTGCGCCCGCATGGCGCGGCGCTTGACTGTTACATACGGCGTTACGTCAACGGCGGCGGTGATCACGGACTCAGGCTGGCCAAACTCCGGGCGCTCGGCCAGGTCGGGCATCTCTACGCCGGCCGCGGCCGCCTGCTCGGCGAAGGCTTTCCTGCCCCGCATGATCTGGTCGCGGTTAATGGTGCTCTGGTAGACCCGCCGGGTGTCGGCCAGTTCGGCTGCGCGCATGCCGACCCGGTGCACCTGGATGTGGTCCGGATGACCGTAGCCGCCATTGTCGTCATAACAGGTCAGCACGTCGGCGTCCTCTTCGCGCAGCAGCACCGCCAGTTTCTCCGCGGCCTCCTGCACCGGCGCGGTCCAGAACGAGCCGGGGCGGCCGTTGGCGGGGGTTCCCATCATCCCTGAGTCCCGGTAACCAAGGAACTCGGTCCGCTGAGCGCCGAGGATCTCAGCTGCCGCATGGGTCTCCGCCACCCGGCGCTGCCACAGTTCCTCCCCGTCGGCGAGGAATCCCTCGGGTACCTCGCCCTGCTCACCGCGGGTAGCGACGACCAGCACCACCCGGTGGCCCTGCTCGAAAGCCTTGCGGATCACGCCGCCACAGGCAATGCACTCGTCGTCCGGATGAGCGTGGAATGACACCAGGGTGGCCATGGGCGCGACGCTACCCGACCCGGGAATACTCTGTCGTCCATGACAATTCCGCCGGGCGGGACTGCCCATCAGCTCTGGGCGGCGGCCGACGAGGCATTGACCGAGGCCGCGTTCTGCACCGGGGAATTCACCGAGGCGGAGCGGCTGTTCAGCGAAGCACGGACCCTAGCCGAGCGGGATGGCGACCGGGAAACTGAGGCCCTCGCCGTCGGCGGTCTGGGCATGACGCATCATTACCGCAACATCGCCAAGCTGATCGGCGGTGGCCTTGCACCGGCCGATGCCGACGTGGCCGCCGAAGAGGAGCTGATGCGGCGTGCCCTGGCCATCTGGCAGGAAATCGGTGACCCGGCGGGCACCGCGCGGGCGCTGTTCGGCGTGGGTCTGGTGTTCCAGGTGCTGCGCCGCGACTGGGCCGCTGCGATGCCGTACTTCTGGCCGTCGTTTGGCCTGGCCGAGGCGGTAGAGGAGAGCGGCGACCTGTACGGGCGCTCGGAGATCCACCGGCACCTGGGCTTTTACTACCTTGTCGAGGACGTCCGCCCGGAAGAGGCGGTGCGGCAGCTGGGGTACTCGCTCGCCCTGCGCGAGAAGCTGGGCGATCCGCGGCGGGTCCCGAGCGCTCTGGTCGCGCTGGGCGAGGCGGAGATGGCCGCTGGGAATCTTCAGCGCGCCGTCGGGCTGCTGAGCCGTGCGGTGACGTTGGCCCGCGAGGCTGACCTGCTGCCTTGGCGGATTCAGGACGCCGAGGAGAGTCTTCGCCAAGCCGAGGCGGCCTTGTCCGCGGCCAGCTAGGCGCGACGCTACCCGACCGCCGCTGGCGCGCCCTATGGTGAACGGGTGGAGCAGCCCGGGGCACGGCCAGTGGTCGCGATCGTCGGCGGCGGCATCGCTGGGCTGGCCGCGGCGTTCTTCCTGCGGGACGAGCCGGTAGAGGTCGTTGTGCTGGAGGGCTCGCCGGGGATTGGCGGCAAGCTGTCGCTGTCCGAGGTGGCCGGGATGGCCGTCGACGTGGGGGCCGAGGCGTTGCTCGCCCGCCGCCCAGAGGGAACGGATCTGATCCGCGCGGCCGGGCTGGCCGGGGACCTCGTGGCGCCCGGCACCACGGCCGCGCGGATCTGGAGCCGCGGCGAGATGCGGAGCCTGCCCGCCCGGCAGATGATGGGCGTGCCTGCGGACCTCGATGAGCTGGGCCGGTCGGGGCTGCTGTCCGCCGCGGGGCTCATCCGGGCCCGGCATGACCTCGAACTTCCCGCCACCGCCCGAGACGGCGACATCGCGGTGGCCAGCTATGTCGGCGCCCGGTTCGGCCAGGAGGTGGTGGACCGTCTGGTCGATCCGCTGCTCGGCGGTGTCTACGCGGGCCGCTCGGAGCAACTGTCCTTCGAGGCGACGCTGCCCGGCCTGGCGGACGAATCCCGGCGGCACTCCTCGCTCGCCGAGGCGGCCGGGGCCCTCCTGGAGGGCGGCACCGGCCACGCGGGCGCAGGATCGGCGGCTGGCCCGGCGCCATCGGCCGGCAGCGTGTTCACGACCCTGGCCGGGGGGCTCGGCACGCTGCCAGCCGCCGTCGCGGCCGCGTCGGGGGCGACCGTGCGCACCGGCGCGATGGTCAGGGAACTCAGCCGGACACCTAGTGGCTGGCGGCTGACCGTCGGCTCCGCGCACGCGCCCGAGCATGTGTATGCGGACGCCGTGGTGCTCGCCGTGCCCGGCCGCCCGGCCGCCCGGCTGCTCGCGGGCGTGCCCGGCGCGGCGCCAGCGGCGGCGGCGCTCGGCGGGATCGGGTACGCGAGCATGGCGATCGTCACGCTGGCCTACCCCCGTTCGGCGTTCCCGCATGCCCCGGAGGGCAGCGGCTACCTGGTACCGGCCGTGGACGGCCACCCGGTCAAGGCCGTCACCTTCTCCTCCATCAAGTGGCCGCACCTCCAGGCCAGCCACCCGGAGCTGATCCTGGTCCGGTGCTCGGTCGGCCGGGTCGGCGAGGAGAGCGTGCTGCACCGCGAGGACGGTGAACTGGCCGCGCTCGCCGCCGCTGACCTGGCCGCCGCGACCGGGGTCCATGGCCACCCGGTAGACGCCCGGGTGACCCGGTGGGGCGGCGCCTTGCCCCAGTACACGGTCGGCCACCGCGAGCGGGTGGCCGCGATCCGTGCGTCGGTCGCCTCCGAGCCCGGGCTGGCCGTGTGCGGCGCGGCGTACGACGGCGTCGGCATTCCCGCCTGCATCGCCACGGCCCAGGCCGCCGCGGACCAGATTGCCGCGCACCTGCGGGAGCGCCAGGCGGCCACCCGGCCGGGCTGACGCTGTGTCATTGACCATGCTATGACGGCACTTTAAATGTGTACTACAAGTTTGCAAAAATGCTAGTCAGTACCGTTCAGCCGGATCGCCATACCTGATCATCGGCCCTTATGCATCACGTGCATACACCGAAAATTCCGTGTGCGCTACGCTGAGGTCCAGCTAATTCTTGTGCCCAATAACCTATTACCTACGAATGAGCGGAGACTGCTCATGTCGGATAGAGAGCCTATGACCCACGGCGCAGACACCCGCCGCCATAAACTCACCGGCGACGTGCACCTGCTGCTGCTTAACACTGACGGCCAGGTGCTCTTCGGCCGTCGCCAGAACACTGGCTTCGAGGATGGCGCTCACCACCTGCCATCCGGCCACCTGGAGGCAGGCGAGTCAGTAGTCGAAGCCCTCATCCGTGAAGCCAAGGAAGAGGTTGGTGTCACCGTCGCGCCCGAGGCTGTCGAGTTCTCTCACATCATGCACAGCTCATCAAGTGGTGGCCGTGTCGCCTTCTTCTTCACGGTGCAGCAGTGGGAAGGCACACCGGAGAACCGGGAGCCAGAGAAGTGCAGCGAGCTGAGCTGGTTCCCGCTCGACGCTCTGCCCGCCCACCTGATCGACTACTTCCGTGTGGCCCTGACGCACCGAGCTGCCTGGCCGCCCGGGTCGACGCGCAGTAGTCCGGGTGCAGCGTCGGCTCGCCACCGAGGATGCTTGCTGCCGCCCAGGCGCCGCCAGGTGGCCAGGGTGTCGATGATCTGTGGTAGCGGCATCTTGAGCGCCCGGTCCAGGCGTTCACCCATGTAGCAGTGTTCGCAACGGAGCTGGCAGGCCTCGGTGATGTAGAGGTAGACGTTGCGGAACCGGCCGTATTGGATGCGGTCGATGTGCTCGGACTCAGGCATGGTCGCACCGCGCGGCATGCGCGCATGGCCGTAGCCGTCGCTTCCGTTCTGCATTCGGGGAGTAGGAAGAGAGACGGAGGTCATGAAGGTGTACTCCTGGCGTTCAGTAGGGAGAGTAGTTCACTGGCAATCTGTTCAGGTGGTTTATTGCTCTCTATCTGCAGGATCGCGATACCGACGCTTGCGAATGCTTCTCGGATACCCTCCGCGGTCTGCCAGTGGCGCCGCATTCGTGCGCTGAAAAGCCTTGGAGCATCGCCGCGCCGAGGATGAAGGATGTTGTTACAGCAAGCACAGCGCCGCGGATCGGCCGGACTCGGCACCGCAGGCAACCTTGGATCGTGAATCGGGTCGCGCTCGCAGTGGTGACAGACACGCCGATCACGTATCCGGCGGTTCAATATTGCCGAGTCAGCCAAGAGTTCAACCGGGTGCACGAGACACGTTGGCGCCAGCTTGCGCACGGTCGAGAGGAAGATATGGACCTGTTGGCCTGATCCGGGAAGTTATCGAAGAACACGGTATGCGCAGTGCCGTCGTCAACGACCGAATCGAGATAGCTGCGGAGCGCCATCGTAACCGTGAGATCGTCGATCCAGCCCAACTGCTCGGCACTGGTCGCAGTGGCGGCCAGGATCGTCTCCGGCACGTGCTCGCGCAATCTGAACACCCGTCGACCCGACAGTTGGCCGAGCTGCATAGTCAGCGTGGTTTTACCCACAGCAGGCGGCCCAATAATGGCGATAGCGCTATCCAGCATGCCTGGCCCCTAACGATCTTCCGAGGGATTGCGGCCGTACGCTCTTTGTGCAGGGCCAAGAGAAACCTGACACCATACGACCTTTCCGCCCAGACCCTCATGGGCATACCAATTCCACTTGTCACTGAGCGCCACAGGGAGCTTGTGGCGGACCGACGCTCCTGCTGCCGCTCATGGAATCCTCCTAGAACGCGCCCAGTGCCAGATCGGCCAGCGAGGCCCGCTCACACGGGAAGCTCACCCGGCACATCACGCACCTGCCGCGGTCGTTGACGTGCTGATTCAGCTCCTCACGGGCGGTGGCCAGAAGTTGCAGCAACTCAGCTGGAAAGAGGTCCACGTCCAGCACGGTCACGTCCGTCCTCCGCGTGTCGGCTGATGCTGCCTGCTCAACACAGACTCAACGGAAGGGGCGGCCGTGACCACGACTGGTGTGTATGCGCAACATGCATGAGATGTATACGGACCGTCACAACAGGCGATAACGTCGCTAGACTCCAGGTAGGAGGGGGTGTCGATGACGCAGGCAGTGCGCTACTGCAACCGTTGCGGCGGGCGGCTGGCCCGAGACAACACAGACACCCGGTGTGCCGCGTGCAACCATGCGGCCCGTGACACGCTTTTAAGGCCCCCGGTCGTCCCACCCGAGTTCTGGGACACCGATCATATGCGCGACGCTCTTGCCACCTGGCACATGGGCCGCGTGGTCTTCGCCTACCGCATGCACCCGTACCACGGCCGACCTTTGACGCAAGAGATCGTTGGTAACTGGCTCGGCCTCACGCAAGCGCAGCTCAGCCGGATCGAAAACGGCCGGGCGCCTGAAGAACTCAGCAAGCTTATTCGCTATGCACAAATTCTCGGCATACCAGCTCAGCTCCTATGGTTCGCATTGCCAGAGCAGCCACGTCCCGATGTATTGTCGGGACCGGGCCGTTCTCAAGCTATGTCGTTGCCGGTTATATTGAATGGCCGATCGATACTGCTGCCAATCGACGCCGATACCGCGAGAGCCAATGGCCTTGATAGCTTGCTCGATGATTACGGGCAGCAGACTGCCGTAGGAGCGGATGACGTCAGCGCCCTACTTTATCGCGGTATGGCCGCCCATGCCTTGCCAGCGAGCGACCTGGATGAGTTGGAGCACGTCGCCGCTGCGCTCGATGACGCCCGCCGCTACCTCGACGGTTCCGTGGTCGATTACTTCCGCCAGCAGCTCGACCGCAGCAAGGCCGATGACGGAAACCTCGGGCCCACGAAAGCCCTCCCGCTGGTGCTCGGCATCCTTGGCGCGATCTCACAGCACGCTCGTGAAGTCAAGCCCGGCGTGCGCTTCTCGCTACTCTCACTCGGCGCTGATGGCGCTGAGTTTGTCGGCTGGCTCTACCGCGATCTCCAGGACCCGTCAAACGCCCACATACTGGTACGACCGCGCTATGGAGTGGGCGCAAGAAGCCAACGACACCGCGATGCAGGGATATGTACTGAGCCAATTTCATCCTGATCGTGGTGGGTTCGTCACGGTCTGATCACATGACGGCGCTCCGCCGCGGATGACAGCCCCGGTAGATGAGCTAATCGACCAAAACCCGCTCATCACCACTACCAGGGGCTTCCATGCTTTTCTACCGTGCCGCACTGCCGCTGTCGTCCCGGACCCTCACCTTCGTGTCCGGGATCATCCGCCGGCACCGCAAGTCGATCGGGTCGCGGTGGCGGAAGGTGAACCCCGGCCAGCAGGCGCTTCTCGTGCTCGCCTACCTGCGCAAGGGCGAGACGTTCGCCGAACTCGCCGCCGGCTGCTCAGCCGACACCGACGGTCTGCCGCTCGGGCTCGATCACGACCACGACGCGCTCTTGACCTCGGGGGTAGGGCTGACCGGTGTACTTCGTGGCCAGCTGGTCGATGATCTCCCACGCCGCATCGCCCTGGAGCCATTCGGCGACCCGCCCGCGGACGACGACGGGCTCGAACGGGTTGTCGACAGGCGCGATGGACAGCGCCATCCGAGGGTCGCGGCGCAGGTTGCGTGCTTTGCGCATGCCCGGACCGGTGAAAAAGACGATTCGGTCGCCGCGGGCGCCGACATAGACGGGAGTGGTGTGGTGCGAGCCGTCCGGGA
>DASWFT010000681.1:0-6067 GCA_036394075.1 Streptosporangiaceae bacterium
ACGACTTGGTGCGCGATTGAGGTTGGGGCGTGCTGGCCTGGAGCGGGCCCGGGGTGATCGTCAGCGTTCGGCGGTTCGGTCGGAGACTAGCCCGGCGATGGCGAGGGCTGTGTCGCCGAAGTACTGGCGGCGTCCGATGTAGCGCTGCATGGTCCGCCATTGCTTGGGCTCGGCGATGGCGTGCTCGACGCAGATCCGCCGGGAGGACTGCTGTTTGCGGGCTGCTTCACGCTCGGTGACCTGACTGGGCGTGGCGCCGGTCTTCGGCTTCGCGGGCGGGGCGGTGACCTGGCCGGGGAAGTCGCGGGCCAGGCCCTGGTAGCCGGAATCAACGTCCGCGGTGACGCGGGGGTAATGGTGTAGCAGGTCTTCGATGCCCTCGGTGCGCAGCGCGGTGGCATCGTGCATCCGGCCCGGGCGGATCGCCCCCAGCCATAGCAGCCGGCCCTGGCCATCGCTGATGGCGGTGGGCTTGATCGTGTTCTGCTTCTTCTTCCCGGACACGAACGCGCGGCGTCCTGGCCGGTTGGCCCGGGGCCGGCGGACCTGCACCTCGGTGCCGTCGATGCGCAGGTGGACGCCCTGGGACCCGGCGTAGGCGAATACGTCGGCCAGGGTGCGCAGCCGCAGCCCGGGCTGGCCAGGCACGGCGAGGCCACGGGCCGCCAGCAGCGGCCGGATCTCGTGCACGGCGCGGGTGATGGTGGAGCGGTCCATCCCGTAAAACAGCGCGAGGGCGGCGTGCGGGAGCTGAAACCGCAGCACGACCAGGGTGGCGATGACCCGGTCGGCGAACGGCAGCTCATGGGCCGGGCCTGCGCCTTCGGCGCGCAGCCGGGCATGGCCCCGGCGCTCACGCAGCCGGGACTCCTGCTGCGCGGCCCACGGGCCGGCCAGCTCCTCAATCAGCTTGCCGGGACGCGGACGGGAGATCCCCGTGCAAATACGATGCGACAAGGCCGCGCGGGCCCATCTTGACTTCACACCTTGATCGTTCCGCGCGGCCGTTCATGCCCACGGGAGCGACACGCTGTTGCCCGTCATCCCTTATAAGCGTCCAGCGTCGCTTGTCTTGAACAGGCCGGAACCGGAATCGTCTGGGTGCCGGCGACAGCTTCGCGAACATGGCAGCCTCCGAGACCTGTCAGGGAAGTAAACATCTGGTGAGCGCTGAGACTCCCGGAGGCCCGGAGGCCCGCCAAAAACCCGCTGTCCCATCCGCATCCGCCGCCATAGATTGACGCCATGGTGCCGGCAAGTCACGTACTGGCGTCCGCCGCCGTGGCGACCGTCCTCATCGCCATCCCCGGGCCGGGCGTGCTCGTCACCGTCAGCCGCGCGCTGACCGCCGGCCGGCGATCCGCGCTGCTCACCGTCGCCGGAAACGAGCTGGGCGGACTTACCCAGGTCGTCGCGGTCGCGTTCGGCGCCGGCGCCCTCGTGCAACGATCGGCTGAGGCATTCACCGTCGTGAAATGGGCGGGTGCCGCGTACCTGGTCTACCTGGGCGTCCAGGCGATCCGGCACCGGCAGTCGATGGCAGGGGCACTAGCTGCGCGAGCGCCGCCCGTGCGGCCCGTGCGGGCCGTCCGTGACGGGTTCGCGATCGGGATGACCAACCCGAAGTCGATCGTGTTCTTCGTGGTCGCCCTGCCGGAGTTCACCGACCGCGCCGCCGGGCACCTGCCGGTGCAGTCGCAGATGCTGATCATCGGGGCACTGTTCCCCGCCATCGCCCTCGTGCTGGACAGCGTGTGGGCGGCGGTTGCCGGTACGGCCCGGCAGTGGTTCACGCGATCACCACGACGGCTTGCTCTGATAGGCGGCACGGGCGGCCTGGTGATGATCGGGCTCGGCGTCAGCATCGCAGCAACCGGCCGCAAGGACTTATCCCGGCAAGACGGGACCCTGGCCGCGCAGCCAGCTACACCGGCTACCGGTACGCCAGGCGCCCGGCGGACCGATCCGGGCCGGTAGCCGGCGACACAGCAAACATCACCGCGTCATCCTGAACGTCACCCGGGATTTCGGGTCAGGCCGAACCGATGTCCCATATCCACCTGGAGCGATGGGCATTCATAGCGAATGACGGGCAACACACGCCAAGATCAGCCGCTATGTCCCGGACCCCTATCGCGCACCAAGTCGTTAGATCAAGGCGGCGCTTGCGGCGCCGCTGGCCCGGCGCCAGCGCCGGGCTCTGCCTCTTCAAGGCCCGCCCGGCGCGCGCCGGGCCGCACTTCCCTGGACACGCATCTTAAAATGGCTCAAACGAACATTGGCCAGGTGTGGAGGCCGTCTTCCTCGCTCCCGATTGTCCTGCTCGCGGCCACCGCGTCAATGGCGGCCCTCCGGGCCGTCGCGCGCGCGATCGGCTACGCCGACCATTGACCGGCGACCACTCACAAGGATTCGGCGGCTACAAGGAAGATGGAGAGAACCAGGAACGGATAGTGGGACTCCGTATCAGCCAGATCCGCCTACGAAACCACCAAATGGCGCCCCTATCGTGCGACAGTCCTGCTCGATGGCGTAAGCGGCTTGCGCCGTCCGGGTCTGCTCTCCACCTCCGGGTGCCCAACCACCTGAGTCCATCAGTGTGAGCCAGTTCGTGACGTCCTGGTCAAGTTGTGTCGATGTCGGGGCATCGGATGGCCACTCAGACTCAAAGCTGGCAAGTGTATGCCCACGGACATTATTTAGTACGTCGCCGACCTGGTGGCAGGCCGTGAGATTAGCGGTCGTTCTTGCCAGCCCCGAGCCGCAGCTACTGGCAGCGAGTACCACGAGGCAGAACAGTGTCATCATGAGCTCGCGTTGTCTGCTAGCGATCATTACTCAGCTTCCTTCATAATGTGAGTAAGCCTATCGGGCTGACGTATCAGGACCGCCTGATTTCGGGAGAATGAAGAATAGAGAAATGGGACGAATCCGTAAAACCCTCGCCTGGACGTTCTCACCAGGCGGCAATATGCATGGTCTGGTCAGGGCTGAGTCGTCAGCAGAACGAGCTGCGCGCGAAACGGCCGAGGCGCGGCAGATAGACGCTCGTGAGCAGAATCGGTTGCTGGCGGAGCAAAACCGTCTGTTGATGGAGCAAACCCGGCTGCTTGAGGAGCAGAACCGGCTGCACCGGGACGCGGCGGGCGGAGACGGGTGAAGGCTTCCGCTAAGCGATCAGCTCGGCAAGGTCATCTGCTGCCAACACCGGATGCGGGCCACCCGTGCCCGTGGCGTGCCCGATCAGACGGTGATCAGCGGTAAATCACGGTCACTAATGGACACGCCACGTGGGCACTCACCTGGGACGGTCCAGGTCGGGCGGCCGGGTCTACGATCTTTGCAAGCAGGGGTCAACTCTTGGCTGCCAGTAACGTTGGGTACATGAGACCGGCCATCCCGCAGCGTGCGTTGCCGACTGCGCCACGGCTCGGGTTGGCCCCCTGATGGGCTACGTGTGTCCAGCATGCGGGGAGGCGCTTCCCGACGACACCCCATGTCCATGCGGCATGGATATGGATTCTGCGCCAGAAGATCAGTTCTTCCGGAGGCAGTGGCCAGACCAACTTAAACAGGCGATGTGCTGCCAGGGATGCGGCGCCACGGTCAACTGGCGTGAGTTCAAGGACGTCCGAACCGGACGATTCATCTGCCCAGAGTGCGAACAGGTCCGGCCTAACCACAACGTCAGCAAGAGGCTGCGGCTGAAGGTTGCCGAGCGTGACAACTGGATGTGCCACCGTTGCGGCCTCCCGATCGACGCCGCCCTCTCGTGGCCGCATCCACTCGCTGCAACGACCGACCACTATCCGGTCCACAGCAGCGACGGCGGACCGCCGATCCAGGTGAACCTGAAAATCACGCACTCGCTGTGTAATGGCAGCAACGGTCCTGTGGGCACCTGGTGCCAGGTCTCAACCGCTTACACGCTTACCCCCACCGAGCGAGCGATGATCGAAAATATCGTGAAGTTGCCCCGCGATGGCTCGGACCACGTAGGCCCTGCGCCGCACTAACCCGGGGCAGTAGATCCCGGCAGGACAGGGCGCTCCACCTTGACCCGGAGTCTGGCCCACTCTCCGTGCGGGTGGGCCGACGGTGGCCGGATGGACCGGCAGGCCGGAATGTGCGCGGTCGCGAATCTTGGAAGGACAGAAACCCGCAGGTCAAGAACGGGTTTGTAAACGAATCTGTAAACCGGACGTGGCGGGACAGGGTGAGACGTGGGAGACGCCGAAGGCCCGGAACAACTTCCCGCCGCGAGTCTGCCGAGGCCAACGCGGCGACCGGAGACCACCCGGAACGGCAGAGACGGGCGTCGTACGGCTCATGACCCAGCGACTGGCGTTGACGCGGATAGCTGCACCATGTCGATGGTTGCGCCGGAGAGCCGTATGCAAAACTAACATTGCCCGGGCGATTAGCTCCAGTCGCCGATGCTCTTGAGCTTCGGAAGGTCTGACTCTACGAGGATCTCATTCATCTCATCGAGCGCCCGTTGCCGAAGGCTGTCCATCTCGTGTCCGAGTGCGCTGTTGGATCGAAGACGGCCATCGAAGCGGTCGAACCAACGGCCGCTTGGATCGATGTCCATAAGCATCCGGTCAAGACCGAGGCCCTGCTGTAGCGCATGGCGGGTCGCAACGATCGCGCCGACGACACCATCCATCTTGTCTCGCCAGGCCGCGTTGACAAGCATGCGCTTGCCCGCCGCTCTCTCGATCAGCGTTCCGTCGCGCGTTCGCCACAGCCCAGTGTTGAGCGCGAGGACGGTATCCTCCAGCGCCTGATCGAAGTCGGCGAAGCTCAGCTCGTTGTGGAAATGCGTCCGGAATGCAGAACGGTCAAGACAGTTCGCGTAAAACTTCACCAGCTCAAAATCATGTTTCCAGTCGTCGTTGCCAACTGCAAGGTGCGCTTGCCGACTGGCCAGGTCGATAGTCCGTTCCAGGTGCCCGCGCAGCTCTCGCTCGGTGTAGACACGAGTTGCCCTGCCCGGCGCATACCTGGCGTGGACCTCATCGTGGCAGTTCGGGCAGAGCGGGATCGCATTTGACGGATCGTCGGAACCACCCAGATGACGGGGCACGATGTGATGAACCTGCACACCGTGGCGACGGTTACATACCGCGCACATCCGTCCTGTCCGGGCCAGCAAGTCATCGATAACAGACTGAGCAAAGGCCACGCGAACAGTCTTGCAGAGCTAGCCACGCGCGACGAGGACTCCGACGCGGATCAATGTGAGCCTGATACGTGCCGATGGGGGAAGGTAGCCGTCAGCGTGCCCGTGGCCTGCCCGATCGGACGGTGATCAGCGGTGAATCACAGTCACTCACGGGCACGCCACATTGGCGCTGAACTGCGGTTGGCCAGGTCAGGGCGGCGGCGTCCGAGACCTTCTAAGCAGTGGGTCGGCTACAGATCGGCGCCCTTCTCACGGTTACAGTCGCCGCACAGGAGTTGAAGGTTCTCTACCGTGGTCGCTCCACCCAAGGCCACCGGGATCACGTGGTCATATTGCAGGTCGAAGTTGCTGCCGCACTGCGCACAATTCCCGCCGTCGCGCTCGAAGACCGCACGGCGTACCTCGCGCGGGATGGGCTCACGCCTGCCCCGCACACTGGGAGCCTGGCCCTCCTCAACGTTGAGCAGCATGTGCGCCCGGTCCAGCCGCTGCGCCGAGCGTCGTTGACGGTCCCTGATCAATGCCAGCACATCCCGCTCGCCGTAACGACCTGACTCCCAGTAGAACGCACCCTCGAACCACCACCAGACACGACCGCCAGACCGGGCGACCGGTACCGGTTTGCTCTGCTGCGCGGCACCGAGCTGCCGGTACTGCTCAGCAGCAATGCGGACTGGCGGGTAGCACGTACCGACGAACCAGGTACGCCGCCGGAACAAGAACCCGCGGTCAAGGATGAACCCAGCATTCGGGTCCTGGCGCAGCTGCACACTGCCGGATGTAGCTGCCCGGCGCGCAAAGGCAGGCGTCGCGGGCGCCCCGATGGTCAGCAGCGACAGGCCCGCAACGATGACGAACCCGACGACGACGATCGCGATG
>DASWFT010000682.1:0-9285 GCA_036394075.1 Streptosporangiaceae bacterium
CGTATCCGGCCCGCTACCCGTCACTGCCGGGGGTGTCCCAGCAACTTACGGTATTGCCGCAGCTCACCCACCGCTCCTGGTCGCCTCCCGCCAGGGGTGGCTGAGCATTGCTCATGGGTACAGCTCAGTTTCCGGTCAGGAACATCTGACATTCCAGCGCCCCGCACACCACCCACAGCGCCCCCACGCGGGCTCCGCCCGCACACTGCACAACCAAGCCAGCCAGAGCGCACCATCGCTTACCGAACAGCCAACAGTTGACAGCCCCCGCCTTAGCCGGCCGGCGCGGCCTTTGAACCAGTGAGCAGGCTCTTGGGCACGGGCTGACCGCTCTTCATGTCGTTGAAGAGTTGCAGCGCCGCCGCGTGGTCCCAGTACAGGACGGAGCCCGCGTTGGGCTCGAAGCCGGACGAGCCGATGGGCACGGTACCGGTCTCCGGGTTCCGCAGCGCGAACGCCACCTGCATGAGCTGATACAGGTGCGTGCCCTGATCCACGGTGAGCGCGCCAGCGGCCCCGAATGCGGCCGGCACCGTCGCGAAGGGATTGACCAGGGTGCCGGGGCTGGTCATCTTGCTGAGCAGCGCCCGCAGGAACAGCCGCTGATCCTGAACCCGCTGCAGGTCCTGATTCGCGAAGAGGTGCCGGCTCCGCACGAAGCCAAGGGCCTGTGCGCCGTTGAGGGTTTGGCAGCCCGCATTCAGGTGCAGGCCGGCGGCCGGGTCGTTCATCGCCGACGGCAGGCACATCCGCACACCGCCGACGGCGTTGACCACGTTGACCAGCCCGCCGAAGCCGATGCTCATGTAATGGTCGATGTGCAGGTCAGTGGCGTTCTGCACGGTCTCGGCGAGCAGCTTGCCGCCGCCGAAGGCAAACGCGGCGTTGAGCTTGTTGCTCCCGTTCCCTGGAATCGGCAGGAAGGAGTCGCGCGGCAGGCTCAGCAGCACGGACGGGCCGCCCCCCGACGGGATGTGCAGCAGCATCATCGTGTCGGTCCGCTGGCCGGTGACGTCATGCCCGGTAGCGAGTTGTGCCTCCTGCGCCCGCGTGAGCCCCTGCCGGCTGTCCGAGCCGGTGATGAGCCAGTTCTGCCCGCCGGCGGCGACCGGGCGCCCAGAGTAGTCCACCAGCACGTTGGCCCTGGTCAGTTTCGAGTCGAGGTAGAAGTACAACCCGATGCTCACCACCAGGAGGACGACTATCACCAGGGCGACGATCGCCACTATCCGGCGCGGGCGCAGCCGGCGCCGTCGGCCGCCGCCGTAGCCGGACACCGGCCCCTGAGCGCGGCGGGACCAGGTGGCCGCCCCGCCCGGCGGGGGCTGCGCGGGCCAGTTGCTCGTCGGCGCGCCGGACATTCCCGGCGCCGCGGCGCCGGCTCCCCGGGCGGGCAAGCTGACGGTCGGCTCGCTGCCGATGCCCGGAGGTCCGTCCCCGGGCGGCTGCGGCTTCGGATCCCGGAACCACTTACCTGACCAGTCGCTCACGCGGAGCCCTCCCACCACATCGTGACCACTTCGCGCCCGGACGATCCGAGATCACCTGGGCACCCGGGCTGGGTGCCCAGGTCAAGGAGTGCCGCTTCCACGTAGCTGGCGTGCTCGGGGGGCAGGCACAGCCTGCGCCTCGTTACCTCCACGAGCTCGCCCACGCTGGCGTAGTCGCGCTCGGCCGGGCGGTTCCACCTAGTGTGCCTTGCCCGCAGACCCATCGCGGACAGGATCGCCAGCAGGTCCGCCGCGGTCGGCGACTCGGGTCGCGTGATCCCGTGAAATCTCAGCCACAGCGGGTTGAGTGCGGCCAGCGGATGCACGGCGGTGACCTCGAGGACGACCCGGCGGCGTGCATGGCTGGTCAGCGCCGCGATGAACGGGCCAATGTCGGGCACGTTGTAACCGGTGTGGTGGCAGGTGACCACCTCCGCGGGGGCGGTCTGCCCGGCCACGTCGGGCCACCTGCCGAGCACCATCCGGATGGCCAGGCCCAGCGGCTCCGCGCGCTCGGCGAGCAGCCTGAGCATCTCGTCATCCGTGTCCACCGCCGTCAGCGAGGTGGTGTGGGAGGCCAGTGGCAGGCACGCGGCCCCGGCGCCCGCGCCGACATCAAGGAGGCTTCCGGCCGGATCCAGGGCCTCCCGCGCCCGGTCACACGAGGGCCCAGCCGGACGGTCGCGCAGCCGGTCTGCCCGGCGGGCGAACACCTGCCGTGGCAGCACCCAGGGGGATTCGGTCACTGCCGCCGAGATGTGCTCGGGAATGGCCCAGGCGGCGAGGTCGTCACGCCACCGTCCGAGCAACTCGGTCAGCTCGGTCAGCGGGGGCACGATTGCATCACCCATGCCGGGCCCGTTTCTCACGACGAGCGCGGGGGGGGCCGGACCCCCACGCGAGTGGGGTGAGCGATGGGATTCGAACCCACGACATCCAGGACCACAACCTGGCGCTCTAACCAACTGAGCTACGCCCACCATCGCCTGCGGCTGCATGAAGCATAGCGGCGCCCCGTCACCGGGCCGAACCGGAATCCCCGCCGGCCCCGACGGCACGCGCCGTTCCGGCGGCCTCCGGGGGGCTGCCGCCGCTCGCCTGCGCAGCGTACCGGGTGGCGATCTGGCGTGCTGTCGCCGAATCCGGGCCGGGGGACGGCACGAAGATTGCCTCACGGTAGTAGCGGAGTTCCTGGATGCTCTCCCTGATGTCGGCGAGCGCACGGTGGCCGCCGTGCTTCTGGGGGCTCGCGAAGTAGGCGCGCGGGTACCAGCGCCGGGCGAGCTCCTTGATACTCGACACGTCGACCATCCGGTAGTGCAGGTAGGTGTCCAGCTCAGGCATGTCACGGGCGATGAATGTCCGGTCCGTGGCAATGGAGTTGCCGCACAGCGGCACCTTCCGAGGCTCGGGTACGTGCCCGCGGACATACCGGAGCACCTGCTCCTGCGCCTCCGCCAGGGTGACCCCCGCCGCTAGCTCGGCGAGCAGCCCGGAGGCCGTGTGCATCTCGCGGACCACGTCGACCATCTGGTCGACGGCCTCGGCGGGGGGCTTGATCACCAGGTCCACGCCGTCGTCCAGCAGGGCCAGCTCGCCGTCGGTCACCAGGCAGGCGATCTCGACCAGGGCGTCACGCTCGATGTCAAGCCCGGTCATCTCGCAGTCGATCCAGACGAGCCGGTCGTTCATCCCACCAGACTAGAGCCTCGGCCAGCCTCTCTGGCCCGATGTCAGTCACCAGCGTCAGTCACCAGTGCCAGTCACCAGTGCCAGTCACCAGTGCCAGTCAACCAGTGCCAGTCACCAGTGCCAGCTACCATGCCAGCTACCAGTGTTAGTCCGCCAGGCGCCCCACGGCGCTGGCGATGGCCGCATCCGGGGCCGGGCCGCGCGCCCGGCCTGCCAGTGCCCGGATGTGTTCCGGGGTCGCGACATCCGGGGACAGGCGGGGGTCGGGCCGGGCCGCGCCGAACATCAGGGCCGCCGGCAGCACACCGGCCCAGACATCCAGGGCGTAGTCTTCCTCCTCGTCCGACGGCGGACCGGTCCGGACCTTGACCGACGATTCCGCGAGCGGCAGGGCGAGCACGGCCGTGGCCGCGAGTTCCTTGCGGGTAGGGCCCCGGGTAGCTGCCCACCGGCCTGGAACCAGTTGCTCGGTGATGACCTGGAGCGCTGCCAGCCGGTCATCATCGTCGGTGACCAGCCGCGCGGTGCCGAACACCATCGCGCTCCGGTAGTTCATGGAGTGGTGGAAGACCGAGCGGGCGCAGACCAGGCCGTCCAGGTGAGTCACCGTGACGCAGATCTCTTGCCCGTCCGCGCTGATCAGGCTGCGGTTTGCCGAGGATCCATGCAGGAAGAGAGTGTCACCGCTGCGGCCGTAGCCGGTCGGCAACACCACCGGCGCGCCATCGATGACCACCCCGAGATGGCAGATGAGCCCGGCGTCCAGCACCGAGTACAACTCGGCGCGGTCGCTCTGTCCGCGCTCGCGCAATCGGCGCAGTCGGCTGCGCTCGGTCGGGGAGAGGGGGAGTTCGCTGTCCATGATGGTCTACGGTAGCGAGTAAGTGGACTGTAAGCTGTAGCCACTTTGGCGGAATTGTAGATGACCACTTTCTCGCATGCGCCCGTCGAGGTGCCGCTCGCCGCCGACCGCGGCGGGCCGGTTTCCCTTACCGCGCAGATCACTACACAGCTGCGCGCGGCCCTGGCGGACGGGCATTTCACGGCCGGTGAGCGGCTTCCGTCGACCCGTGCCCTGGCTGTATCGCTGGGCGTGAGCAGGACAGTCGTGACAACGGTCTACGCCCAGTTGTTCGCCGAGGGCTGGCTGGAGGGCCGGCACGGCTCGGGCACATACGTTGCCCCCGGCGCCCCCGGCGCCCCCGGCACATCGAGCGCACCAGGCGCATCCGGCGTCGGCACAGGCGCACCGGGCGCCGACGACGCCCCAGTGACACCAAACACACCAGGCGCACCAGAAGTACTAGCCGCGATGGGCGCAAGGGCGGCCGATTCCATGATTACGGAACATTCCCGGACGCATGTGACGGGAATGTTCCGTGATCATGAGATCGACACAATCGCGGCCGCTGGGCCGGTGATCAACTTGCGGCCCGGTATCCCGTGGACGGACGGGATCGACCGGGCCGCGTGGCGACGAGCCTGGCGGCTCGCCGGGGCCGCGCCGATCTCGGGCTGGCCCGATACCAGGGGACTGCCCGCGCTCCGCGCTGCGCTCACCAGTTACCTGCGGCGCAGCCGTGCAGTGCGCTGCAACCCTGGCCAGATCCTGGTGACCCGGGGGGTGTCGGCCAGCCTTAGCCTGGTCGCGGCGGCGCTGCTGCGGCCCGGTGACCGGGTGGGGATCGAGGAACCCGGGTACGGAGCGGCCCGGTCGGTCCTTCAGGCGCATGGCGCGCGGCTGGTGCCCTGCCGGGTCGACTCCGACGGTCTCGTGGTAGCGGAACTCCCCGGTGATCTCCGGATGATCTACACGACGCCCGCTCACCAGTACCCGCTCGGGGGGCGCCTTCCCGTGCCGCGGCGGCAGGCGCTGATCGCCTGGGCGCGAGCCTCGGGCGCGCTCATCATCGAGGACGACTACGACGGGGAGTTTCGCTACGACGTGGCGCCGCTACCCGCCCTGTTCGGCTTGGACCCCGAGTTGGTGGTCTACCTCGGAACCACGACCAAGACGCTCACCCCCGCCCTCGGGGCGGGCTGGCTGGTGGCCCGGCCCGACCTCGTGGCGGCCGTCGCGGATACGGGGTCCGCTACCGGGGTCCGGGTTCCGGAGCCGGTGCAGCACGCGGTCCTGGCGTTGCTCGAGAACGGGGACCTGGAACGGCACATCAGGCGGATGCGGCACGACTATGCGCGGCGCCGCGCCGCCATGGTCAGCCTGCTCGGCGGGTCGGCCCGGCTCCGCGGTGACACCGCCGGCATGCACATGTTCCTGGAACTCCCGTGCGGAGTCGACGACGCGGTTGCCACGGAGGCGCAGGCGCGCGGCGTCGCGGTGGTGACCTTGCGGCGCTACTTCTCCGGGCCACCCGCGCGGCATGGCCTCGTGCTCGGGTACGGTGCGGCAAGCGTCAGCGAGGTCACCCGTGCGTGTCAGGTGCTGGCCGAGATCCTCGCTGCGCGGCCGGGGCTGGGGCCGGGCACCCCGCCGCGAGGCCTGCCACCGCCCCGGTGAGGGCCTCGATGTCGATGGCGCCTGGACCCGCGCTGGCACCGCCCGGAACCTGGGACGCGCCGTAGTGGCCGCCGCGCGCCCACAGGTTCCGGCTGCGTGGCGCGTCGCGGCCCCGGGGGAAGGCCTTGGGCTGCCCGGCTGGCCAGCGACGCGAGATGTGCCATGAGTCGAGCCAGTCCACGATCTCGCCGGCGCCCGCGGCCGGGCCGTCCGTGAACGGCATCCACGGATATGCGACCACACCGACCTGGGCACAAGCCCGGCCCTCGGTGTTGACCCCGGGGACTATGCCCGTCGCTAACATGGCGGAATCCCTGGGCCAGCCGATCAGGCGGCCAGCGCGCACCAGCGGGATTAACTGGACCAGGTCGCCCGTGAGCGGGTTCCAGACCAGGTGACACGCTCTGCCGTGGCGGATGAGCCATTCCGCCGCGGAGCGGGCCGAGACCAGCTGGGGATCGGCGCCCAGCGCCAGCCAGACGGCGCGGGGCGCGCCGCCCTTCAGCGACCCGCCGTCGATGACCTTCTGGACGCGCGTGGCCCCCGGCATCCATGCGTCACTCACCGTGTCCCCCTTCGCAAATGCCCCTAGATCTCTGCCTATGTCAGGGCGGCCCATTAGTCCAGAGGCGTCAGGTTGTTGCCGTAAGTGGCGGCCCGCCAGTCCAGAGGCGTCAGGTTGTTGCCGTAAGTGGCCGCCGGCGATATGAGCGGGGAGAGCAATCGGCTGGACGAGCCCGCATTCGTAAGCGATGATCGCTGGGCGCATCATCGAGACGCGATCATCGCTGGGCGCATCATGGAGACGCGATCATCGAGACGCGATCATCGAGACTGGGGTGGTCTGGGCGAGGAGTGGCATGGCAGATGGCGGTGTACCGGGCATCGAGGATCTGTCCCGGCTGGGCCGGTGGCTGGATGAGAATGGCGTGGCCCGCGACCAGGAGCGGCCGCCGCGCGCGGCCCTGATCGCTGGCGGGCGGTCCAATCTGACCTACCTGCTGGACGCCGGGCTGCCGCCCGGGTCGGCGGGGAAAGCGCTGCTGGTCCTGCGCCGCCCGCCGCTCGGCCACGTGTTGCCGACCGCCCACGACATGGCCAGGGAGTACCGGGTTCTCAGTGCCTTGCATGGTACGGACATCCCGGTGCCCAGGCTGGTGGCGTTCTGCCTGGACCCAGCGGTCATCGGAGCGCCGTTCTACGTGATGGAGCACGTGACCGGGCTGGTACTGCGCACCAGGGACGACGGCGCCCAGGTCACGCCCGCCCAGGCCCATCAGCTGTCGCTGATGTTCGCGGACATGCTCGCGGCCATCCACGGGCTCGATCCCGGGGCGGTGGGACTCGCCGATTTCGGTAGGCCGGAGGGCTACCTGGAGCGCCAGCTGGCGCGCTGGCAGCGGCAGTGGGACCTCTCGCAGACGCGCGAAATGCCAGGTTACGAGCAGCTCACCGCGCGGCTCGCGGCGGGGCTGCCAGCCGCGGATGAGCGCGGTGGGACCCTGGTGCACGGCGACTACCGGCTGGACAACATGCTGATCGCCCTGGACAGTACACCGAGGATCGCCGCGGTCCTGGACTGGGAGATGTCCACGTTGGGGGATCCGCTCGCGGATCTTGGCCTCGCGCTCGTGTACTGGGCGGAAGCCGGGGACGACGAGTCGACGGAACTCAGCGTGAGCGCCGCGGTGACGTCCTGCCCCGGCTTCCTGAACAGGGCGGAGATCGCGGGCAGATACGCGGCGCTGACCGGGCGGGACGTATCGAGGATCGGGTACTACATGGCGTTCGGCTGCTTCAAGCTGGCCGTGGTGCTGGAAGGCATCCATGCCCGGTTCCTGCAGCACAAGACCGTCGGCGAAGGTTTCGAACGGGAAGGCCCGGCAGTTCCGCTGCTGATCCAGCGCGCCCACCGGTTGCTGGACTCGGCCGAGTGAGCGCGCCTGGAAAGTGAGATCTCCAGCAGATGCCCGGGATTGATATGAGGCCCGGCACCCCGCTCTTGCCGGGCCTCACACCGTGTCCCGGCCTGCCTGCCAGCCGGGAAGTTGCACGAGGCCCGGCGCCCCGCTCTCGCCGGGCCTCACCAATGATGACGCGCGGCTCAGGAGACCGGTTCACACGTTCGCGAACTTCGTCAGCGAACTGGCGGCAGCCCCGGATCCGGTCTGCCGTCCGCGGCTAATTTCCGCAGCCAGGGGAGCAGATGCGCCGCGCGATGGCGTTGAAAAACACCGAGGTGACCTGGGTGGGTTTAGTGATCAAGTATGCCTGGCCACCAGTGGCGGCGGAGATCTGCTGCAGCGCGGCGAAGCCCACCGGACTGCCGAGCACGAGCGTGATGATCTCCACCCGGCGGTTGGGGTTGTAGAGCTTGCGCAGGTCTTTTATCAGGGTGGCGGCGGAGATGTCCCCTGGAGCGTTATCCACCCCCGCGGTCATCACCAGTACCGCGTTGGCGTACCTGGGCTGATAGGTGGCGGTCATCTCCTTGTAGCCAGCGAGGATCGAGCCATACAGCGCGGCCGGCGCGCCCGCCACTGGCGTTCCCGCCTGCGTCATCTGCTGGATCTGCTGACGCCGGGTGACGAGGCCGAATTCGCCGAGCACCGGACCCACGGAGATCAGCTGTTTGTAGGGGAGCGTGCCATTGAGGTGGCTGGCGAACGCCCAGACGCCCATCTGCGTGCTGTTGGGGAACTGAGACAGGCCGAGGCCGGCTACCTGGGAGAGCACCTGTTCCAGGGTCGTGCCGCTGGGCGTGACCGGGGTGGCCATCTGCTCGGAGACGTCAAGTAGCGCCAGGTCGCGCGAACCGAGGCCGAGCCGGGACCATGCCTGGAGGGCGGTCTCGGCCTGGCCCGGTGGAGCGGGTTCGGCCAGGTTCGGCTGGCCTGTGATCAGGCCGTACCGGCTGACCCAGCCAGACGCGACACCATTGGCCGAACGGAATCCTTCGTACTGCACGTAGGACTGCGCGTAACTCGAGCTGAGGGCGTCCTGGAATGCCTGCGCGGCGCGCAGCCTGAGGGGATCGGACGTGGTCAGCACGTAGGGGTAGTCGAGCTGATAGGAACCCTGCGACGGGTACCGGCCCGAGAGCGGCTGATCTGGGTGGGACTTGTCGTACTGCACGACCGCCTGCTCGGAAGTGACAGTGACCGGGCGCCCGTCCCGTGGCGGCCGGGCCAGGCTCACCAGCGACGCGAGCGCGGTGCCGCTCTCGAACGCGCCGGTGACCTGGACGTTGAAGACGAACTTGGTGAAGTTGCCCAGGGCTGCCGAACCGCTGCCGAGCATCCGCTGGAGTTCGATCAGGGTGGCAAGCCCGGCCGAGCTCTGCGCCGGATCCGGGAACTCCACCCGCAGGCCGAGCGCGGATGCCGGGCCGCCGACGGTCTCGGGCAGCAGGAACTGCCAGCCCACCTGGGTGCCGAACGCGGGCATCTGTGCCGCCACAGACCGGGGCATCACGATCATGAGAGGGGACCGGGCCATCGTGATCCCCGTGGGCTGCACCAGTTGAGCCCCGATCGGGGAACTACGAGCGACATCGACCCAGAGGCTGGAGTCGGGGATCCAGGC
>DASWFT010000683.1:0-7567 GCA_036394075.1 Streptosporangiaceae bacterium
CGACGGGACGCCTCAGAATCTCTCGACGGCGTCCAACGTCTATGGCAACACGGTGCCCGGAAGCCCGACGAACGCCGGCTATACCGAGGGCCTGCTGGTCAACCGCCAGTTCGTCGCGGGCAGCCTGCCGGGTGGCTCGTACCACCCGGTCACGATCACCTTCAACAACACCACCTCCGGCCCCGCGAGCTTCCGCTTCGCCTATTCGCGGACGAACGGCGACATCACCGACGCGGCGGCCGCGGCGGTGGGCAAGAAGCTGGCGCTGGTCTTCGTCAACGACGGCGTCGGCGCAACCTCGAGCATTCCCAACCCGTACGGGACCGGCACCATCTCGGCACCGATCTCACTGTCCGCGGACAGCACCAACCTCATCAACGCCGTCGCCGCGGCCAACCCGAACACCGTGGTCGTGCTCAACACGGCGAACCCGGTGCTCACCCCCTGGCGCAACAACGTCAAGAGCGTGCTCGAGATGTGGTTCGCCGGCCAGGAGGGCGGTACGTCGACGGCACGCCTTCTGCTCGGTCTGGCCAATCCCAGCGGGCACACCTCGCTGACCTGGCCGGCCAACGCCACCGACACCATCTGGGGCTACAACCAGACAACCCCGCTCTACCCCGGCGACACCGCTGGCCCCCATCCTGAGCGCATCGGCTCCGGAGGAGGAGGACCCGCAGGTGGCGGCTCGGCCAGCTTCACCCAGGGAATCTACTCCGGCTACCGATTCTTCGACCAGGAAGGCATCACCCCGGCGTTCGCATTCGGGACCGGCCTGTCCTACTCCAGGTTCCGATGGTCGGACCTCCACCTGAAGCCCACCGACGACGGGGGGATCAACGTCAGCTTCGACGTGACGAACACCGGCCAGGTCACGGGTACCGTGGTGCCGCAGGTATACGTCGGGGCGGCGGCGGACGTGCCCGCCAGCGTCCAGCAGGCGGTCCGCTCGCTTCGCGGCTTCCAGCGGGTCAGCCTGGAGGCGGGTCAGACCCGGCACGTGACGATCACACTTGACGCCCGATCCTTCCAGTACTGGGACCAGGTCCATCAGCAGTGGACGACCGCGACCGGCACCCGGACGATCTGGGTGGGCGATGGCGACGCGCTTTCCCATCTCCCACTGTCCGGAGTTGGCGCACCGAACGCTGACCACGGCCGATGAGATTGAGCCCACCCCGGTTATCGCTGATTACGATAACCGGGGTGGGCCGGGCCGTGACCGTCAGCCGAGCGGGACCTTGAATACGCGCGTCCCCCAGTTGCGCGCCCCGGTCGTGGTCTGGCTCGACCTGGGCGGGATGTATTCGGTGGCGAACCACGCGGAGTCCGACGTGCCGTCCGGAACCGCGAAGGAGTAGTCACCCCAACGCGTCGCCTTCGGGTCGTACGGCCCGGTCCCGGACGCGGCCACGACCGGCGGCCCGAAGTTGCTGCCGCCGGCCTTCAGGGTGGCGTAGGCGGCGCTTGGGAACTGCGTGGTGCTGGTCTGGGTGAAGACGACCGCCGCGTTCCCGGCCGCGTCCGGCTGCACCGCTGGATACAGCTCATACCGGCCGGCGGAGTCGATGTAGCCCTGGCGGACGATCGACGCACCGCTGATCCCGGCCGCGCCGAGCTTCGGCTTCACCTGGAACCAGGCGCCGCCTGCGCGTACCGAGCTGTCTCCGGCAGGTTGCACCGCCGTCGTCAGCTCACCCCAGACCGTGCCGCCGACGAATTCCGTCTGCTGCATCCGGTCGTCGCCGGAGTCCAGCTTGCTCGTGGCGCCCTTCTGCGGAGCCGGAGGCGGGATGGCGTACGCCTCGGAACTGATGACGGTGCTGGACAGCACCGGGGTACCGCCCGCGCCGACCTGGTCCCGGTTGGTCATGGCCCACACACCGATGCGGTTGTCTCCGGTGCCGGTGAAGTCCAGCGAGCTGAGGAAGTACTCGGCGTTCGGCTTCCCCGTGGACAGGGCGGGCTGCGGCGCCAGCGTGAGCTGGCCGTCGATCTGCAGGTTGGCGAAGTGCACGAAGTGCGGGGTCGTGACGCCGGCGACCAGGTCGGACTTGTCGATGGCAAACATCTCCGCACCGTTGAACTGCGGCCCGAGGATCGAGAACTCGTCAGCGGTGACGTACAGATTGGTCTGGTCGATCCCCAGCCTCGGCTGGTCAGCGAAGCACGGGCAGCCGTTCCCGCCCAGGTTCGTCGTGTCAATCGAGTACTCGTTCCACAGCCCGCGCGGGTCCGGGTCGTGCCGGACGGCGATGAGCAGGGATGACGCGGTGGACGAGTCGTTCAGGAACAGGATGGTCGCGAACCAGGTCTGGGTTGCGGGATCGAACCAGCAGCGCGGGTCGCTGGTGAACTCCTTGCCGCCCACGTTGAACAGGTCGTTGATATTGAAGGGCCCGCGCAGCGAATTCCCGGTCGTGCTGTAGATGCTGTACGCGGAGTTGACCGCCTCGAGCACGAAGCCGTTGCCTTTGCACAGCCCCTGGTCCGGCGGTTCGAACTTTTGCTCGTAGTTGGTGAACTGGCTGTCCCGGCTGCTGACGCCATTGAAATTGACCAGAGGAGAGCTCGTGGTCGTCGCCGCCGAAGCCGCCACCGAAGCTGGCGCGGCCGCTGGCGCCGACGCGCCGGGCACCCCCTCGGTCGGCGAGAAGTGGCCGGACGGCAGTCGGCGGGCCCCTCTCGGGAACACTCGTGGCGTCGCGGCGGCCGGCGCGCTCCCGGCCATCATCCGGGCCACCCCCGGTGTGCCGGTGTAGTGCGTCACCGCGGGAGGCGCGCTGCCCCCCGGAGCAGTTGCTTGCGCCACCGCCGGCGCCAGCCCTGTTGCGACCGTTGCCAGGCTTGCGGCCACAGCCACGCCCAGCCCACCTATGCGAGTCAGGTTCACCCGATCCCCTTCGCCGAACATCGTTCCCACCCCTGCCCCGTCCGGGCCTTCTGCACCTGCACTCGAGCCTGCACCCGGACTCGTCCGGTGCCACGGCTCCGTCGTGTTTGCCCGCCCTGACGGACAGGCTGATAACTTGGTCAGGCTATCTTTTTGATCTTGTTGTGGCGGTTGTTTCCGGATTCGGCGGGGCTGCAGTAACGAGAGCACTGTGCAGCCGAGTGGCGTAGTGCCATCCGATCTGTCCACGATCGCCCGGCTGGGCCCGCGCCCGGCTGCGCGTCAGGCCAGCGCGCCTCGATAGCGGCGACTGCTCGTGACCGGCGGTGAACCCGTCAGCTCAGCCGGATGTGCCGGCGGCGGAGCCGGTCGCGCCGAACGCCTCTGCCAGGCTGGTGAGGTCGGTGGGGCGCCGTGCCTGCGCGGGCACATGGTCTAGGAGCGGACGCATGGCTTCGAGGGCGGTGAGGATTTCGCGCCCGACCTGATGCGCGGAGCGCATCGCGTCCACGGACACCAGGATTCCGCGGTCGCGGTACCACGAGAGGATGGGGGATGTCACCTCGTGGTAGAGGGCAAGGCGCTGGGCAATGATGTCTGTGGTGTCGTCGGAGCGATGCTCGATCGCAGCTCGCGCGAGCAACCGGCGCATGAGTTCCTCATCGTCAGCCTGCAGGTGCAGCGCCACATCCGCGGTCATCCCGAGCTCGCGGCCTATCAGGTAGGCCGCGCGGGCTTGGTGCATGTTCCGCGGGATTCCGTCGAGGACATAGCCGCCTCCGGCCGCCTTGGCGGCGACCATCGCCTCCCGCACCATGTCGAGCACGACCTCGTCGGGCACGAGCTCACCGCGGTCGAGATACTTCTGAACGGCTAGGCCGAGCGCGGTCCGCCGCGCGACGTGATCGCGCAGCAGTTCACCGGTCGCGATGTGGGGGATGTCGAAGTGCGCTGCGATCAGCGCGCCCTGAGTCCCCTTGCCCGCGCCCGGGGGCGCGATCATCAGTACCCGCATACTCATCTCCTCACGTCATCATCGCGCCCGGCGGCCGCCCGGTCGATAGCCCCGCTCACCGCAGCCGGAGCGGGCACGGTGGCGCCCGCGGCACGGCAGGCGACGCGCCAGTGCGCAGGGCTGACGGGTTCCTCGGGATCCTGGGTAGCCGTGGGTGGCCGGTCAGCGGGCCTGGAGCCGGTGCTCCAGCCGGCTGATGGGGCGCAGGGCAAGCTTCCTGACGGCCGGGCGGAGCACCGGGCCGAGCAGCCGCATCCCCGGGAGGCGGAGACCGCCGAGGAAGGCGAACCGGGTGCCGCCGGCCTCGGGGACGGCGGCCATGCCACCGATGAGGAACCGGCTCTGCATCACGCACCACCCCGGCCGCAGCACCACGTCGAACCTGGCCCGCTGGCCGAGCCTGCCGCTGGCGTGGGCGGTCATCCGCTCGCCCCGGGCGCTGGTGATCTCGAATGACCGCAGGTCGGTGATCATGCGGGGGAGTTCGCGTTCCAGGTCGCTGGCGGCTGCCCACACGGCGCTAAACGGCGCCGGGATGAGTTTCTCCGCGTAGGCCACGCCGGGGGTGGCTGCGGCGATGACCCGCATCCGGCGGACCGGGTCGAGCTCGGCCACGGGCCATTCCTGGTTCACGGCGCCCACGCCTTCCGGAAGCTCCGCCTGGCCCTGAACAACCGCGAGCGCACGGTCCCGGCGGGCACGTTGAGCAGATCCCCGGCCGCCTGCTCGTCCAGTCCCTCCAGGTCACGGAGGACAAGGACCGCGCGGTGGCCGGGGGAGAGCCGCGCCAGCACGTCGCGGACGTCGGCGGCTAGCTCCGGATCCCCCTGCGCGGGGACATCCGTGAGTTCCGCCGGGACAGCCTGGGCGGCCTTGCGGGCCACCCGGACGGCCTCCCGCACGGCGATCGCGCGCGCCCAGCCGTAGATGGCGCCGGGGTCGCGCAGGCCGCGAAGATTCTTCAAGATCGCGATCAGTGCCTCCTGGGCGGCGTCCGGGCCGTCGTGCAGCGCGATCGGGCCGCACACCCGGCCCACATACGGGGCCAGCGCGTCCATCAGGTCTGCCACGGCGATCCGGTCGCCGCGCTGCGCCGCGCGGACCAGCGCCGGGTCGATCTCGGGTGGCCCTGTCATCAACACCATTGTGTCGTGGCGGTCATCTCCGCCGGAACAGCTCGCGGGCCGCTTCTGCCACCATCGCGGGCCGCTCGGCGGGGAGGAAATGCCCCGCCCCCGCAACGACCCGCAACTGCAGGCTGTCGGCGTGGGGCTCGCCACCGCCCAGCATTCTCGGCGGCAGCATCCAGTCCTCGGCACCCGCGAGGATCACCGTGGGCACCGCGAGCCTCAGGCTGCGGTGCCGACGGAGGATGATCGCCGGGATGTCATGCAGTACGAACTGCCAGTGCAGCGCCTCGCCGGCCCGGGCGCTGCCCGGCTGGCGGCTGGCCGCGACGAATTCCCCGACCTCGCCGGGCTGCCACGCCGCCGGGCCGGCCGCCCCGTGCCGCAGCAGGAACCGGGTCAGGCCCGGCCAGTTGCGCAGCACCGCCCGCCCGATCCCCGGGTACTCAAAAAACGCGGTGTACCAGAACCGCCACAGTTGCGGGAGCAGCCGCCGCTGCCGCAGCCACGGGTGCGCGGCGTTGACTGCCAACAGGTGGCTGACCCGCCCGGGTGCCCGCAGGGCGAGCCGGAAGGCGGCGTGGGCGCCCCAGTCATGCGCGATCAGCGGCACCCGGTGCAGCCCGAGTGCGTCCATCAGCGCGAGGATATCGGCGGCCCGGCTTGCGGTGTCGTAGCCGCGCGGCGGGGCCTCTGACCAGCCGAAGCCGCGCCAGTCCGGGCAGATCAGCCGGTACTGACCGGCCAGCAGCGGGACGACGTGCCGCCAGGCGTACCAGTGCTGCGGGAAGGTGTGCAGCAGCACGACGGGATCGCCGCTGCCCGCCTCGGCGACGTGCAGCCGCACGCCCCCCACGTCTACGAAACGGTGCGTCACGCCGGGCACGTGCGGGAACGGCCGGGCGCTGGGGCCCGGCGGCGGATCCTCGGCGTAGCTCTCGTGCCGGCCGCCCGGGACCGGGCCCCCAGCAAGCGGCGGGGTGGTGATCCCCATGGTTCCTCCTTCTTGGCGGGACTTCTCACCAGGAAGAGGAGCCCGGGACAGTCAGCGATCCTGTGACTCGCATCACATTTCGGACCCCAGATCGCCTCATCGCCGCCCTTGGCGTGGCTCGTAGCGTTGGCCGTGGCGTGTGGTGGCAGGAGCGTCTGGTGAGAGACTGCCGTGGTGCGACGTTGTTCACGGAGCTTGGGCTGGCGTGATGAGTGCTGAAGTGCCCGCCGGTTTCGGGCCTTCGGAACGGACGGGCCCGTTCTTCGACATGATCGGGCCGGTCTACACCAAGACCGGGGAGCGCGGCATCCTGCTGGGCCTGCGCGCCCGGACCGCGCACTGCAATGCCCGTGGCTTTGTTCATGCCGCGGTCCTGGCGGCGCTGCTCGATGTCGTCTGCGGGCGCAACTGCGGCACGCACGCGCCACGGGACGCGAACCTGCTCACCGTCAGCCTGACGGTCGATTACGTCGCGGCCGCGCACGATGGCGACTGGCTCGAAGCGAGCGCCACGGTGACGCGGGCCGGCCGCCGGCTGGCCTTCGCCGACGGCAGGGTCGATGTTGCGGGTAAACCTGTCGCGAAGGCCAGCGCCGTGTTCGCCGTCGCCTAGCCTGCGCCGCCGGTGGTCATGTCACCGAGCCCTCGCTGCCTGGCTCTAGCCCATCCCCTGCCGCCCACATAGGGCGGCCGGAAGAACCGGCCGGGCTCGGACGTGACGAGTTCGTGCTGCGCCCCCGGCAGGCCTGCACACCACAGATGCGGAAAGCCGTTCGCGTGGTGGCCTCGTGCCCAAAGCGTCACGAACGCGCTCTTGTCCCTGACGAACGAAGTCGGCGCGCCGTGGCTGAGCCGCTCGGTAACCTCGGGCAGCGCTAGGCAGATCGTCCGTACCTGCCCGGACAGATCGGCTGTCATGGCATCCCCCGCACACGCTCGCCTCAGCTAACCCCGGATGCTGGAAGCGTACCGTTGGAGTGGCTACTGAGCGCGGGCGGGAATGTGCCAGCCGGGCATCGCGGGGCCAAACCCCGGCAGGCCCGAGACTGACTGGCCGTATCGGACCGTGTCCCCGCCCGCCCCGCGGACCTGAACGGCGAGACCACCGGTGCCACGCCACCCACACCAGCGCGGTGATGTCGGCGGGATCGTCGCGGCCCTGCGGCCAGGCAGTCAAGCCCAGTACCTCACGGGCGCGCTAACCAGCGTTCCCGCAGTTCACCAGGCTCCCGCCCGGAACCCTGGCTGAGTTTCGACGGCAGCTGAATTCGGTGGCCTCAGACACCCTCGGGGCTAGCCGACACGGCTGTACCCGACCTATGGTGGCGATTGCTGCTGGCACTGGGCCGCGGTGCGCCCGCCCGCCCTTCAATCGAGGCGCCGGGCACGTCGATGGTAGCTGTGCGAGCCGGAAACGAGGAGGGGTCGATGAAGACTAGAGCCGCAATTCTGCGTGGAGTGGGCCAGGACTTCGAGGTCACCGAGGTCGACCTGGATCCGCCGAAGGCCGGCGAGGTACTGATCCGCTACGTGGCGGC
>DASWFT010000684.1:0-17326 GCA_036394075.1 Streptosporangiaceae bacterium
CTCGATCACCTGTTTCATCACGGAACTGTTGTCGCCGAGCCAGATCGGACCCGCGAGCACCAGGATGTCGGCGGCGAGCACCTGCTGATAGATGCCCGGCCAGTCATCAGCCGGCCAGCCGTGCTCGGTCATATCCGGCCAGACGCCGGTGGCGATGTCGTGGTCGACCGCCCGCAGCGTGTCGACGGTGACGCCGTTGTTTTCCATGATCGCGCGGCTGCGGTCGATGAGCCCCTGCGTGTGGCTGCGCTCGGGGGACCGCTTGAGGGTGCAGTTGATTACTAGCGCGCGCAGGTCGTCGAACCGCCACGGCAGGCTGGTGCTGGGATCTGTCATCGGGCCAGGATGTCACCTCGTCGGGGATGCCAGAATGGAAGCCGGCAGCCAGCTCACCTGCTCTCCGGGAGCGTCCCGACGTGGAAATCAAGGAACTCGGCCATCTGGTCCTGTTATGTCCGCAACCTCGAGCGTTCCGCGTCGTTCTACCGTGACGTGGGGTCGACTGGCGTAGCGACCCGTCGCTGGTGGCAGCCCCCATCCGGCCGCTCAAACTCTGAATCGCCGCCGCGTGCCGGTGACCGACGTGCCCAGTGATGACGTGAACGAGGTACGGATGCCGTTGGTGCCCCTGGCGCCCGGCGGGCCGGTGGTCTCGCGGATCGGCCTGGGCCTCGCGGCGCTCGGCCGCCCCGCGTACATCACCAGCGGCCGGCAGGACGACCTGCCGGACCGCAGCGTGGCCGGCCTGCGGGCCCGCACGTTCTCGATGCTGGACGCCGCCTACGACTCCGGGATCAGGTATTTCGACGCGGCCCGGTCCTATGGCCGGGCTGAGGAGTTCCTCGGCGGCTGGCTGGCCGGCCGGGATCACGCCGACGCGGTGTGCGGGTCCAAGTGGGGGTACCGCTACACCGGCGGCTGGCGGCTGGATGCCGATCGGCAGGAAGTCAAAGAGCATTCGCTGGCCATGTTCACAACTCAGCTCGCACAGACCAGGGCCGCGCTCGGCGGCCGGCTGGCGCTGTATCAGGTGCACTCGCTGACGGCTGATTCCGGGCTGCTCGACGACCGCGCGCTGCTGGCCGCGCTCGGCCGGCTGCGCGCCGAGGGCGTGCTCATCGGCCTGACGACCAGCGGGCCTGGCCAGGCGGACGTCCTCAGGCGGGCCCTGCGGGCCACCGTCGACGGGCAGCCGCTGTTCGCCGCTGCGCAGGTGACCTGGAATCTCCTTGAGCCGTCGGTCGCTCCCGCCGCGGCGGAGGCCGCCGCCGCCGGATGGACGATCCTGATCAAAGAGGCCCTCGCCAACGGGCGGCTGGCTCCCGGCGGCGCGGCCGGGCCGCCGGCCCCGGTGGCCGCGCTCGCGGGCGCCCGGAACGTCACGGCGGACGCCATCGCGATCGCCGCCGCGCTCGCCAACCCGTGGGCCAGCGTCGTGCTGTCCGGGGCGGTCACCCCCCGGCAGCTCCAGGCCAATCTTGCCGCGCTGGCCGTCGGCGACCTCCCGGACCTGGACCTCGCCGAGCCGGCCGGCGCCTACTGGGCCAGCCGGGCCGCCCGGCCCTGGCACTGACCGGTCCGGTCCTCAGCACTCAGCATCTGCCCGGCCCTTAGCACGGTGAATGTGCCATTGCATGGGCGGCAACCCCGGCAACGCCACATTCACCGGATCTCACTCGGCGACTGCGCGGAGGTTTGGGCCCGGTGCCCGGCGTGTCCTCTCAGCCTCCGATCAGCCTCCGACCCGGGTGGCCTCGGCCAGGATGTCTATCATGGTGTTGACTGCCTTTTCTGCGTCCGGGCCGGCGGCGCGCACGGTGACCTGCTGCCCGCTGGTCGCGCCGAGCCCCATGACGGCGAGCACGCTCCTGGCGTCGGCCCGGCTCGCGCCCACGGTCAGCTCGACGGCGGATTCGAAGGTCGCGGCCGCCACGGCGAGCGACCCGGCGGGCCGGGCATGGAGGTCGCCAGCCAGAGTGACCGTGACCGTGACCTCACAGCTTTCTGGCATGACGTGCCTCCTCGGCCGCGCTCAGCACCGCCTTGACGTCCCCGCCGGCGGCGGCGGTGACGGTGGCCGCGACCGCGCCCTCCACGAACGGGGCATCCGCGACTGCGATCGGCTCGGGGAGATCCTCGGATTCGGCGAGCAGCGCGCGGACCGTGAGCACCGAGCTGCCCAGGTCGGGCAGGATCACCACGCCGGCCCCGGCATCGGCGAGCGCGAGCGCGCGCTGGACCTTGGCGATGCTGGTCCCAATGCGGCCGTCGTCCGTGCCGCCGGCGGTGGCGATGGCCACAGTTCCACCACCGATCTGCCCGGCGAGCTCGGCGGTTCCCTCGGCCAGCGCGGCGCTGTGCGAGACGAGGACGATCCCTACCTTCGCTTCGTCACTCATGCTCTATCCTGAATAGTGTTCGACGATACCGAAAGGAACCCATGATCCAGTCTGTGGAGCGCGCGGCCGCGATTCTCGGTGCCCTCGGCTCCGGAACGCCGCGCCTGGGCGTGACTGAGATTGCCGAGCGGGTCGGGCTGGCCAAGCCGACCGTCCATGGGCTGCTGCGCACGCTGGAGAAGCACGATCTCGTGGCCCAGGATCCGGACACCGGCAAATACAGCCTGGGCCCGGGTGTCCTCCAGCTCGGCAACGCTTACCTGGACGGCTCCGAGCTGCGCGCGCGATCGCTGCTGTGGGCGGAGGCGCTGGCCCAGCGCGCGAACGAGGCGGTCTGGGTTGCGACCCTGTCCGGCTCGCGGGTGATCGTGCTGCATCACGTGTTCCGGCCCGACAACACGGTGCAGATCCTTGAGGTGGGAGCCGCCATCCCGTGGCATGCCTGCGCGCTCGGGCACGCGATCGTGGCGAACCTGCCCGCGGCGGCGGGCGCGCGCGCGATGGCCGGCGACCTTGCCCCGCTGACCGGCCGGACCAAGACGACGAGGGCGGCGCTGGGCCGGGCGCTGGCCCAGGTCCGCAGGCAGGGCTACGCGGTAGAGGACCAGGAGGCCACGGTGGGTGATGCCGGGGTGGCGGCGCCCATCGTGAACCGGGAGGGCGGCGTCGCCGGGTCGATCGGAGTGGTCGGGCCGGCTGAGCGGCTGCTGGAGCCGAAGGCACGGGAGGAACTCGCGCGCGCCGTCGTCGAGTCCGCCCGCTCCGTGTCGAGGGATCTTGGCGCGGGCCGCGGCGGCACTGTGCTGACCGCGCTCAGCTGAGGTCATAGCGGCGGCACCAGCTTCCAGACCTCGTCTGCGGTTGAGGCCCGCAGCGCCGTGGCGGCCAGCGCCGCACACGCGGCCGTGTCCAGCTCCGCTACCCAGGACCGGACCCGCTGGACGCGCGCGGCCGGGACGCTGACGGTGTCCACGCCGAGGCCGACCAGCAGCGGCAGCACCAGCGGGTCGGCGGCCGAGTCGCCGCACACCGAGACCGGGATGCCGGCCCGCCGCCCCGCGTCGGCGACGCATGAGATCAGGGCGAGCACCCGCGGGTGCGCTGCGAGGGCTGGCGTCGCCGCCGGATCACGCCGGCCGAGCCCCAGCACCTGACCGGTCAAGTCGTTGGTCCCGACCGAGAAAAAGTCGACCGCAGTCGCGAATGTCCCGGCCGCGGCGGCCGTGGCCTGCAGCTCCACCATGATCCCGAGTCGCGGCAGGTCCGTGCCGAGATCCTCGGCGGCCCGCGTGAGGACGTCACGCACCCGGCGCACCTCATCGAGCGAGCTGACCATGGGAATCAGGATCGAGAGCCTGGTGTGGCCGCCGGTCTCCAGCAGGGCCTGCAGCTGATCGGGCAGGGCGGTGCGGTGCGCGAGCAGTGCGGCCAGGCCAGCCGCCGCACCGGAGGCGGCGCCGACGGCGGTGTCGACGGCGGTGCCGCCGGCCGACGCGGCGGCCGCGGGCCCAGCGCCCCCGGACGTGGCCTCGATGGAGATGGCGCCGCCGGGCCGCCGTCCGCCGCCGAGGAACGGCGGGATCTTGTCCCCGGAGAAATCGAGCAGCCGGACCGTGGCCGGTTTGCCCGCCAGCAGGTCAAGTATCGGCGCCAGCTGTGCCCGGTGCTCGGCCAGCGTCGGCCAGGCCAGCGCGCCGGTGTAGGGGATCTCGGTGCGGAGCAGGCCGACACCCTCGGCGCCGGCGGCCAGCCCCCGCCGGGTCTCGGCCGCCGAGGCGACGTTGCACAGGACGGTGATCTCGCGCCCATCGGCCGTGCGGGCCGGTCCGAAAGCCTGAGCCTGCCGCTGGCCCGCGCCGTTTCCGGACGCGGCGGCGAGTTCCGCCACGGCCGGACCGACGATCAGCTCCGCGGCGTCAGCGTCGAGGATGGCCTGCTGGCCGGCAGGTACCGCGAGGACCGCCGCGTCGACGCCAGTTACCATCGGTATGCCGAGGCCGCGCGCGATGATCGCCGCGTGGGAACTCGCGCCGCCGCCCACCGACACCGCGCCCACGAGCCCCGCCTCGGCGAACTCGACCAGCTCGGCCGGGCTCACCTCGCGGCGCACCAGGATGAAGTCCCCGGCCGGCCGCGGCGCCGCGCCGGCGCTGCTGAGGTGATCAAGGACCGCGTCCGCGACCTGGCGGACATCGCCGGCCCGCTCGGCCAGCTCAGGGGCGGGCAGGGCCTCGATCACCGCGGCCTGCGCCTCCACGGCCTGCCGGACCGCCGCGGCGGCGTCGCTGCCGCCGCGGACCGCCGCCGCGGCGGGGCCGGCGAGGGCCGGGTCGGCCGCGATCAGCGCGCCGATGTCGATGATGGCCGCTTCCTCGGTGCGGCCGGCCCGGCGCAGCCGCCCGGCGAGTGCGGACCGGGCCGCCGCCACCGCGGCGAACGCGCCGGCGACCTCGTCGGGTGTGGCGCTGGCCGCCGGGTCCACATCCGCGATATGCAGCCTGCCGGTGGCCATGCCCTCGGAGACCGGCAGTCCCGTGAACCGCATGGACGGGCTCATCCCGGCTGCCGCAGCGCGACGTCGTGCAGCGCCCGCAGAATGAGCGCGGTCGACGCGGCGCCCGGATCCTCATGCCCGACGCTGCGCGGACCGAGATAGCTGGCCCGGCCCTTGAGCGCGTGCATCGAAATCGTGGCCTGGGCTCCGGCGTCGGCCGCGTCGGCGAGTGCGGCGAGGGCGTCGGCCGGCGACGCCCCCTCCGCGACAGCCTTGCTGAGCGCGCTCGCCGCCGGGGCCAGCGCGTCCACCATGGTCTTCTCGCCTTCGCGCGCCGCGCCGAGTCTCTGGACTCCGGACAGTGCCGCTTCCAGCGCGCCCGCCAGGGCCCCCAGATCCACCTCGGGCACGTCCCCCAGCGTCTTGCCTGCCTGCCGGAACGCGGTCCCGTACAGCGGGCCGGACGCGCCGCCCACCTTCGAGATCAGCGTCGAGCCGGTGAGCACCAGCACCGAGCCAGGAGTCGGCGTCGCGGCCTGCGCGAGCGCCGCCTCGACGGCGTCGAAGCCGCGGGCCAGGTTAATGCCATGATCGGCATCGCCGATCGCGGCATCGAGCTGGGTGAGGTGATCGCGCTGGGTTTCCACGACCGCTGCTATTTCCGCGATCCAGGCGCGGAAGAATCCGGCGTCCATGTGCGCTCCCTTGCGGTTTCCGGTGATGCTGTGAAGCTCTACCGTCCCCACCGCAGGGCGGGCGTGTCCACTGGTGCGTCCCAGAGACCGGTCAGGCTGTCGGTAAGCCTGCACACGGTCACCGAGAATCCCTGCATCTCCAGGCTGGTGATGTAGTTGCCCACCAGGTTCCTGGTGATCCGGGCGCCCTGGCCGGCCAGGTAGCGGTGCACCTCGTTGTAGACGAGGTACAGCTCGATCAGCGGAGTCCCGCCCATGCCGTTGACCATCACGAGGAGATCGCCGGTCAGCGGCACGTCGGAGTCAATCGCGTCCAGGGCCGCTGCCGTGATGTCGCGGGCCGTCGAAAGGGGGGCCCGGGTGCGGCCGGGCTCGCCGTGGATGCCGATGCCAAGCTCGATCTCCTGCTCGCCGAGCTCGAACGTGGGCTTGCCGACCGCGGGGACGGTGCATGAGGTCAGCGCGACGCCGAAGGACCTGCTGCGCTCGTTGACCTCCGCGGCCACCGCCGCGACCTCGCTCAGCGCGGCCCCGCGCTCCGCCAGCGCCCCGGCGATCTTCTCCACGAAGACGGTCGCCCCGGTGCCGCGGCGCCCCGCGGTGTAGAGCGAGTCCTGCACGGCCACATCGTCGTTGATCACGACGGGGGCGACCTCGATGCCCTCGTCTTCCGCCAGTTCGGCGGCCATCCGGAAGTTGAGCACGTCCCCGGTGTAGTTCTTCACCACGTGCAGCACGCCGGCGCCGCCGTTGACCGCCCTGGTGGCCGCGAGCATCTGGTCCGGGACGGGCGAGGTGAACACCTCGCCCGCGCATGCCGCGTCCAGCATGCCGTAGCCGACGAAGCCGCCGTGCAGCGGCTCATGGCCGGATCCGCCGCCCGACACCAGGCCCACCTTGCCCGGTGCTGGGGCACCGGCCCTGGTGATGATCTTGTTATCGAGGTCCACCGCGAGTGAGGGATGCGCGGCCGCCATGCCTGCCAGCGCGTCGGTCACCACGTCCTCGGGGGCGTTGATGAGCTTCTTCATGACGTGCCTTCCCGGATCCTGTCGGTGCTGGGGCTCGGGTCGGTCGGGGCGAGGCTCGTCATCGCGGCGGCCGAGCGTGTGCGCGAGAGCGCGACGTAGCCGAGGGCGCCGAGCACGCCGCCCGCGAACTCTCCGATGAGGTAGGCGGGTGCCTGCGACCATGACACGGTGCCGCCGAATACGTTCTGCCAGACCATCGCACCCAGGTAGCGGGCCGGGTTGATGGCCGCTCCGGTGGCCGGCCCGAGGATGATGATGATCGCGAAGACTGCGGAGCCGATCGCCATCGGCGCCCAGCCGGGGACGGCGCGATGATCAATGACGCCGAAGATGACGAAGACGAGGATGGCTGTTCCGATCCCTTCGATCAGGGTCGCCCGGCCGAATCCCATGCTGGCGGAGTTGTAGCTGGTGACGCCGCCGCCCGCGGCCACCGCCGCGGTCTTGCCCAGGGTGACGAAGTACGCCAGGGCACCGAGCAGCGCGCCGACGACCTGCGCCGCCAGATAGCCGGGTACCTCGCGCCAGGGGAACTTGCCGGCGGCCGCGAGGGATACGGTGACCGCCGGGTTGATGTGGCCGCCGGAGATGTGCCCGATCGCGTAGACGACGCCAACGATGATGAACATGAAGGCGAACGAGATCATCCCGAGCTGGGCCATCGAGAACGGGACCTTGGTGCCCGCCGAGATCACTCCGGTCGCGGCCGCCGAGCCAGCCCCGATGTAGACGAGGCAGCCCGTACCGATCACCTCCGCAAGCAGCTTCTGCGGGGTTGTGGGCGTTGTTGCTGCTGCCATGGGGTTCGCCCGCCGGCTGCCTCGCGAGGCGGTAGGCGGCGGACTCCTCACCTCCTCCTCGAGACGAGCTAAGATCCTGAATACTGTTCGGCATCGTGGAACAGCATTTCAACGGACCATAAGTCCGTGGCGCCCGCCCGTCAAGAGGGCACGGAGGTTCTGCTGATCTGCGGCCCGCCCGCCCGTGCCGCGGCTGACCGCGTCCGTCAGCCCTTGACCGCGCCCGCGAAACCGCCGACGAGATGCCGCTCGGCCAGGACGAAACAGCCCAATGCGGGCACCATCGACAGCGCCGTGAACGCCAGGATCTTCGCCGTGTCCTGCGCGTATTGCGTCTGGAAGTTGGCCACGGCCAGTGGCAGGGTGAAGTGCTGCGTGCTGGTGAATACGAGCAGCGGCAGCAGGTACGTGTTCCAGCTGATGACGAAGGCCAGGACCGAGACCGTGGCCAGCGCGGGCCGGCACAACGGCAGCAGGATCCGCCAGAAGAACTTGATCCGGGTGGCGCCATCCACCACCGCGGCGTCCTCGATCTCGCCAGAGATCGCGCGCATGAACGGCCGCAGGATCACGATGGTGATGGGCAGCTGAAACGCGGCCTCGGGGAGCGCCACGCCCAGCAGGTTGTCGAGCAGGCCGATCTTCTGCAGCAGCAGGTAGAGCGGCAACGACGCCGCGTTGATGGGAAACAGCAACCCGACCGCGAACAACAGGAAGATTCCCTCACGCCCCCGGAACGAATAGCGGGAGAGCGCGAAGGCGGCCATCGATCCCAGCCCGACCACCAATCCGGTCGCGATCACCGCGACCACCGCGCTGTTGCCGAGGGGCTGCCAGAATGCCGACGAGGTGAGCAGGGAGCGGTAGTTCGCCCAGACCCACGGGTGCGGCAGCCCGGTGGCGGACGCGTTGATCTGCGCGTTGGACCGGAAGCCATCCAGGATCACGAAAAGCAGCGGGATGACGGTGATGCCCACGATGAGCAGGGCCACCAGGTAGGTGAACGGCGTCATCAGCGAGATTCGGCGGCGGGGCGGATACCCGGTCGGGCCGGGCCGTATCGCTGGCGCCTCCAGGGTCGCGGACACGTCGGTCACCCCACGGCTCGGGTCAGGGCGCCGCGGGTGTCACGGCGCAGCACGAATTGCTGGTACACCAGCGCGAACACGAAACAGATGACGAACATGATGACCGCCACGGCGCTGCCGTAGCCGAACTCGTTACTCCGGAAGCCGTTCTGGATCAGGTACGTCGCCATCGTGCTCGACGCGCCGGCCGGCCCGCCCGCAGTCATGATCCACACCACGTCGAATACCTGGAGGGAGCCGATGATGGACAGGAAGATCAAGATCCGTATCGTCGGGCCGAGCAAGGGCAGCGTGATCCGCCGCGTCGTCTGCCATCCGGACGCCCCGTCCAGGGCCGCCGCCTCGCTCAGCTCGGCCGGGATCCCTTGCAGGCCGGCCACCAGCAAGATGATCCCGAAGCCGATGAACTGCCAGGTGAGGACCACGAACATCGTGTACAGGACGATGTGCAGGTTGGCCAGCCACAACTGGACGAGGCCGCCGAGGCCGACCGCCTTCATCAGCTGGTCCACGAAGCCGCCGGGCTGGAGCATCAGCAGCCACATGACCCCGGTTATCGCCTGGGACAGCACATAGGGCGCGAAGACCAGCAAGCGCAGCGCGGACCGCCCGCGTATCCGGCGGTTCAGCAGCAGCGCTATCGCGATGCTGATCGGGAGCTGGATGACGATCGACAGCACGGCAATGATCACGTTATGCAGGATCGCCTGCTGGAAAGCGGGGTCGGTCAGCGCGAGCTTGTAGTTCCCCAGGCCCGCGAAGCTGGTCAGCGGGCCGAAACCGGTCCATTTGTAGAGGCCGTAGTAGGCCGCGATGCCGATCGGCAGCAGCACGAACCCGGTGAAGAGCAGCAACGCCGGGGTCAGCAGGACCGCCAGCTCAAGCTTCCGGCGCAGCCTCGGTGTCCGCCGGGTCGGCCGGATGACGGGCGTCGCGGCCACGGCGGAGGAGTCCGCTGCGGCCGCGACGCTTCTCGTGTCGCTCATTACTGCGTCTTGGCTGCCTGGTTCACGGTCGAGATGATTGATTGCGGAGTTGCCTGACCAGCGAAGAAGTTCGCGATCGCGGTGTCAAGCGTCTGGCCGACGTTGGTCGGCATGGCGATGTCGAAGTAGACCTGGATGAAGGGCGCCGCCTGGTTGTACTGCTGAACCGACTGCATGGCGGGCAGGGTCAGCGCCGAGGCTGCGGCGGGGTTGGCCGGCAGGCCGACGTTGGCCGCGACCACCTTGGCCTGCACCGCGGGGGTGTCCAGGTACTTCAGGAAGTCAGCGCAGGCCGGCTCCGCTGCCCCGGTGGTGCAGGAGTAGCCGTCGCCCCCGCCCAGCGCGGTGGTGGGCGAGCCGGCGCCGCCGGGGACGGAGGGGAACGGGAACCAGCCGAGCTGTGAGTTGAGGTTCTTGTCAGTGGTGAGGGGGGTCATTGTTCCGGGATCCCAGTCCCCCTGCAGTTCCATCGCGGCCTTGCCGTTCGCGACTATGCCGACCGAGCTGCCGGAGCCCAGCTGGGCGGCCGTGCCCAGGAAGCCAGTCTGGAACGGGTTCGTGGCCATAAACGACTTGAGGTCATTGCCTGCCGTCACGAAGCACGGGGCGCTCAGGTTGTCCGCCTTGATCGCCGCCTTCAGCGTGGCGGTGGAACACTCGCGGACGGCGAAGTACTCCCACCAGAACGCGTCCGGCCACTTGTCCTTGCTGCCCACCGCGATGGGCGCGATGTGCGCCGCCTTCAGCTTCGCGACATCGGCGTTGAGCTCCGTCATGGTGGTCGGCGGGCTGGCGATGCCGGCCTTGGTGAACAGGTCCTTGCGGTACCAGAAGCCCACCGTGTGCAGGTCGTACGGGACGCCGTACTGCTTGCCGTTCACCTGCCAGGCGTTGGCCGCGACTCCGAGCTGGCTGATCCAGCTTGAGGTGTACGGGGTAAGATCGGTGAGCTTGCCCGACGGGACCTGGGTCGCCTCCTGGCCGGAGCCCCACTGCTGGTAGATGTCAGGTGGGTTGTTCCCGGCCAGCGCGGCCGGGACCTTGGTCGGGAAGGCCTCGTTCTGGATCGGCACGGACTGGATGGTCACGTTCGGGTGTGCGGCGTGATAGGCGGCGGCCGCCTGCGTCCAGACGGTTTTGAGGTATCCGGTGGTGGCGTTGTTCCACCAGGTGAGGGTCACGTGCTTGTTCCCGGTTGAGGTTGAGGTCGCGCTGCTGCCGCTGCTGCTGCATGCGGCGAGGGTGAGCGCTGCTGTCGCCGCCAGAGTGATGGCGGCACGCTTCCGGATGCTGCGCATGGTGGTCTCCTGAGGATGTCGCCCCGAGCACCGTCGCCCGAGCGCCGGGGCCGCCGTGGTCAGCCCACTTGCCGCAGAGTTTTGCGCGTCATATCCCGGATGTCAATCGTTGTCGATAACGTTTTATACGCTATCCTCCTCCCAGTGGAACTAAGCTCCCGCGTCACCATCCGCGACGTCGCCGCCCGCGCTGGCGTCTCCGTCGCGACGGTCTCGAAGGTCATCAACCGGCGCTACGGCGTGGCGGCCGTCACATCCGCGCGTGTCCAGGCCGTCATCGATGACCTGGGTTATGAGGCCAGCCTCGTCGCGCAGAGCCTGCGCAACCACCGCACCAATGTGATCGGGATACTCGTCGCCGACCTTGAACCGTTCAGCACCGAACTGCTCAAGGGCGCCGCGGACGCGATCCGCGGCTCCGGTTTCGAGCTCGTCGTCTACTCCGCCGGCGGGCACGCCGGCGACCACGTGGGCTGGGAGCGCCGGTACCTGTCCCGGCTGAGCGGCACGCTGATCGACGGGGCCATCCTCGTCACCCCCACCGTCGTGGACGTCAACTACGGCGCGCCGATCGTCGCCATCGACCCGCACACCGGCCAGTCCGGGCTGCCCACAATCGACTCCGACAACCTGCGCGGCGGCCAGCTCGCGACGGAGCACCTGCTCGGGCTCGGGCACCGCCGGATCGCCATGCTGACCGGTCGGCCCGACCTGCAGTCGGCACAGCTCCGCGAGCAGGGCTACCGCGAGGCGCTCAGCGCCGCCGGCGTGCCCGCCGACGAGAACCTGATCCTCGTCGGCGACTACGACCCGCAGGTATCCATCGAACGGGCGCGGCACCTGCTGCGGGCACCTGACCCGCCCACCGCCGTCTTCGCCGCCAACGACATGTCAGCGATCGCGACGATCGAGGCCGCGACGGAACTCGGCCTGCGCGTGCCGGCTGACCTGTCGGTCGTGGGCTTTGACAACATCCCCGAATCCGCGCTCTGCACCCCCCCGCTCACCACCATCAACCAGCCCATCCGGCGGATGGGCGAACAGTCCATCCAGCTCCTCCTGCGGCTCATGCGGGGAGATCACGTCGAGGCCACCCACCTCACCCTCGCGACCGACCTGGTCGTACGGCAGTCGACGCAAGCCGTGTGAATCGCGCATCGGCCAACTTCGCCGATTTCGACTGGTTCGAGTACTACGGCCGCGGCTACGCGGCCTGATGCGACGACGCGGCCTGAGGCAGCTACACAACCTTTGGAAGCGCTGCGCCCCAGGCCGGGGGGGAAGCCCGGGGCGCAGCGCGGTCAGGTGGCCTTCTGGCCAGGTCGCGTGTTGTCAGGTCGTGTCGATGTCGCCTGGGCTTCGTCGCCTGGGCTTCGTCGCCCGGGCGGCTGAGCCGGCGTGGTCGAGCTGGCTTGCCGCAGAGTTTCGCGCGTCACATGGGCGATGTCAATCGTTGTCGATAACGTTTTATACGGCTATCCTCGCCCTGGTGGAACCAAGGCCGATGACGGATGGACTCAGGTGACAATCGAGCGCAGTGTTTCCACGGAGATCTGGCGGGACCCGGCCGCCGCGGCGGCCGAGCGGGTGCGTGACCTGATCGCGCGGATGACCATCCGAGAGAAGGTCGCCCAGCTTTACGGCGTATGGGTAGGCATCGATGCCGTGGACGGTGACGTCGCGCCGCACCAGCATGACGTCGTCTCGGCGCCCGCCGACTGGGGCACGCTGATTGGTGACGGCATCGGGCAGCTCACCCGTGCCTTCGGCACCGCTCCGGTCGATCCGGTCGAAGGCGCGCGGGCCGTGGCGCGCAGCCAGCGCCAGATCGTGGCCACAGGGCGCCTCGGCATTCCGGCGATGGTGCACGAGGAGTGCCTGACCGGGCTGGCGGCCTGGCAGGCCCCGGCCTACCCGTCGCCGCTGTGCTGGGGAGCGAGCTTCGATCCCGATCTTGTCCAGCGGATGAGCGCGCAGATCGGCCGCACGCTGCGCCGCCTCGGCGTGCACCAGGGCCTGGCACCGGTCCTGGATGTGGTGCGGGATCTGCGCTGGGGCCGGGTCGAGGAGGCGATCGGCGAAGATCCCTACCTGGTCGGAGTGATCGGCAGTGCATACGTGCGCGGGCTTGAGTCAGCGGGCGTGGTGTCGACGCTGAAGCACTTCGTCGGCTACTCCGCCTCGCGGGCCGGGCGGAACATGGCGCCCGTCTCGATCGGCCCGCGCGAGCTCGCCGACGTGCTGCTGCCGCCGTTCGAAATGGCGCTGCGCGCGGGTGCCCGGTCGGTGATGAATTCCTACAACGACCTCGATGGCGTGCCGGTGGCGGCGGACGCCGCGTTGCTGACCACATTGCTCCGTGGCACGTACGGCTTCACCGGGACGGTCGTCTCCGATTACTTCGCGGTGTCTTTCCTGCAGACCATGCACGGTGCGGCCGCCAGCCGTGGCGAGGCCGCGGGCCTGGCGCTGCAAGCGGGCATCGACGTGGAACTGCCGACCGCGGACTGTTACCGCGAGCCGCTGATTGATGGCATCGAGTCCGGGAGCGTCGATGCCGCGCTGGTCGATCGCGCCGTCGAGCGGGTTCTCACGCAGAAATGCGAGCTCGGCCTGCTAGACGCCGGCTGGTCCACGGAACCGCAGGTCGCCGACGGTGAGCGCCTTGACGACGAGGAGTCGCGCTCGCTGGCCCGGCTCGTGGCGCAGCGCTCGGTCGTCTTGCTGCGCAATGACGGGATCCTGCCGCTGGCCGCTGGCCGCCGGGTCGCCGTCGTCGGGCCACGGGCGCATGAGGCCAGCGCCATGCTCGGCTGCTACTCGTTCCCCGTGCACGTCGGCGTGCACTACCCGGACGTCCCGATGGGGATCGACGTGCCAACCATGCTGGACGCGCTGTGCGCCGACCCAGCCGAGTACGCCGTCAGCTACGCACAGGGCTGCCCAGTGCTGGGCGGCGATGACGTCGGCATCGCCGTCGCGGTGCATGCCGCGCGCAACGCCGAGGTCTGTGTCGCCGTGCTCGGCGACCGCTCCGGCCTCTTCGGCGCCGGGACGTCCGGGGAGGGCTGCGATGCGCCCGACCTGCGGCTGCCCGGCCGGCAGGAGGAACTGCTCGAGGCGCTGCTGGCCACGGACACGCCGGTGGTCCTCGTGCTGCTGGCCGGCCGGCCGTACGAGCTCTCCCGCCAGGTGGACCGGCTCGCCGCCGTGGTCTGCGGGTTCTTCCCCGGCGAGGAGGGTGCCGCCGCCCTGGCGGACGTCCTCAGCGGCCGGGTCAACCCGTCAGGAAGGCTTCCGGTCAGCTTCCCCGCCGGCGGCGCGAATCAGCCGGCCAGCTACCTTGCACCATGCCTGGGCCAGCGCGGCACGGTCAGCAGCGTCGATCCGACGCCGGTCTTTCCCTTTGGCCACGGGCTTTCCTACGCCCCAGCCACCTGGATTGACATAACGAAACGTTCTCCCGAACTGTGGCCCACCGATGGCACCTGCCAGCTGGCAGTCACCCTGCGCAACGAGGCAGCGATTCCCACGACCGAGGTTATCCAGGTGTACCTGCACGACCCGGTGGCCGAGGTGGCCCGCCCGGTGGCGCAACTGATCGCCGCCACCCGGGTGGAGCTGCCACCGGGGGAGCAGCGGACTGCCGTCATCGACCTGCACGCCGACCTCACCTGCTACACCGGGCGATCGGGCCGCCGCCAGGTCGACCCGGGCGAGGTGGAGCTGCGGATCGGGGCGTCGAGCACTGACATCCGGTCGGTGCTCCGGTGCACGCTCACCGGGCCGCGCCGGGAAGTCGGCTTCGACCGGGTCCTGGAGCCGGTGATCACGCTGCTCCCGACGACTGAGCGATGATCACCGGCCGCCCCGCTGCCCCGCGGCTTGACGGCCGACCCGCAACCCCCACCGGGTGTCCCGTGACAGATAAGTCGGCCCACCACCCTTGCTCTGACCTGGGCGGGCCAACTCGGATGGCAGGCGAGAGGTTGATCGTTTGCCATCCAAGCTGGCCCGCCCAGGTCGAAACCTGCGCCTGTGCCCTCAACCGGGCCCGACCTCAGCGCCACAGTCGGCCCTACGAGCTGGAGAAATGCCCTGACTGGGCCAAGTAGTTGGCGCGGCGGAGGCAACGGGCCGGTTTGGATGGCAACGGGCCGAGATATCTGGCAGCGGACAACGGAGCTGTCAGCCGCCGGGGACGCCGCGCTCGATGCAGAACTCGTTGCCCTCGGGGTCGGCCAGCACTACCCAGCCCTTCCCGTCGGGGCGCCGGTGGTCGTCGACGAGGGTGGCGCCGAGAGCGATGACCCGCTCTACTTCCGCATCCCGGGCCTGAGGAGTCGGATTATCAGGCGTCAGGTCGAGATGGACGCGGTTCTTGACCTGCTTGGCTTCCGGCACGCGCATGAAAAGCAGGTTGGCGGATCCGTCTGGGGCGACAAGCAGGCCCTCTGGATCGTCAGGGTGGTTGGTGTTGTCTGGGTCCTCACGGAACCCCGTAACCTGCGACCAGAACCCGGCCAGCAGGTAGGGGTCGCGACAGTCGAAAGTGATGGTCCTGATCCGGACGGTCATGCGATGGCTCCCTGTTCACGAGATGCCGTCCGCGCCCGGAGCCTTGGTCACCCGGTCGCGGAGGCGCGAAATCCGGTTGTCATGATCGAACGCCTCCTTCCTCCAGAGCCGCCAATTTTGGCTGGCCACAGACTGTCACACCGGGCGCACCATAGCCAGGGATTTACCCGTCGGCCGCCTCCGTAGCAGGCGGCGGATGCCTGGTTCGCCCTGCAGGCCATCCCACAGATGCGGTTCGAGGTTCAGTCCTGCACGTAATGCGAAGCGTGGTAGAACCTTCACCGAGCCATCTGTCGCGGATTGGTTAGTAAAGCGGCCTTCGTCTAGCAATCCCCAAGACTGCCTGCGATCATGTCGCTTCGAGGGGTTAGTCTGCAGTTGGCTCTTGAGGTACAGGGCAAGGGATGGGTCATGCCGGGTTGGGTTGCGAGCGTTGCCTTGACCGCCCTCTTGTCCATGGTCTCCTCGTGGGCTTTCCTGGTGGTCCGCTGCCGGGGATTAGGACGGCCTTTTGGCCCTACCAGCAAGTGGTGGGCGTTCGCGGTTGTCATCATCACCGGCGCCATCGCCACCGGTCTGGGTGTGGCCGTCGCTGCCGCAGGTCATCACCTCCGCGCGGCTTATATTGGGCTGATCGTGCCAAGCGGACTATGGCTCGGGAAGGTCGCGGAGCAGCGGCACAGCCGACTGCGGGGCAGGTGGCGGCCGGAAGCAGAAAAGCTGGCTGGCTGGCTCACGTTCTTCGTCCGCCGGATGGATGACCGGATAGGCGACGACCTGGAAGTGTGGTGCGACGAGAGGCTGCGCGCCGCTTGCGGGAGCCCGGCGGTACTCGGGCAAGCCACGATCTACTACCACGAGCGGATAGTCGCCAGGTGGCCCAAAGGCGATCGGCGGCGTCAGGCGCTTGATCGCGCGAAGGATTCGATCCTGCACAAGGTCGGGGTGGTACAGGGGATCAACCTGGGCACCACCCAGCTGGAAGCGCGGCTGAAAGCCCACCCATCCACCAGGGCCTTGGTGGGCAAGTACACACGCAAGGAACTCGAGGGCAGGCTGCTGGACTCGGCAGAAAACGAACTTCGCGTCATGCTGGCGGATGAGTACCGCCGAGGGCGCGGCAAGCTCCTGATTTATGGGCTACTCGCCCCGGGCACCCTGCGGTCCAGGGCGGGTTCCGCCCCTGGCTGACCACGCGCTGGCGAGTTCCTCCGGCCTGCTGACCGTCAGATCAGCGGCGAACGTGCTGCAGGTCAGCGGCGGATGTCATGGGATGTTGCTGGTCCGCCGAGACTTCCATGGGGGGGCGTTCACCGGTGCCGCTGCTGTCCTCGCGGTGCAGTTGCACCTCGAACTGCGCATCAACCGCGGCGGCGAGGCTGGCCAGCGTGCGCAGGGTTATATTCTCCCCGCCCGACAGGACCTGGCTCACCCGGCCCGGGGAGACCCCCATGCGGCTAGCAAGGTCGGCCCGCGACAGGCCCAGGATCCGCATCTTCCAGGTGATCTCGTCCGTCACCTGCATCGTGAGGCGGGTAAGCTCTTCTTCGACCCGGTCTTCACTGGCCGCCTGCTCGGAGAGGGTATGCCGGCGCAGATCTAGGGATCGTCTCATCGGGTTGTCCCTCTCCCAGGCGGTTTAGTCATAGCTAAAGCTTAAGGCATGACTAAAGCTAGTAGCCCCGAAGTTAGGAAACAATGGCTCATACTGGCCGCAGACGTCTGGATGCAAGGCTGTAATCATCGCCTCGGCCAGGGTCGGCGGACGGGCGGGCGGAGCCCGCGCCTCGTGTGAGCCGGGGAACCGCAGCCGGGCCGTGTGCAGTGCGGCGGAGCCCGCGCCTCCTGTGAGCCGGGAGAACGCCAGCCAATCGGTGCGTGCGCAGTGCCGGTGGCGCCCCCGGCCTGTCCTAGCCGGAGGAGGCGGACCAGGAAGAAACCGGTCTGGGCGGCGGTT
>DASWFT010000685.1:0-10323 GCA_036394075.1 Streptosporangiaceae bacterium
TTTTCACATACGGACCGGCGCCGGCCAGGCACAATGGCCAGACCGCATCTACCGGGATCAGCCGCAGCTGTGAGATCGGCAGCCGGCCGGACCGGGGGTCCGCCGTGGACCGGCCGGTGAGAATCGCGCCACTCGGTCCCGGCGGGCCGACCACTGAGCCTTTGATCCTTGGATCTCGCGGGCCTGAAGGACCTGGATGGCTTTGGCCAGCCTCGCCATGCTGGAAGGCGGCCCGCAGTACGTGAGCAGGCCCACCCACCGGGTAACCCCCGGGCGGCGATACGCCAGGTAGCTCCAGTGACCCCAAAGGACTGACCTCATACGGTGGGCCTGGAATCAAAGGTAACCCGTGAGGTCTGGAATGACGCGGCTCAACCGTCTCGCCGGCGGGATCATCCAGCTTGTGCGGCCTCTCGCCGATGGCAGGACGTACGCACAGGCCATCGATCTCGCCTTCGACCCCTTCATCGGCCTGGCGTGGTCGCTGGTCTTTGGGGTCTTGCTGCTGCTCGGGCTGGTGCTGGCCCCGACGATCGTCGGCCTTCCGGTCCTCGGTCAGGTCATCATGACCGCCCGGGCGGTGGTAGGCCTGGACCGCGATCGGGCCCGGGTCCTGCTCGGGGTCACGGTCGATGCGCCGCCGCCAGCTAGCATGCCGGACGGCTGGTGGCTGCGGACCCGGGCCATGCTTGGCGACCGGGCCGGATGGCGGGCCCTGGGGTACGCCTTCATCTTGTGTTTCTCCGGCGTCCTCGGGTTCGCCGCCGCAGCCATCTGGGCCGCCGGGATCGCCGCCCTGCTCTACCCGGCCTGGCGCTGGCTGTGGCCGGTGCAGGCCGGCTCGTACGGGACACTTACCGGTGCGGGCGACCTGGCGTGGATATCGGCGGCCGGGCTGGTCCTTGCCATCGCCGGGGCGTGGGTCGTCCGCGCGGCGGCCCGGATGGACGCGGGCCTGGTCCGGGGCATGCTCGGCCCCTCGCCTGCCGATCTCTCCCGGCGCATCGACGGCTTGCGGGAAAGCAGGGCCGCGGCCGTGAACCTGGCTGCGGAGGAACGCCGCCGCATCGAGCGCGACCTTCATGATGGCGTGCAGGCCCGGCTGGTCGCGCTGGCGATGGATCTGGGAATGGCCCGGCAGAAGCTCGAATCGGGGCAACAGCCGAAGGCTGCGGCAGGCATGGTCGCCGCGGCGCACGAGGAAGCCATCCGCGCCGTGAATGATCTCCGCGATCTCGCGCGAGGCGTGCATCCGGCGGTGCTCACCGACCGTGGGCTGGACGCGGCATTGTCAGCTCTTATCGCGCGCAGCCCCATCCCCGTCGCGGTCGATGTCTCGCTGCCGGAACGCCCCCCGGCCGCGGCCGAAACGATCGCCTACTACGTCATCGCTGAGGCGCTGACCAACATCGTCAAGCACAGCGAGGCCGCCCGCGCCACCGTGGCGGTCCGCTCGGCCGGGAACTCCGTCATCGTGGAAGTCACCGACGATGGCATCGGCGGAGCGCATCCTGCCGCGGGCGGCGGCCTGGCCGGGCTGGAGGAGCGACTGCGGGGCGTCGACGGTCACCTGAGCGTGTCCAGCCCGCAGGGCGGCCCGACGGTCATCCGGGCGGAGCTGCCATGCGCATCGTGATCGCCGAAGATAGCGTGCTGCTCCGGGAAGGCCTCACCCGATTGCTGTCCGAGGCCGGCCACAACGTCCTCGCCGCGGTGGGCGACGCCCCGGCGCTGCTTAGTGCCGTCCGGGACGGTACGCCGGACCTGGCCGTCATCGACGTGCGCCTCCCACCGGACCAGCGCGATGAGGGGCTACGCGCTGCCCTGGACCTCCACCAGTCGCATCCCGAATTGGCGCTGCTCATCCTCTCCCAATACGTCGAGGAGACGTATGCCGCGCAGCTTCTCTCCCAAGTCACCGGGAAGATCGGCTACCTGCTGAAACAGCGGGTGGCACGCGTTTCCGAATTCCTTGACGCGGTCCAGCGCGTCGGTGAGGGCGGGACAGTCCTGGATCCCGAGGTGGTGGCGCAACTGCTCGCCCGCCGCCGCGGCACCGGCCGGTTCGGCGAGCTCACCCCCAGGGAGCAAGAGGTTCTCGCGCTGATGGCCGAGGGCCACTCCAACGCCGCGATCGCCACCCGGCTTGTGATCACCGAGGGAGCGGTCGAGAAGCACATCTCCAACGTGTTCGCCAAGCTTGGGCTCCATGACTCCGGCGGCCAGCACCGGCGGGTGGTGGCGGTGCTCACCTACCTGGGCCGCAAGCCAGCCAAACAGAACCCGGAGCGGTCATGACCACCCTGACCTCACCAAACCACAGCGGGTCTGCGTCCACGTCAGCGTGAGGAGGCTAGGGCATCATGCGGCACCCGAACCTTGCGCCTGCCCGGCGCGTCACGACTGCGGTCACTGGCCGCTGCGAGCCTGCTCGGGGCGACAGCAGCCATCTCGGCACCATCCATGGCTCACGGCGGGCTGCCGGACGTGCCGGTCCTGCACTGGCATGGATGCGACGACGGGTTCTATTGCGCCACCCTCCACGCGCCCCTGGACTACCGCCACCCAGACCGGCGCTCCATCACCATCGCCGTGATCGAGCACCGGCCCACCGGCCGACGGCCCGCCATCGGCTCGCTGCTATTCAACCCGGGCGGCCCGGGCGGCCCGGGGACCCAGGCCCTGCCGTTTGCCTATCGCCTCTTCCCCGCCCGGCTGAGAGCGCTGTTTAACATTGTGAGCTTCGACCCGCGTGGTGTGGGCGCAAGCACCGCCGTCCGGTGCTTCCCTACCGCCCCGGCTGAAGAGCGGTTTTTCGCCAGCCTCCCAGCAGGCTTCCCGGTTGGCCACGCACAGGAGCACAGGTGGGAGCGCGCCTATGCGGCGCTAAGCCGACGCTGCCAGAAGACCAGCGGGTGGCTCCTGCCCCACCTGTCCACCGCGGACGTGGCCCGGGACATGGACATGATCCGCCGGGCGATCGGCGACCGGGGGCTGTCATACCTCGGCATCTCCTACGGCACCTACCTGGGCGCCACCTACGCCAACCTGTTCCCTGGCCGGGTCCGCGTGATGGTGCTGGACAGCAACATCAACCCGGTCGCGTGGGCCACCGGCAACGGCACGGCACATTCGCTCAGCGTGGGCCTGCGCCTCCACGCCGATCAGGGCACCGCGCAGACCCTGAACGCGTTCCTGGACCTGTGCGGCCAGGCCGGCGTGGCCGGTTGCGCCTTCACAGCGGGAAACGCCCGCGCCACCCACGCCAAGTTCTCCGCCTTGCTCGGGCAGCTTCGCAGCCGCCCAGTCACCGCCGGCGGCCCGCCAGCGACGTACACCTTCGCCGGGACCGTGTCCACGGTGGACTCCGCTCTCGCCGTCCCGGTGGCCCTGCCCGGCCTGGCACCGGGCTGGGAGGCCACCGCCGGGCTCCTGCAACAACTATGGGAGGCCAGAACCCGAAACCATGCGGCAGGTACATCTCGTCCAAACGCTCCAGGCCCCCGCCGGGGACGCGCTACGCCCAGTCCCGCTCCGGGATATCCCGGCCAGGAACAGCAACTCGCGGTGACCTGCTCAGACAGCCCCAACCCCCGCACCCCCCGGGCCTATGTCGCTGAAGCGGCCCGAGCCCACGCCCGCTACGGCCCTCCCGGCCTCGACTGGGCGTGGGCCGACGAGGCGTGCGCGACCTGGCCTGCCACCGCCAGCGACCGCTACACCGGGCCGTGGAACAGGCCCACCGCCCACTCCATCCTCCTGATCGCGACGACCCATGACCCGGCGCTCCCCTACCAGGACTCCCTGGCCATGTCCCGTGACCTCGCGGACGCCCGCCTCCTCACCGTCGACGGGTACGGGCACACCACCTTCTTCAACAAGAGCGCCTGCGCCGACGCCTACGAGACCGCCTACCTCATCAGCGGCGTACTCCCTCCCCACGGCGCCGTCTGCCACCAGAACCGGGCACCATTCAGCCGGTGGAAATAAGGTCGTCAGCCGCGGGCCGGACGCGGTGCGGATGGGGCTTGGCGAAGCGGCAGTGCAGCGTGATGGCGCCGCTGGACACGGCCGCCCACCCGCACCACACGGAGGCGAACCCGGAGACCGTGAGCCGGGCAATGACGATGACGGCCACGAGGTTGACGATGCCGAAGACAGCGACGTGGCGGTAGCCCGACATCAGGAGCGGCCCGCACACGGCGACGACATACAGGGCGACGATCAGGAAGCCGTCAGGCAACCGGAGGCCGTAGGAGAGGTGGTAAGGAGCGAGTTTCACGCTGACCGGGCCACGGACCATCGCGGCGAACAGGGCCACGGCGATCACTACACCGATCGACGCGAACGGCGCCATCATCCATGTCCGCCGCTTCGTCGGCTCGAGCGCGATGACGGCCAGCGGGATGAACACCGGCAGCACAACAAACGCGATCAGCAGGTACGCCCAGAGCGCGACGTGGCCGATCTCACGCGGCACATGGCCCTGGAGCCACAACCAGACGAGCGCCTCGATGAACTGGTGGGCGCCGAGCAGCAAGGGGATCGACGCCAGCGCGAGGAACTCGCGGCGCTGGTGGACGTGGCGGACCGCGTCGACGCCGATCGCGCAGATGACCAAGCCGCCGACGATGTCAGCCTGCGGCGAGAAGCACACCTGTTTCCTTCCCCGGCCCGCGTGCTCCGCATCGTCACGGCGCGGCAGCAGAGTCCTGCCAGGTTCATGATCGCACGCCCGCCATCGGGCCCATGCGCACGCGACGGCCTGGGACGATCCGGGCGAGGATCGCGACGACCGCGGGGCTACACAGCGTGGATGGTGATCGCTGTCCACGCACCGACCTGGATGCGATCGCCGTCACGCACCGGCACCCGCACCCCGGTGACTATCTCATTGCCGTTGACCAGCGTGCCGTTCTCCGACCCTGGATCCAGGACCGCCCAGTTTCCGTCCGGCTCGGCGATGAGGACAGCGTGCAGCCGGGAGACGCCTGGATCAGTCGGCGGGCCGGTCAGGTCGATCTCCGGCTCAAGCCCCCGCGACGCGCTGCGGCGGCCGATCCGCATCTCCGTCCCGGTCAGCCGGAACTGGCGCTCGGGACAGTACCCGGGAAACTGGACCGTGCCCGCGTCAGGCCCCCCCGCGGCGACCACGCTGTCGTAGTACGCGCGGTCGGCGCCAACCACCGCCGTCCACGCCGTACCGGGACCGGCGGGCCGCGATGCCGCGCCGTCACCCGGCCCCGTGACGGCGGGGCCGGGCTCTGCGACCGGGGCCCCCGGCACGGAGCGGCTGGGCTCCGAGACCGGGGCCACCGGCACAGAGCGACCGGGCGCCAGGCCCGACGTGAAGTCGAACCCGCAGGCCTCGCAGAACTGTCCCGACCTGGCGTTCCCGCACTGCGGGCAGGGCTCGGCCGGCGCGTCCGGCGGACCGGTCAAGGGGGCAGCCGCCGAGGGTGCACCCGGAGCCTGCGCCGATGCGCCGATGCGCATCCCGCACACGTCGCAGAAATCGCTGCTCGCCGAATCGTGGCCGGCTGGACAAGTTGGCATCCGTGCCTCCGCCGCCCTTCTCCCGTCGGTTACTTCTTGGTCCTGACCGTCTTGGTTGATCTCGTGTCGAGCGCCATCTCGTCGGCGTCCTCGACTTTCTTCTTGAGCCGCACGGTGCCCGTCGCCGCGTCCACCACGTCGACGACCTTGGCCAGCAGCTTGGCGGTGTCCTCGTTGCCGGACTGCTGGGCGAGTGCTACCGCCCGGCCAAGCTTGGCCGTCGCGGTGTCTTCGTCGCCCTCCTTGCGGGCCTCCAGCCCTTCCTGAATCACCTGGGCGAGCTCGGCCTGGCCGGTGTAATGCGCCACCTGCTGGTTGATACGGGTGGACAGCGCCTCGTCATCGGTCCAGACCGCCCTGACCAGCCCCTGGCCGAGCACCTCCGGGCCGGACGGCGAGGTGGCGACCAGGCTCACCCGGGCGGCCAGCATTTCCTGCCCGACAGCGCCCGGCGTTACCTCGACGCAGACGTGGTAGTCGCGGCTCTCCTGGGCGCCCCACGCACCGGTCGGGTAGTCGCCCGCCTGCGGGCCGGACTGGGCGCGCCGGCCCGTCAGGTCCTCGACGGTCGGCGCCACCTGCTTCACGAACCGGACGGTCGCGTGCTGTGGCGCCCAGACGCGCAGTGCGACGTCGGCGACCTGCTTGCCCATCGCGGTCTGCATCATGGCCGCGAAATCGGCGGCCAGCCCCGCCGGATCAGGCACGATGTCCACGGTGCCGAGCAGCGCGGTGGAGATCCTGCGCAGCTCCCCTACCTCCCAGTCGGTGCCGACGCCACGGCAGTCGCAGCTGAAGACGCCGTCGCACAGGCTGATCGCCGTGTCCAGCTGCTCGGAGCTCTCATGCTGGTTCTTGCCGTCGGTGAGCAGGATGGCGTGGCGCAGCCCAGCCGGATGGGCCGTGAACATCTGGTGCGCCAGCCGCAGCCACTTCCCGATCGCCGTCCCGCCACCTGGGCGCAGGCCGGCCACGGCTTGTTTCGCAGCCTCCCTGGTCCGCCCGTCAGCGATGGCCAGGCTGCCATCGGCCGGGAAGACGGGCTGCGCTTTCTCCGTGCCCGCGATCACCGCGAAAGCCACGCCGTCGCGGATCACGTCCACGGCCGCCACGGTGGCCGCCCGGGCCTCGGCGATCTTGGTTCGGGGCGCGTTCATCGATCCCGAGCAATCGATGATGATGATCTCCGCGCTGCCGGTATCGGTGGCAGGCACCATGTCCGCCGTGTCCGGGGACGTCACCGTGACGACCGCGTTGACGTCCCGCCCGCCTTCCGGGATGTATTCGTTCTGGTAGATGTCCACCGTGAAATCGTTCTGGCTCATCGGTGTTTTTTTCTCCTCTGCTGGGATCAGGCGGAAGCCGGGGCGGCCGGGCCCTCGGACGCGGCGGGAGCGGGCCGGGCGGGCGGGAACGGGGCCAGCACCGCGGTGATGTTGTCGGTGCCCCCGGCGTCGAGCGCGAACGTGACCAGCCTGGCGGCAGCGCCAAGCGGGTCGGTCAGCGCGGATGGCAGCGCCATGTCCGCCAGTTTCGCCGCCTCGGGCTGGTAGTTCCACAGCCCGTCTGAGCAGAGCAGCACGACGCCGGGACCGGGCGGCTCGAACGTCGCGACGTGCGGGGCCGACTCGCCGAGGTCCGCGCCGATCCAGCGCGTCACCACGTGAGCGTGCGGCGAGGCGAGCGCGTCGGCCTCGTCGAGCAACCCCGCCGCGACCATCTCCTCGGCCAGCGAGTCGTCCTTGGTGAGCCGCTGGGCGGCCGAGTCGGGGGCGGCCGCCAGCCAGTAGGCGCGGCTGTCTCCCAGCCAGCACACGGTCACGGCTTCGCCGGTCATCACCGCGGAGACAAAAGTGGCCGATGGCGCATCCCGGGACGCCCCGGCCAGGCTTTTCACCGCTTCCCCGGCCGCGCGGACGGCGGCCGACGACGCCTCCAGCAGGTCGTCACCCGCCCGCACCGCGGTCAGCAGCACGCGCACGGCGGCCTCCGCCGCCGCCAGCGATGCCTCATCCGGACGATCTGAGGTGGAGACCCCGTCGCATACCACGGCCACGGCGACGGGACCGGCCGCCGTGTCCGCGGTCGCGAGCGCCATCGCGTCTTCGTTCCTGTGATGCCGAAGGCCGCGATCGGTCACGCCCGCCAGCAACCCGAGATCGAGTTCCTGATGATCACGGCCCGACGGCACCTTGCGCCCGCACGAGTCGCAGTAGCCGTCGGGGCTGACCTGAGACGACGGGCAGTACTGGCACGCTCGGGTCTTACCAGGCTCTCCGCTGCTGACCGAGGCCGGGGCCAGTTCCGTCCCGCACGCCTCGCAGAAGCTGTCCTGCGGGCCGACCGGCTGACCGCAGGTCGCGCAGGCGCCGGCTGACGCCGCCGCCGGGCCGCCGGTCACAGCCACGTCCGTGGGCGGACGTCGTTGGCCAGGTCAACAAGCTCGATCCGGCGGGCCGCGTCGGGCGCCAGCCGGGCCAGCGCCCGGTAGCTCCCCTCCAGGCCGAGGCGGAGCGCGCGCTCGGTCAGCTCACAGCCGAGCAACTGGCCGCTGCCGACCGGCTGCCCGGCCGCCACGCAGCCGAGCGCGGCGCGCAGGATCTCAACGGTCAGGCGCTGCTGCCGGGCGGCGTCCAGCTTCAGCCGGCCCAGCCGGACGCCGGCCTGCCGCAAGTCATCGGCGGTAACCGTGGCCGGGTCGCGGTTGGTGGCGTGGATCCGCACCGCGACGATCTGCGCCGCCACGTAATAGCTGGATGTCTCGGGCACCGCGGCGAGCGCCGCGATGGCGGCGGGTGCGTCGCCAGCCGCCAGCAGCACCCGGGCCAGCCCGAACGCGGCGCTGACGTAGGACCGGTCGACCGCCCACACCAGCTGGAAGTAGCGGATGGCGGCGGCCCGGTCGCCCGCCGCCTCCGCGGCGAACGCGAGCGCGAGCTTCGGTGCGAGCTCACCGGGAAGCGCGTCACAGACGGCATCGAACGCGGCCCGGGCCGCGTCGGGCCGGCCTCCAGCCAGCTCGCCCAGCCCCTGGTACCAGGTGGTCCGCCAGTCGGCGAGATCGCTCGCGACCAGGTCACGCAGGGCCGTCGCGACGCCCTCCAGGTCTCCGGTGACGATAAGGGCGCGGGCCAGCGCCAGGCGGGTCTCGGCCGACTCGGCCACCCCGGGTGGTGTCCCCGCCTCCCCCGTGGCGGCACCGAACAGCGCGGCGGTCCGCTGGTCTGGTTCGAGGGTGCTCAGTGTGGCCAGGTATCCGGCGGCCGGGTCGGCGGAGTCCACCTGTGGCACCGGCAGCCCGGCCACGGTCTCCGCGGCCGGTGGCACCGCGGCCTGCGACAGGGCGCCGTCCAGGTCCATCGCCGCCACGGAGCCGATCGCCTGCAGCTCCGGGCTGAACAGCGCGGAGAAGGCCGGCCGGGGGTTGCCGTCGCCGACGGCGACAACCTCGCGCAGGACCCCGGTGAGCTGCTCGGCCATCTCGCCAGCCGTGCCGAAGCGGCGGCGCGGGTCCGGGTCGGTGGCCCGCCGCAGCAGCCGGTAGAACGACTCCTGCTCGGCCAGCAGCGGAACCTTGGCCGGTTCCGGCAGGCTGTGGGCGTAACTGCTCTGGTAGCCGGTGAACTCGAAGGTAAGCAACGCCAGGGCACGGCCGACCGTGTAGAGATCGGAGGATGGGGACGGCCCATCCGCCGCGATCTCCGGCGCCTGGTAGCCGACCGTCCCGTAGATCGGGCTGTCCTCGTCGTCGATCCGCCGCACGCCGCCCATGTCGATGAGCTTGAGCTGTTCTTCCGTCTGGATGACGTTGTCGGGCTTGAAGTCGCAGTAGACCAGCCCCCGGCTGTGCAGGTAACCCAGCGCGGGGAGCACCTCGATCGCGTAGGCGAGCGCAACCGGAAGCGGCAGCGACTGGCCGGCCTGGCGCCGCTGCAGCAGAATCTGCCTCAGCGACTGCCCGCTCACGTACTCCATCACGATGTACCCGGCGGGCTCGCCGCTGCGCCGGTCGGCGTGCTGGACAAAGTTGTAGATCCGGACGATGTTCGGGTGCTCGACCTCCGCGAGGAACCGCCGTTCGGCGACCGCCGCCGCCATCGCGTCGGTGTCCCCGCTATCGAGCAGGCCCTTGAGCACCACCCACCGGTCGCTGACGTTACGGTCCTTGGCCAGGTAGATCCAGCCGAGCCCGCCGTGGGCCAGGCAGCCGAGCACCTCGTACTGGCCGCCGACCCGCTCTCCCGCCTCCAGCTTGGGGATGAAGGAGAACTTGTTCCCGCAATTGCGGCAGAAACCCTCGGCCAGGCCGGGCCGCCCGTCTCTGCCGCGCCCGACGGGGCGCTCGCACCGGCCGCAGAAGCGCTTGCTCTCCGGTACCTGCGGGTCGGCGAGCACCGCGCTGGCCGGATCACGGGCCGGGATCGGCGGAATCTCCACCAGTCCCGCGCCCAGGCTGCCCCTGGACAACCGGCTGCTTCCCGGCCGCGAGCCCCGGCTGCCAGCCGACCGCGAGCCCCGGCTGCCCATGGTGCTGACGGTCGGCACCAAGACCGATGCCGAGCCGCCCCCGCGGCCGGCCGCCGCGGCAGACGCGGCCGGGACCGCGGCGCCAGATGCGGCCGGGACCGCGCCCGGGACCGCGGAGGGGGCGGAGGGGGCCGCGGCCATCCCGCAGACATCGCAGTACCCACCGTCGATCACCCCGGTGCAGCCCGGCTGGGTGCACTTGGTCGTGGCCGCGTTCATCGCTGCCGTCCCCGTCCGCTG
>DASWFT010000686.1:0-10216 GCA_036394075.1 Streptosporangiaceae bacterium
GGTCGGACGCCACGGCCGGCGCCGCGGAGCCGCACCATATCGAACTGGCCACCACGCTGGTGATCCGGGACAGCACTGGCCCCCCGCGCGGGTGAGCCGGATGCGGATGGTGTGGAGCGTGGGCGGACACTGGATTCATGCGTTACCTGAGCATTGACACCCGGTTCGGCCGCTGACGTGACGATTCACCCGGCCCGGCTCAGCTGACCTGCCGGATGTCGAACTTGGTGATGACTCCGTGATCGACGGTGTAGTTGCCCTGATAGGTATTGACCGCCCCATTCGTCTGCAAGGCGGCGATGCGGGCCGTTACCACGCCGCCGGACACCGACAATATGGTCAGCTTGTCCCGCTCGGTCGTGCCGAAGCCGCGGATGAAGCCCGCGTACGTCGATCCGCTGTTCTTCCCGCCGAGCCGCCATGCCCTGGCGTAGTCATGGTTATTGATCGCCGAGATGTACATCCGGACGGTGGTGGCTGGGGTGGCAGCCGGGATGACAGCCTGCGCCGCGACCCGCGGCGGCGCGGGATGCGGGCCGGAGCCGTGACGAAGCAGTGCGAACGCGCCACCGGCGAGCACGAGCACCGCGATGCACGCCGCGGCGATGGCCAGGCGCTTGCGTGATGGCCGTTTCGCGGGCAGGTAGTCGAACGGGGGTTCGGGCGACGGCCTGGTGAATCCTGGGACCACGCCGGGCAACTCCGCGACAGTGGCACTTCTCGGCGTCGTGTCCCGCCCGGCCGGCCGTCCGGTGGCTCCGCCTGCCGTGTCGGCGGCCCGGAGCCCGCAGGCCCCCTGTAGCGACGAGGCGAAGTCAAGGCACCTGTCGTACCGGTCGTCCGGGGACTTGGCCAGCGCCTTGGCCATGACGTGGTCGACGGCGGGCGGCAGGTCGGGACGCCGGCTGGTCAGGAGCGGCGGGGGTGCCGACAACTGGGCCCACAAGACCGCCATGCTCTGATCTCGTTTGAATGGCGGCACCCCAGCGAGCATCTCGAACGCGGCGCAGGCCAGCGCATAGACGTCGGTGCGCCCATCCACCGGGCGCCCCTCGACCTGCTCGGGGGCCAGGTAGTCCAGGGTGCCGACCAACTGCCCGGTGCTCGTAAGGCTGGAAGTGGAGTCGGACTGCTTGCTGACCCCGAAGTCAGACAGGTAAACATGATCAGCCGTGCCGCGTTTGGCCACATCGCTGATCAGCATGTTGGCCGGCTTGACGTCGCGGTGCACCAGCCCGCAGGCATGCGCCGCGTCCAGCGCGGACGCCACCTGCGCGACGATGCCGGTGGCGCGGGCCGCCGGCAGCGTGCCCTCCCGGTCGAGCAGGCTGCGCACGTCCTGCCCGCTGACGAAACGCATCGCGATAAAGAGGACCCCTTCAGCCTCGCCTGCCTCGAAGATCGGGATGATGTTCGGATGGTCGACGGCTGCGGCGGCCCGCGATTCCCTGATGAACCGCTGCCGGAAGACCTGGTCAAGAGCGAGGTCAGGGGCCAGGATCTTCAGGGCCACCCACCGGTCGAGCCGGATGTCACGGGCGCGGTAGACGACCGCCATTCCGCCGCGGCCGATCTGCTCGACTATCCGGTAACTAGCTACCTGCGAGCCGGGACCGAAATTGCCGAACGCCGAACGAAACTCCTCACCCACCATGCCTCCAGCGTTCGCCCCGGCACCCGTCGGCAACCCAGCGGGCACGCAACAGGAAAACTATGTCAGAGCCATCCAAGCCGGGTCGCTGATCGGCTGCGGGACGGGCGTGCGGTCCGGGCAGTGCGGATCAGGCACTGCGGATCAAGCAGTGCGGATCAAGCAGTGCGGATCAAGCAGTGCCGATCAGGCAGTGCGGATCAGGCAGCGCCGGAAGCCGGGTGACCGGGACACGGATGCCGGGTGACCGGCACAAGGTCGCGGGCCGTCCTCCTAGACTGTCCCGTGCCGCCCGGGCACGGTCTGTCCACGAGGAACTGAGGCACGGCATGGCTGGCTCGAACCCGGCTCCGTCGGCGTGGGCACCGCTGCGCATCACAGCATTCCGGGAGCTGTGGCTCGCCGCTCTGGTCAGCAACGTGGGCACCTGGATGCAGACGGTCGGTGCCCAGTGGCTGCTGGTTCATCAGGCGCACGCGGCGATCCTGGTGCCGCTGGTGCAGACCGCGGGCATGCTTCCTTACGTCCTGTTCGGCCTTGTGGGCGGGGTGCTCGCGGACACGTTCGACCGGCGGCGGCTGCTCATCGCGGTGCAGGGCGGCATGGTCGTGGCTGGCGCGGCGCTGACCGTCCTGACGGCCGTGCACCAGATGCCGCCCGCGCTCCTGCTGATGTTCACGTTCGTGCTCGGCTCCGGGTTGGTCCTGACCGTGCCCGCCTACCAGTCGCTCGTGCCCGACCTCGTCCCCCGCGCGCAGGTGCGGGCCGCATCGACGCTGACCTCGATCAGCGTCAACCTGGCGCGGGCCGTTGGCCCGGCCGTCGCCGGACTGCTGATCGCCCGGACCGGGGTGGCCGCGGTGTTCGCGATCAACACGGCGACGTTCCTGTTTTACGCGGTTGTGGTGATGGCGTGGCATCCGCAGCCGGGAGCCTCTCCGGAATATGCGGAGCGTTTCGTCTCCGCGCTGCGGGCCGGGGGCCGATATGTGCGCAATGCGCCGGTGGTGCGGCGGGTCCTGCTGCGGGCGGCTCTCTTCCTGGTACCAGGCAGCTCGCTATGGGCGCTGCTCGCCCTGATCGCCAGCCGCCGGCTCGGACTGGGGCCGGGCGGCTACGGCCTGCTGCTGGGCGCATTGGGAGCCGGCGCCGTCGGCGGCGCGTTCGTCCTGCCGCAGGCGCGGGCCAGGCTCTCAAGCAATGCCCTGATCACTGCCGCGAGCGTTGTCTACGCGGCGGCACTGGTGGCGGTGGCGCTGCTCCGCAACGTTGTGGTGACCCTCGTCGTGCTGCTCCCCGCGGGCATGGCCTGGATCGCCGTGCTGGCGAGCCTCAATGCGGCGCTCCAGCTCTTCCTGCCCGCGTGGGTCCGGGCGCGCGGTCTTTCTGTTTACCAGATGGTCCTCTTCGGCGCGCAGGCAGCAGGAGCCGCGGGATGGGGTGTCGTCGCCGGAGCTGCCGGGCTGGTGCCGGCCTTCCTGGCCGCCGCGGCCACGATGGCCGCAGGCGCGGCAACCATCCGGTTCTGGCCATTCCTCGATACCGAGGACATGGACCGCCGCCCGGTCGCATACTGGCCCGAGCCTCAGCTGGTCGTGGACGCCGATCCGCGGAGCGGGCCCGTCGTGGTGCAGACCACCTACACGGTGTCGGCCGAAAACGAGCAGCCTTTCCTGCAGGCCATGGCGCAGGTACGCCGGTCCAGGCTGCGAACCGGCGCTACCAGGTGGGGCCTTTTCCGGGACGGCGAGAACCCGCGGGTGTTCGTGGAGTTGTTCGTGGTCCCGTCCTGGGATGAGCACCTGCGGCAGCACAGGGACCGCCTGACAGGGACGGACCGCCAATACGAGGACGCGGCCAAGGCGCTGTCCGACCCGCCGGCCCGGGCCGCTCACTTCCTCGCCGCCGACGTCCCGGGCTAGGCCGTGCCCCTTAAATCTTCGCGGCGCGGATCGGCTCGCCCGGACGGCAACCCGCGTCGGGCCCGGAGGAGCCTGAGGCCCACCGAGCTAGGCGGTCGCTGATCACCAGGGTGCTGGCGGATCAGGGCCTGAAAGACCACCAGCGGTGGGCATCGTTTGCGTATGACCGCCGCCTGGGGTAGCCCTAGCGCATGGACAATTCCGGGCAGGGACCAGTAATGCCAGCCGAGGGAACCACGCAAGCGCTGCCCGGGGAGGTTGCCGAGCTGGTCGGGGAGCTGAGCGAGACAGCGAGCCCGTCACGCCGCCGCAAGCTCACGGGGGCAGTCACCCGGCTCGCGCGCCGCAGCGGGCGGGCCACCAGGTACGGAGTGCTGTCTGGCGGCCGGTGGCTGACGGCCCAGGTGCTCGCGATGGCGCCCCGGCTGCCGGTGCGGGACCAGCAGACGCTCCGCGCCCAGTTTCCGGGGCTCAGTCCCGAGGAGCTTGCCGACATGCTGATACAGGGCTCGACCCGCGCTTCAGCCGCCATCGGTGCTGCGGCCGGCGCGGCCATGGTGCTGCCGCTGCCCGCCGCGCCCGTGGAGGTGGCGGTCGAGACCCTGGCCCTCGTCGGCATCGAGATCAAGCTGGTGGCCGAACTGCACGAGGTGTACGGCATGCGCGCGTCCGGTTCGGCAACCGAGCGCATGCTGTCGTACGTGACGGCCTGGGCGCACCGGCGCGGCGTTTCCTTCGTGCCCGGCGGGCTGGCCCTGGCGGTCGGCTCGCCACTGCGCAGGCGGCTCCAGCGCCGGCTCATGGCCCGGGCCGGGCGCAGCGCTTTCTCATTCGGGCCGCTGTTCACCGGCGCGGTCGTGGGCGCCGCGCTCAACCGTCGTGAGACCAGCCGCCTCGGCAGCGACGTGCGTGATGACCTCCGGCAGCGTTCGCCCTACGCGACGCACTGGCCTGGCTGAGCAGGCCGGCCGCGGAACGTTGTGATAGGCCTGAGTCATGGCTGCGCCGCGCGTGCTTTTCATTGGCGGCACGGGCGTGATCAGCGCAGCGTGCGCCCGGCAGGCAGTCGAGGCCGGCTTTGACCTGTCCGTGATGAAAAGCTCCGCCACGATCAGCAACAGTGCCGCAGTCGCAGGACTGACGCCGTCCGGGCCGGGCGCTCAAGGCGCCTGGCGCGGCAACGCGTGAGACGATACCGCGACATCCAACCCCGAAGGTGGCGCGAACATGTGGAACTGGCTTGAGCGCCGCGAGTTGCAGCGTCTGTCCCGCCACATGGGCGACCAGGATCCCGGGCGGCTCCCGCGGCCCGACCTGCCGGCCGGCAGCGACCTGCTGCCGCAGATCAAGCACATCGTGGTGCTGATGATGGAGAACCACTCATACGACAACTACCTCGGCATGCTGGCAGGCCGGGGCGAGGGATTCCCGCTCGGCCCGGACGGGGAACCGGATGTGTCTAATCCAGGTGCCGACGGGGAATCTGTTCGGGCGCATCACCTGGCCTCCACGGTCCAGCAGCCCGAGGTGCCGTCACAAAGCTGGCATGCGAGCCATCTCCAGTGGGGTGAGGGCAAGTGCGACGGGTTCGTGAGCAGCACCCAGGCTCCGCTGCCGGGCAAGGACGCCACCGTTGGCATGGGCTACTGGTCCGACCGCGACCTGCCGTTCTACTACGGCCTGGCCAGGGCATTCCCGCTCGCGGACCACTGGTTCAGCTCGTGCCTGGGGCCCACGTTCCCCAACCGCCGGTTCCTGATCGCCGGGACCGCCCACGGGCTGATCGACGACCTGGCCTTCGACCTGGCCGACTATCCGCCGACCGGGACCATCTTCGACCTGCTGACCAGGTATGGCATCTCGTGGACCAACTACCACCCGGTGGCCGGGGACCGGCCCACGCTCACGGGCCGGTACGCGCTCAGGGGCGTCCTGCGGCATCGGCGCCGGATGGCCCGGCGCCGGCTGATGTCCCTGGGCAGGTGGCTCCCGCCACTACAGCGCGCGATGCACAAAGACATGCAGTTCACCGCCGACATCTTCCCACTCGACGTGGCCCGGTTCCTGCTGCATGTCCGCGGCACGGACCAGTTCTTCGCCGACGCCGACAACGGAACGCTGCCCGCGTTCAGCATTGTCGATCCTGACTTCAACGCCTTCTCAGAAGAGAACCCGCAGGACATCCGGAAAGGCGAGAGCTTCGCGGCGGAGGTGATCAACCGGGTCATGCACGGCAAGGGGTGGCCGCACACCATGCTGATCTGGGTGTACGACGAGCACGGTGGCTACTACGACCACGTCCCGCCGCCGGCCGCGGTCCCGCCCGACGGCGTCGAGGGCCGCAGCATGCTGACCAGGCGGTCGTGACTACGAGCATGCATGCTGCCGTTCTTCCGCGATTACGTCGCCAACGTCGAGAAGCTTGATGCCGGGCCGCGCCGCTATGACCAGTACGGGTTCCGCGTCCCCGCGGTGATCGTGTCGCCTTATGCACGGCCCGATTACGTGTGCACCCAGGTGCTCGATCACACTTCTGTGCTCAAGCTGGTCGAACAGAAGTGGAACCTGCCGCCGCTGACCGCCAGGGACGCCGCAGCGGCCAGGCCGCTCGACGCGCTGGATCTAGCCGGCCCGCCAGCCTTCCTGAAGCCGCCATCGCTGCCCGAGCCCAGCCTGCCGTGGGGCTCCTGGTGACCTCGCCGACCAGCAGTCAGCTGCCGCCGACGCCCTGCGCGGCGGTCCGAGTGCGCCGCTGATTACCGAGAGGACAGAACCTCGGCGATCTTCGCGGCGGCACCGGACGGATCCTCGGTGTCGTGTAGGAGTTCCCCCCAGGACCAGCGGTAATACCAGCGAAGGCGGCCGCTGCCGTCCGTGCCCGGGGTGCAGTCGATACTCTCCGCGAGCATTGATGCGCCTGGAGTGAAGATGTGCAGCGCGGCCGGGTATGTGGTTTTTACGGTTGCGTGCAGACCCCTGGTATCTAGCGCGGTCGCGAGCCGGTGCAAATGGTAACTACGTGCATGATCCCGCCTGCCGTTCAGCATGTCCCCTGCCCTTAGCGTCGGTCGGCACATTGTCCCGGCGCACTGGTCGGGTTTGTCAAGCCTGGCGCGGCCGGTAGCCCCCATATCCGTCCGGGCCGTATGGGTCCGTGCCGTACCCGTCGGGGTATCCGACACCGTTGTGGGCGCCGTCCGGGTCACCGGCCGGCTCAGGGTAACCAGTCGGCTGCGGATAACCAGCCTGATAGCTGGCGTCCGCGGAGGGGAGCCCGGCAGCGTAACCGGCGGCGTCGGGGTAGCCAGACCCGCCTGTGTAGAGATACTGGCTGGCCGGGTCGGTCGGGAAATCGGCCGCGGCCGGCGGCGGCGCCGAGTGCCAGCCATCGCTATGGCCCGGCAGGCCCGCCATGGCAGGGTCAGATCCCGCAGGCTGCCTGATTGGCGGCTCCGGGTAGCCTCCGCTGGCAGCAGGTGGGTAGCCCCCGTAGCCGACGTCGGCCCGCGTCCGGTCCTGGGGGTATCCGGCAGCGGGATCGCCCGTGTGGGCGGTTGGGGCGCTGTCCACGTAGCTTCCGTAGGGATTCCCGGCAGGCGCGCGCGACGGCGCCGATGGCGCGGCCGGACGGGGCGCCCGCGGCGCCGCCGGACGGGGCGCCGGTCGCTGCTCGCTCGGCCATGCAGCCGGGTAGGCGGCCTGCGGATTGGTGTGCTCACCGTCGCTGGCCTGGTAACCCTGCGCGCCGCTGCCGTTGCTGTATCCAGCGTTGGGGTAACCGCCGTTGGGGTAACCGCCGTTGTTGTAACCGCCGTTGGCATAGCCACCGGACGGGTAGCCACCGGACGGATGGCCACCGGACGGATGGCCACCGGTGGGGTAGTCGCCGGTGGGGTAGTCGCCGGTGCTGCCGCGCGGGCGGTCCCGGCCGTCACTCCGGTAGGACCTGCTGTCCTGGGCCGGTGCTCCTTGCCGGGAGAAGGAGGGGCTGGTCAGCGGATCGTCATCGCGAGGGGCCGGCTCAGGCCGCCGCGCCGCGGGCGCATTCGCCAGGCTGGTAAGCATCGCCAGGCTGGGCTCACCAGCTTCCCGCGGCAATGAAGGCGCCGGGGCTGGGGCAGGCCGCTGGCGGCCTCTGACCGGGAGGGCCTCGGTGGCGGCCTCCTGCTGCCTGTCCCGGCGTCGTGGCGCGACGGACGCCCGGTCCGGCGTGGGCTTGGCCTGCGCGGGCGCGGGTGGTGCAGGTGGCGGTGGGGCCGGGCGGGATGGCTTCGCGGCGGTGGGCCGTGCCTGTGCGGGCTTTGCCTGGGGCGGGGTGGACGGCGCGGGAGCTGCCTTGGCTGCGACCGGCTGCGCGGCGCGGGCCGTGGTGGCCAGCGGCTTGTCGGCGGACAGCTCCGCCCAGTACTGCTCGTCGGACAGCTTGTCCCATTCGGTGCTGGGCCAGTCGTCATCGTCCCCGCGCTTGCTGCGCGACTGCTTGGACCGGCTCTTGGCTGGGGTATGGGGCTTGGCTGCCTTGCGGGACGTCTCGGGGGGGATGTTCCCGCGGATCCGCGGGAACACGTCCGAGTCGGTGAGCGCCGGGTCGTCATCGCGCTCGGGGGTGAAATCATGTTCATCGGGCAGGGACTGATCGTCGTCCATCACCGCGGAGGGCCCGGTGTCGTAGAGCTGCCCACCTGGACCGGTGCCGTATTGCGCCGTGTCGTATCCGGCGTTGTCGTAGCCGCCTGTGTCGTATCCATTCGGCTGGCGGCGGGCACCCGGCCCGCGGGCCGGCGGCGCGGCCGGAGGCGTCCTGCTGGTCCTGGGAGCCGGGTAATCTGCCGCGGCCGGGGCGTCTGCGTACCGTCCTGCCGGGCGGGCAGGATAACCGCGGTCACCGCCTTGATCGCGCTGGCCGCGCCCGGGACGCCGGTCGGCATACGCCGACTCGGCACTGTCGTAGCCGCGCTGCCGGTCGTCTGGCCGCCGTGACGGCTCAGGGTGCCCGGGGCGCCGTGGCGCCCTCAGTTCCTCGGCGGGTCTGCGCTCCCGGGCGGAACTGCGCCAGTGCCCGTCCCGGCCCGCGGAGCGGACCCGGTCGCGGACGGTCCACCGGCCGCCAGGCTCGTCCTGATCATCGTCCTGCCCGCGCCGAAAAGTGAGAAATGCGGCGACCAGGATCACGAGGATCACGGCGACGATGCCGACCAGGAGCAGAGTCATCGCACCACCCAACTAGCCATGGCCACGTGGGCGGCGCCAGCGAGGCACACGCGGCCATGGCGCGGGCCTTCCCCTGTGTCGCTAGCGCCCTTGAATCCATCCAGGGCTGAGCTACTTGATCCGTTAGTCTGGCGGACCGGTATGGATGCTGTCATGCGTTTAGAGAATTTTTTGCCGAATCCGTTTACACGCCGTGACAGGCCGATTACGGGTTGGCTGTCGCGAGGAGCGTGCCGCGCGCGATCGCTGCCTGTGCGATCGCAGTCCATGCAGATTTCGCACTGGTCCCGCCGGGCAGCTGCAGCCCGCCGCCAAGTGCGTAAACCGTGAACCGGTATTTGTGCGAACTATTGTGCGGGCATGGGGGATCATAACCCACAGTTCCCTTGCTGTTGCCAGCCTGGCGCGCGCCCGGCGGCAGCTGCCCGTCCAGAATTCCGGTCGTCTGCGGGCCGATATCGAACACGATCCAGTAGATATAGGGAGTGATAGGAGCTGCGGAATCGTCTACGACAAGAGCGAGCGATTTTGTACCCTGCGGAGCGCCGGACCAGTTAATGGCCGGGCTGATCCCGGCGCCATGACAGGTGTATCTCGGCGCTATCACGCCGCGGCTGAACACCTGGCTGCTCACGGTCATCACGAGCGGGACGCCTTCCTGGACCGTCTTGGGCCCGCCCACCAGCCCGCACCCGCAGGCCAGGCTGGCCGTGGCCACCGCCGTCGCGGCAGCCCTTCCGGGTCGGCCGAGCGCTCCTGCCAACCGGCCCACGTGTTTCACCCTTCGTCTGTCGCTCGACGCTTCCTCGCTGGCCGATCGTACGCGGCTGGGACGCCGGCCGGCGCCGCGAATCCAAACGTCCCGCGCCCCGCGAGTCATCGCGGGCGATGTGCTGAGCGCCAGGATCGGGCGCATAGCCGACGCGAATGCAGAAAGAACGCACCGCGCCATGTCCGGGGCTGCAGAGCCGGCCGTCCGCACTTGTCACTGGCCTGCGGCCGAATCGGCAGAAGGCGCCGGCCGAGATGTCCCTGCTGCGCGACAGGCCGCGGCGGGCGGCGAAGTGAAGCAGCACCCGAGCGATCCGTGGCCCGGCCAAACGCGGAGCACGCCAGCATCACGGAACGTGATCGGCCGCCGGATCGGGCCGCCCGGTCAGCGGCCGCCTTTCGGCCCGGGTCGCGCAGGTCATACAACGCGCCAGGGCGCGTCAAAGAGCGTGGTCTGTCCGTAGAGCCTTCTTTGGCGCAAAGGCCCATGACCGATCGCTAGTCGGGTTGCCTGGAGTTGCCGAACATGATCTCGTCCCAGGAGGGCACGGAAGACCGCCTGGACCGCCCGCCGGCCGCCTTCCTGACTGGTCGCTCCCGGGCCGGGGGAGGTGACTGCGCGGCGCTGTCCTCTTCGATGGCGGTTTCGCGGCTGGCGGAG